>JBGCFW010000385.1:0-13182 GCA_045107155.1 Ilumatobacter sp. | reverse complement strand
CATCGCACCGCCGAGCGAATGACCGCAGAACCAGACGTCTCGCATCTCGTCGCGCAAGGACTCTTCCAACTCGGGCCAGATGTCGTCGACCTCGCGCTTGAAGCCACGATGCACGCGGCCGACCGTCTCGGCGAGGTCCGTCAACGCGTTCGCATCGGCCTTGATGTCGTTCCACTCGTTCGGTTCGGTGCCGCGACATACGATCACCAGATCATGCTCGGTCCCCAATTCATACGCCTGTGAGCCGTCGTGTTCGACATAGCGCACCTGGCTGAACCCGACCGCTTCGAACACCGGCGTCGCCTCGTCGTCGTGCAGATACGACAGCATCGAGATCTCGGCGAACAACAACGACCGCTGCAGCGTCCCGAGTCGGCTGATGGCGCCGTCGATCTTCGAGGCCACGTCGATCTCGGCGGCCTTCTTGACCGAGATCGGATCAGGGTTCTTCACTCCGGTGCGCTTGCTCACGAGGCTCGACGATACGCGATCGCGGCACCAACCGCCCCGGCTGTGGGCTCGCGGCCGCAGCGTCTTGGGCCCGATCGCGAGCCTCCGCCGGTTCAGGCGCCCGCCGCGGCGAGACGCTGATTGATCTTCTTGACGCTGACCGAGCCCTTGGTGCCGATCTGTTGGGCAAAGGTCTGGATCCGCAGCTCTTCGAGCATCCACCGGATCGTGGCGATGTCGGGCGTCATATCAGCGGGCGGCACCTGGTCGACGAAGGTCGTGTACCGCTGCTCCAGTGGCAGCACCGCCGCCATCCGGGCTCGATCACGGTCAGCGGCTCCCGCGAGGTTCTCGAGACGATGTCGGATGCCGCGCACGTAGCGCTCGATGTCCAGCGTTCGAGCGACGCCGTGCGCCGAGACGAAGCCGGGATACACCAACCGAGCCAGGTGGAGGTTCGCGTCATGGATCGTCTCGGCGAACGCCTCGTGACGGCGCACCGCGAGCTGTTCGTTCACGGCCGCGGCTGCGGCGACGACGGTCACTGCGCCTCCGAGCGCCGTCCCGGCGCGATTCGCACCCTTCGCCCGCACCTCGGCTCGTAGGTCGGCGTACTCCGCTTCGGTCCAGGGCAGCGAGCCGTGTTCATCGAGGATCCGGTCGACGGCGGCACTGATGCAGTCGTCGACGATCGTCCCGACGCCGAGATCGGCACCCGCCAGTGCGAGCCGCCCGGCATTGGTCACCAAGCGCTCGATCGACGAATGTGTGGGTGCAGCATCGAGGAGCAGCAGGCGGCGAACCCCGCCGCGCATCGCGCGCTGTTGGAGTGCGGGTGTGGTGACGACACGCAGCGACACGCTGTCGCCGACGTCGAGCAACGTCGGGTACGCCTTCACATCCAGCGCTCGGTCCGACGACTCGACGATCTGGGGCAGGTCGCCGACGTCCCATGTGGTGAGCCCTCGCCGTTCTTCGATCGGCGCCGCCGCCGCGATCGACTCGCGAGCAGTTCCGGCGAGACGGGCCTTGATCGCCGCGAAGTCGACACCGACGTCGTGGACCTCTCCCGAGTCGTCGGACACGACGTAGTTCATCACCAGGTGTGCGTCGAGCACGCGAGCGTCGAATGCCTCGGACCCGATGCGGACGCCGGTCACCTCGGTGACGGTTGCTGCGAGACGGTCGACGAGTTGGCCCGACGGCGAACCCAGCCGTTCCAGCACCGCATCGACGGTGTCGGCGAACGGGATCAACTCGCGCCGAATCGCCTTCGGGATCGAACGCATCAACTGTTCGACCACTTCGTCTCGGTGACCCGGCACCTGCCAGTCGAAACCATCGTCGCTCAGCTGGTTCAACCCGTTGAGGGGAAGGTGGACCGTCACCCCGTCGAGCGGTTCACCGGGCGCGTATCGATACGTGAGCGGCAGCTCGATGTCACCCTGGCGCCACACATCGGGAAACGCGTCGAGGTCCACCGAACGGGCACCGACCAGCTCACCGAGTGCGCGATCGGTGAGGTGCAGCAGCTCGGGTCGTTCCACTCGCTCGCGCTTCCACCACTTGTCGAACTTCTGGGTGCTCGTGACCTCGTCGCCGACGCGTTCGTCGTAGAACGCGAAGAGCGCATCGTCGTCGATGATCTCGACACCGCGCGTCCGGTCGCTCAACGACGCCATCCGCTGCAACACGTCGTCGTTGTGGGTCAGGAACTGCTGCCGGTTGCGCCACGCGTCGGCGACCTGGTCGCCCGCCGACCGGTTCCGCCAGCCGTCTTCGGGTCCTTCAACGAACGCCTTCGTGATGAACCAGGCGCGCGCCGCCTCGGAGTCGACCCGGTCGTAACCGATCACGCGATCGGTCACGAGGGGCAGCCCGTACAACGTCACCTGCTCGGTCACGACGGCCCGGCCGCCCTTCGGGTCCCAACGCGGTTCGCCGTACGAGCGCTTGACGAGATGTTCGCCGGCGCGTTCGGCCCACTTCGGGTCGATCTCTGCGACGCGGCGGGCGTAGAGCTGATTGGTCTCGACGAGCTCAGCAGCCATCACCCAATCGACGGGCTTCCGGGTGAGCACCGACCCGGGCGCCACGACGAACTCGGCCTGGCGGGCGCCCCGATAGGACCGGGTCTCGCGGTCGCGCATGCCGACCTGGCTGAGCAGTCCGGCGAGCAGCGCCTGATGGACGTGATCGGGGTGTGCGTCGACGGAGTTCTGCGTGATCCCGATGTCAGCCGCCACCCGCTTGAGCTGGCGATGCAGATCGACCCACTCACGCACACGCAGGTAGTGGATGAACTCGTCGCGACACATCCGCCGGAACCGGTTGCCCGACAGCTCCCGCTGCTTGGTACGAACGTGATCCCACAGCGCCACGATCCCGAGCAGGTCAGACCCTTTCACCTTGAAACGGTTGTGGAACTCGTTTGCCTGCTCACGCTTGTCGGCGGGGCGTTCCCGAACGTCCTGGATCGACAGCGCCGAGACGATCACGAGGACTTCGCGCACGCAGTTGCGCCGCTCGGCCTCGATGAGCATGCGTGCGAGCCGAGGGTCGGCGGGAATCCGGGCCAGTTTGCGCCCGATCTTCGTGAGGCGGACCCCGTCACGCTTGCGGTCGGCAATCGACACCGCGCCGAGCTCTTCGAGGAGCGCTTCGCCATCACGGATCGAACGAGAGTCGGGCGCCTCGACGAATGGGAACCGGGCGAGATCACCGAGACCGATGTTGGCCATCTGCAAGATGACCGAGGCGAGGTTCGTGCGGAGGATCTCGGGGTCGGTGAACTCCGGGCGAGCCTCGAAGTCGTCCTCGGAGTACAAGCGGATGCAGATTCCCGGCGCCACTCGGCCACAGCGACCCGCTCGCTGGTTGGCCGACGCTTGCGAGACCGGTTCGATCGGAAGGCGTTGGACCTTCAGCCGACGCGAGTAGCGCGAGATGCGAGCGGTGCCGGCGTCCACGACGTAGCGAACGCCGGGGACGGTGATCGACGTCTCGGCGACGTTCGTGGCGAGCACGATTCGGCGTCCCCGATGCGGTTGCCAGATGCGCTGCTGCTCGGCCGACGAGAGCCGGGCGTACAGGGGGAGCACCTCGGTCCCGCGCCAGTTCTTCTTCTTGATCGCATCAGCGGTGTCGTGGATCTCACGCTCACCGGACAAGAACACGAGGACGTCGCCGTCGCCGGCCGCCTCGAGTTCCTCGCAGGCATCGATGATCGCGTCGACCTGGTCACGCTGGTCGACGCGCTGACGACGCGGCCGGCTCACGCTGTCGCTGTCGGCATCGTCATCGAGCTCTTCCTCGCCGTACGGGCGATAGCGCATCTCGACCGGATAGGTCCGCCCGGACACGCTCACGACCGGCGCCGGCGTCCCGTCGGTGCCGGCGAAGTGTTCGGCGAATCGCCCGGTGTCGATGGTGGCCGAGGTCACGATCACCTGCAGATCGGGCCGCTGCGGAAGCAGCTGTTTGAGATAGCCGAGGATGAAGTCGATGTTCAGGCTGCGCTCGTGTGCCTCGTCGATGATGAGCGTGTCGTAACGACGCAGCATTCGGTCGCGCTGGATCTCGGCGAGGAGGATGCCGTCGGTCATCACGCGGATGAGTGTCCCGTCGGAGACGTTGTCGGTGAACCGGACCGAGTAGCCCACATCGGCGCCCAGCTCCGACCCCAATTCGCTGGCGACACGCTCGGCGATCGTGCGCGCCGCGACGCGTCGCGGTTGCGTGTGGCCGATGACGCCCTCGACGCCGCGGCCGGCCTCGATGCACAGCTTGGGGATCTGTGTGCTCTTGCCGGATCCGGTCTCGCCGGCGACGATCACCACCTGGTGGTCGCGGATGACCTCCAGCAGCTCGTCATGACGATCGACGATCGGCAGACCGTCGGGATATCCGAGGCGATCGTGATCGAGGATCGCTGTCGCCGCGCTTCGGCGCGCCTCGACGCCCGCGCCGCGGCGCTCATCGCTGAGCGCTGTCCTGCCGTGTGCCACACACACAGGATGCTGGCTCTCGCGGCGATCGCCACGAGAGCCAGCATCAGGGTGGGGCTGCCGTCGTGATCAGTTCGGGCAGTCGTTGCCCTGGTAACTCATGTTGAAGTTGCCCTGGGTGGGGAACAACGAATCGGGGTTCGCCGGCGAACGGGGACCGACATCGGCGGAATTCGCCGGTCGGCTGAACAGGTGGCTGTACGAGCCGCTGAAGGTGCAACCGGGGCCGGCTGTCCCGGAGAAGAAGTACTCGCTCTGCACGCCGGAGGCGTTGGACAGCTGCGCGACGAGGGTGGTCCGCTCGCCGAGCACCATCGTGCCCTGTGTGACGATGTTCCGGGCGCTACCGTTGGCGCTGCCGTTGACCAGCCCGATGTAGATCGTGACGTTCTTCGGCAGGTCGAAGTAGGCGTTGCACGCAGCGCTGCGGGGGTCCTCGTTCTGACACTCCGTCACGGTGCTGTAACCGACCGGCGGAGGCGGCGCGAGCGCAACGTTCCATGCCGATCCCGGGTTGCCGAAGGTGAGTCCGGCCGGAGCGGCCGTCGTCGGCGGTGCGGTGGTCGCCGTCGGAGCGGTCGTCGGCGCCGTGGGTGCAGTCGTCGGTGCCGCCGGCGTCGCTGCCGTGGTGGTCGGAGCCGCTGGGGTCGCTGTTGTCGTGACCGGTGCTGCCGCACCGGCAGCGGTCGTCGGCGCAGCCGGAGCGACGGGCGCCTGTGGCGCAGCGGGGTTCGACGGCGCTGCGGGAGCCGCCGGAGCCGCCGGGGCTGCAGTCGAGCCGTCGCCCGCTGCGACCGTCGTGGTCGCAGCACCATTGGCCAGAGGCCGGGCCACGAGAATCGCAGCGCGCTGCGCCTCGTTCAAGCCGGTGGGGTCCTGCGAGTAGCAGTTGCCGACCTCGTCGAAGAACAGCGGGGGCACGTTCTGGAAGCACTCTTGCTGGAGGTCGAAGATCTGTTGCTCAGTGAGCCCCGATGTCGCGATCGACTCATCATCGTCGCTGTTCCGGTTCAGGAGTAGCAGCGCGATCGCAACGAGCACGGCGACGCCCAACACCGCGAAAGCCACCTTCACCCAGGTCGGGATTCCTTGAGGCGGCGGCGCTCCGGGCGCACCTGTGAGCTGCGCTTCGAGTTGGGCGACCTTGGCCTGGAGCGCATGGTTGTCATCGGTCATGTCCGTGATTCCTCCCCGGGAATGCCATCAGCGGCTCGCAGAACCTACTTCGGTCATCGGCGCTGACCCATTTCTTTCGAATCGCCACACACGGCGTTGGAGGAACGACGACGACTCGCAGGTTGGGACTCGCCGTTCCGGGCCCGAACGCCTGACCGAGGGCCGTCGAGAGCGTCGCGACGAGATGTTGTGATCTCTCGAGGGTGGGTCTCTTCGGCGCCGTCCGGGTGGGCTCAGCATGGCCGACGTCGAAACCTGGCGACCAGGCGGTCCAGCCCTGGGCGCCCGTGAGCTCGACGGACTCCTGACCGTCGAAGGTCTGTCGGCGGCTGCGCTCGACGCAGTTCGCGCCGGGCTGCTTCAGCTCGGCGGACGCCGATCGCGCCGCCCCGAGTGGCCGGATGAGTTCCTGACACCGGCGTCGCGCCTAGGTTCGAACACGATGCAGTACCGGTATCGGGTGATGGTGGTGTACATCGCCGGGCTGTTCATGACGATCATCGACGGCACCATCGTCAACGTCGCGCTCCCCACGCTCGCTCGAGAGTTCGGCGTGTCGTCCACCGACATCGAGTGGGTCGCCGTGTCGTATCTGCTCGCCCTCGCAGCGATCATCCCGGCCGCAGGCTGGCTCGGCGATCGCTTCGGAACCAAGCGAATGTTCCTCGTGGCACTCTCCGTGTTCGTGCTGGCCTCCGGGCTGTGCGGCGCGGCGCCGACGCTGCCCCTCTTGATTGCAGCTCGCATCCTGCAGGGACTGGGTGCGGGACTCATCACGCCGATCGGTAGCGCGATGCTGTTCCGTGCGTTCCCGCTCGAAGAGCGTTCGACGGCAACGGTCGGTGTGCTCAGTGTCGCGGTGGTGGCACCGGCGATCGGTCCAGTGCTCGGCGGTGTCATCGTCGACAACATCGACTGGCGATGGATCTTCTACGTGAACCTGCCAATCGGCATCTTCGCGCTCGCGCTCGCAGCGGCATGGCTTCGAGAGGAAGAGGGCGGCGAGGCCGGCCGACTCGACCTCGGTGGTCTCGTCCTGTCGGCCACGGGCGTGTCGCTGTTGATCTACACCCTCTCGACCGGGCCCGAGAACGGTTGGCTCGCGACTCCGACGTTGGCGACGGGGGCGATCGGAGTGGCCGCGATCGTGTCTCTGGTGTTCGTCGAACTCCGAATCGAGCGACCGATGCTGCAGCTCCGGCTGTTCTCCGACCGCCTGTTCCGGGTGATCAACATCTCGTCGTCGATGGTCTATGCCGGGTTCTTCGGCTGGATCTTCGTGCTTCCCCTCTACATGCAGACACTTCGGGGTCTGACCGCGACCCAGTCCGGTCTCGTCCAGGCCCCTCAGGCGGTTGCGATATTCATCGTGTCCAATCTCATCGGGCGGCGGCTGTATCGAGTCGTCGGACCGCGCCGGTTGATGATCGTCGGCATCACGATGACGGCGACCGCGACCGCCTCGTTCGCGCTCGCTGATCTCGACACGCCGCTCTGGCAGATCGCTGCCGGGTCATTCGTGCGCGGCGCATCCGTGGGCATGGTGTTCGTGTCGATCCAGACCGCCGTGTATGCGACCGTCTCCAACGCGGAGACCGGACGCGCGACCTCGGTGTTCAACACGCAACGGCAGATCTCGTTCGCGGCCGGCGTCGCACTCGCCGCATCGGTGATCGCCGCGAACGTGTCAGCCGTGGGCGGGGACGCCGCGCCTGCGATCGACCGGCTCTCGGCGTACCAGTGGGGCTTCCTGGCGATGGGCCTCGTGATGCTCCCCGCAGCCGTGACGAGCTGGTTCGTTCATGACGGCGACGTGGCCGCCACCCGCGGCCTACGGTGATGTGAGATGTCGACCGACCAGCAGCCTGGGCGCGAAGCCGCACGACTCGCGCTGCTGGCGGAGCTCGGCTACACCGTCGGCGTCACCGAGCCGCTGTTCGACAACATCACGTCGCTCGCCGCCCACGCCTGCGGCACCCCGGTCGCATTGGTGACGCTCGTCGACGAGCACACTCAGTGGTTCGCGTCCAGGTTCGGGCTCGATGTCGATCAGATTCCTCGCGAACTCGCGTTCAGCAACTGGTTGATCGCCGACCACCCGACCGGCGTGTTCGAATCGCCCGACCTCACCCTCGACCACCGGTTCTGCGAGCACCCGTTCGTGACCGGTTCGACCGGTGCACGATTCTTCGCCGGCGTGCCGCTCCGACCTGACGGACAGCTCCCGGTAGGTGCCTTGTGCGTGATCGATCGACAGCCGAGTCGGCTGAACGACAGCGAGCGCGAACGCCTGCTCGAGCTCGCGGCGGTCGCCGAGCAGCTTCTCCGACTCCGGCTCGCCGTCGAACGCGAACGGGACGCGGTCGAGGAGAGCGAGCGGTACCGAGCCGACCTGGAACGCACGAACGCCGAACTGTTCGATCTCGCGACCGAGCGGGACACCCTGGTGAAGACCGTCGCCCACGATCTGTCGTCGCCGCTTGCCGCGATACGTCTTCACGCGGAATCGATCGCGACGCAGGTCGATGAGCCGGTCTCCACACAGACGTCACGCCTGCGCGACCTCGCCCGCGACGCGGAGGCAATGCTGTCGGACCTCGTTCGGGCGACGCAGCCGGGTCGGCCGACATCGAAGTTGCACACGACCTCGGTGCAGGTCGCCGAGATCATCGACCACAGCCTCGCTCAGGTGCTGATGGAGAATCCGGTCGACATCGATGTCGAGCACTTCGCCGTCGATGTCGACCCGAACGCCATCTCGCGCGTCCTGGTGAATCTGGTGACCAACGCGGTCCGCCACACGCCGCCCGAGACGCCGATCACCGTTTCGGCTCGCCAACACGCGGGGCTCGCCGTGATCGCGGTCGCCGACGAAGGGCCCGGCATCGATCTGTCCGACGCCGAGCGACTGATGGAGCCCTATCAGCGCGGGCGCGACGCCCATGCACACGGCTCCGGCCTCGGTTTGGCGATCGCACGTGCGCTCGTCGAGAGCCACGGTGGACGGATCTCGATCGATCGAAACGAGCCCCGCGGCACGCTGGTGACCGTTGCGATCCCGAAGTCGCAGCCTGACCTCTCGCACCTCGGCTGCTGATTTCCTTGCGACCGCACATAAACTGTGCGGATGTCGGCCCCCGTGCTCCAGACCGTTCCGCTCGGCTTCCAGTGGCCGACGATCGATCCATTCCTCTTCTGCGTCCACCACCTCGACGAGTACCCCTCGGCCAACGGCCAACTCGGGCCTGACGCAACGCTCGACGGACGACCGATCGGGAACGACTTCGACCCGACCGACGGCTGGCGGATGTACCACGGCAGCGCCGTACCGGGGTTCCCCCAGCACCCTCACCGGGGCTTCGAGACCATCACGTTCGTTCGCCGCGGCCTCGTCGACCACAGCGACTCCCTCGGGGCGACGGCTCGATACGGCCAAGGCGACGTTCAGTGGATGACGGCTGGAGGAGGCATCCAGCACGCCGAGATGTTCCCCTTGCTGGACGATGACAGCCCGAACACGCTCGAACTCTTCCAGATCTGGATGAACCTGCCGGCGGCCGACAAGATGGTCGATGCGCACTTCACGATGCTGTGGGACCACGACATTCCACGCCACGTCGTCACCACCGGGCCCGAGGATCCGGCAGTGACGGTCACGGTGATCGCCGGGCGATTGGGTGATGCCGATCCGCTGTCGCCACCACCCGCGTCCTATGCGGCCCGCGACGACGCCGACGTCGCGCTGTGGCACGTCGTGTTCGAGCCGGGTTCGACCTGGACGATGCCCGCCGCCGCCGACGGCGTCGCCCGGGTCCTCTATCTCTTTTCGGGCGACGGCCTCGCGATCGCGACCTCTGACGGAGGGAGCGACCAGATCGGCGCCTCGACAGGGGCCGTTGTCGATGCCTCACAGGATCTGAACCTCACGAGCGATGGGCACACCGAACTCCTCGTGATGCAGGGTCGACCGATCGGCGAGCCCGTGGCACAGCAGGGCCCGTTCGTGATGAACACCGAAGAGGAAATCGCCCAAGCGTTCTCCGACTATCGCCAGACTCAGTTCGGTGGATGGCCCTGGCCGACGCCCGAACCCACCCACGGCACCGACCCGACACGCTTCGCCCGACACGCCGACGGGCGTGTCGAACAAGCCGTCAACGTCTGACGCGTACGGAAACGGTCCGACTCGCGGGTTCCGCTCAGCCCTTGTCGAACTGATCGACGGGAACCTCGTCGGCCGGAGCCGGCTCGCCCTTCGACGCAACGTTCGCTGGATCGTTCGAGCCGGATGCCTCGAGCTTCTCAGCAGCCTTGTTCATGAAGTTCGTGAAGGCGTTGGCCGCACCCGTGACGGCGCCCGCCGCCTCGGCCTGCCGACGCTTCGCCTCGGCCTCGTTCGCCAGATCGTGCTGACCGGATGGCATCGTGTTCGGCGTGTCGATGCCGTGGTGCGTCGCGTTGCTCCCCGCCGAGTACTTCTTCGCCGCATCCGAGGCTTTGGACGTGACGTTGGCGGTCTTGCCGTTGCTCACCTTGTCGAGCTGCGTCCCGGCCTTCTCGACCACGTCACCAACCTTGTGGCGGTTCTTCTCGAGGAGGTCCTTGGCCTTGCGAAGGTTCCGTGCGTTCAACAAACCCATGTGGGAATGGTACCGAGCACCGAGACGGGTCTAGGCGACTTCGGGCTTGTTGCGGGCGCGCCGGACCACGTTGCGGACCGGGGTTCGCACCGCTTCGAGCCCGAGGTAGAACGCCGGAAAGCTGAGCAGGACGAGGAACGTCGAGCTGAGCAGGCCACCCATCAGCGTAAAGCCGAGCGACTCCCAGAACGGATCGCTCAACGAAAGCGGCAACAGGCCTGCGACGGTGGTGATCGTCGTCGCGACCAGCGGACGGAAGCGCGACTCGACGGCCGAACTGATCGCCTCACCGGCCGTGGCCCCGGCTCGACGCTCCTGGTTCGCCGCGTCGACGAGCAGGATCGTGTTGTTCACCGCAACACCGATCAGCGCGATGAAGCCCACCGTCGACAGGAAGCTGAGCGGGTTGCCGGTTGCCGAGAGAGCGACCGTCACTCCGAAGAAGCCGAACGGGATCGCCAGGAAGATGAGCAATGACTGCGCCAGCGAGCGGAACTGCACCGTGATGAGTACGAGCATCAGCAACAGTGCGACGAGCCCGGCGATACCGAGCGCGGCGAAGTCGTCCTGATTGTCCGATTCGAGCCCGAAGTCGAAGGTGAGCGCATCGGCGGCGAGCCCGCGCTGCTCGATGTCGCTCGTCGGGAACGCACCGTTCACGTAGGTCTCGGTCTCGTTCAACACGCCGGTGAGCCCATCTTCGGTGTCGTACTTGGCGCGAACCTCGAGGTACTGATCCCCGTCGATACGTCCGATCACACCATCGGTCGACACGACTGCGTCGATCACGGTCACGGTCTCTCCGCCGACGAGGATCTCCTGGCCGATGAGATCGTCGCGAAGATCTTCGGCGAACTGCTGACCCGCGGCAAGCGTGTCATCGGTGACGTCGATCTGGGCGGCGAACGGGAACTCGAGCACCGGCGGACCGTTCTCGAGCTGGCTGACGGTGACCCGCGCCCCGGCGATGCCGGCGACCCGGGTCTCGATCTCTTCGACGAACTCTGGTGCGGTGATCGACCGCGAGTCGATCGGGGTGAGGTCGATGAAGGTCTCGATGAGCCGTTCGTTGCCCCGGACGTACTGCGCTGTGTCGAGCTCGGCGCCGAGTACATCGGTGACGACGCTGTCGATGTCACGTGCGATCGCGTCGGCCTCCTCGATCGTGGTGCCGTTGTCGAACTCGGCGCCGACACTCAGGCCGACGGAGTCACTGCCGCTCGGGAAGATCGAGAACCCGAGCGTGCCGGCGATGGAGCCGCCCGCCATCACGGCGACGAGTGCAACGGCTGCGAGACCGAAGCCCGCAGCGCGGCCCGACCAGCCGTTGCCGGCCGGGTACCCCGCGAGACGGCCGACCGCTCGTGCCGCGCTCTTCTCAGCGCGCACGATCGGGTTGGGCGCGGACTTCGACCGCAAGACCAACGCTCGGGCGACCGCCGGGATGAAGACGATCGAGAACAGGAACGACAGCAAGAGCGTGACGATCACGGTCGCGGGGATCGGTCGGATGAACTCCCCGAGAATGCCCCCGACGAACAGCATTGGCGAGAACACCACGACCGTGGTGAGCGTCCCCGCGAACGAGGCCGTCCCGACCCGGTCGATGGCACGCCTGATCACGCCGACGGACTCGACCTCTTCGGACGGGTCGGGTTCGTCCTTGTTCGCATCGATCGACTCCGAGATGACGATCGCATCATCGACCAGAAGACCCAGCGAGATGATCAGACCGAACAGCGTGATCGTGTTGAGCGTGTACCCGATCGACAGCAGTCCGACCAGCGAGCCGAGCACCACGGTGCCCATGAAAAGCGCCGTGATGAGCGCAACGCGCCAGCCGATCAGCAAGAGGCTGACGACCGACACGGCGACCAAGCCGGTGAGCAGGTTGGTCGTGAGCGACGACAGCTGCTGTCGAACGCCGTTCGCGAAGTCAGCGGTGATCTCTGCATCGAAGCCTTCGGACAGCGGCAGAGACCCGTCGTCGAGCAGCTCACTCACTCGATCGTTGAAGTCGAGAACGTCGAGATCGGAGGTCTCGGGCCTGATGATGCCCACCGCAGCCGCGTCGCGGTAGCCGCCCTCGCCGAGCGCCACGCGCGTGAAGCGCGTGAGCCGCGCCTCTTCTTCGCCGGTCTGGGGGTTCACCTGCTCGGTGATGAGGTCACGCACGTCCGCGACGGCGATCTCGCTGTCCTGGCGCAGGTAACCCGCCAACAGCTCGGCCTGCTCCTGGAACTGCTCGTTGGTCGCGCCATCGGGCCCGACGACCGAGACGAGCGAGTCGTACTGGCCGACGAACTTGGCTGCGTTGATCGCGTTGTACGCGATGTTTGCCTCAGACGGGATGTCGACATCGACCGCCAACAGGCGTTCAGTGCCGTCGTCGGAGTTGATCGAGTCCTCGAACTCGACGGTGACACCGAAGGAGCTCTCGCGGGCCTCACTCGTGACCTCGACGACGCCATCGACGGCGACGAAGGCATCGACCAACGGTGCCACGACCTCTTCGTCGACGCGCTCGGCATCGTCGACGAAGTACGTTCCGGACACGACTGAGATCGGCGTGTTGATGGGTGGGAACCCCTCGCGATCGAGCCCGTAGGCGAACGAATACCCGCCAGCGAGGAGGACGACGAGGAAGAACGCCGCGGTGACCCGCCACCGACGGGCCGCGCCGGTCGCGAGCGTCGTGATGACCGACCGCCTTGGGGGCGTCGAGCCGGTGTCGGACTCCGCGACCGATGCCGGTACGGGCGATTCGTCGGGCGCGCCGGAGAACGACGGGCCGGTCTCGTTCGAGGTGTCGATGGTGTCCATGGGAGCTCCGATGAGTACAGCTGCTGATCCGTGCCGCGTCCGCCCGACGCTAGTGATGACCGTGCCCGCATCGCCCGGAACCATTC
>JBGCFW010000384.1:0-13232 GCA_045107155.1 Ilumatobacter sp. | reverse complement strand
GACTCGGAACGGGCCGGTCGCGAACTCGACGCTGGGCGTCGGGTCGACCGACGGGTCGTATCCATCGTATGCGGGAAGCTCGACACCGAGTGCGGGGAGTACTTCGCGGTACGTGATCGACTGGAGCTCGGCCTCGACGATCGCTCGGGCGAGATCGAACACGGCGTCGTCGTGGGCGGCGGCATCGTCGTGTTCAGCGGGGATTCCGAGCGCCCGCTGTTGACGCCGGTGAAGCGAGGACAGCTCGTCGGCGACTCGGTTGTGCTCACGCATCAGGACCGTCGCGATCGCTGCGCCGGGCGGGAACGCGCCGCCCGTCGTCGGGGCGGCCAGCGAGACCGGGAACAGCACCGGTGCCGGTGGAGCGAGGAACGAGCCCGCCCCACCCGGTGTGTTTCGCACGTACTCGATGCTCGGCATGACCAACTCGCCACTGGCCGTCGGTTGCAGTTTCAGCCGACCGCCGACGCCTTCCCGGACGGCGGCCGAGTCGACGGCGTTCGTCCGGTAGATGGAATCGTTGTCGAGGAAGGCCGTCGGTGTATTGAGGATCTCTCGCGTGGGGATGGGGATGCCGAGTTCGACCGACGAGAACGATCGTCGAAAGGCGATCGAGCCGTCGGAATCGAAGACCGGGTCGTCCGCCGGCACCGAGATGGCGGCGTCGACGGGGCCTTGGGCCCCCACGGCGATGTCGATGTGTACGTGGAACAGCCACCAGGCGGCGACGTCGTTCAGTCCGAGTGGTTCGGGGATCGAGGAGTCCTGGTCCGCGAGCACGTTGCTGATCGTTCTGGTGTTGGGACCGTCGCTTCGGGCAGGCATGCCGAGCCCGTCGGCGTAGGCGTTACGGAAGGGGAGCGAAGGCCCGTAGTCGAGGCGCGCGTACAGGCCCGGCCCGACCCCGAGGGCGGGCGCCGCCACGTTGTTCCCGGCTCCGTTGATCGCCCGACCTTCGAACGAGTTCGAGGCCGTGGCGGTCGAGGACGCGAGCACGGCGAGGACCGCGGTTGCGGCGATGGCGCGACGCGTCGTCCGGACGCCGCGGCTGGTCGGCGTGCGTCCCGTTCGGGGTTGCGGTTCACCGGTGTCGGTGATGGGTGAACTGCCTGGATGGTCGAGCACGGTGAGTCTCCTGTGATGAGTCGATTGAGTCGAGGCGACTGTCTCAATCGGACCGTTACACGACCGTTTAACCACGTTTCTCCGGGCCGGTTGGGCCCGTCGGGCTGCAACGCCCGAGAATCTCACCGGACTCGGACGGTGGTGGAGTCCAGCTCAGCCCGGTTCCGGGACGGTGATCACGACGATCCCGGTCGGGCCTGCGACGCGTTCCGTGGCGGTGAGCTGGGTGATCGACACTCGTACTCCAGCGCGTTGGACCAGCATCTGGCTGCCGTCGTCGAGTTCGACGACTCCCTTGGCGCGCACGACCCGGTCGGCGAAGTGATCGTCCAGTGTCGAGACGAGCGCGTCGAGCCCGTTGTTGGTCAACGTTCGGTCGAGCGGAACCGTGTGGGTCTCGTGCAGATCGAACAGGGTCGGCCCGGCGACCTCGCCGGGTGACCCGTCGCGGTGGCCGCCGAGTGCGAGGAAGCGGCCGAGCGAGCCAGGCTCGCGCCTCCCGAATCCTGCGTCGACCACGGGTGCACCTGGAGCGAGGGCCGCGATGGTCGAACGGGCAGCGGTCGTCTCGATCGGTGTTGCTTCGTCGGTTCGAGTGAGCACGATCAGGTCGCCCTCAGCGATCTGCGCCTCCAGATGGGCACGCATCCACGCAGGAACACCGTCTGGCTGGAGTTGGTCGACGGCGACAACGGTCACGACACCATCGAGGATGAAGCCAGCCGACGATCCCCACGGCAACACGTTCTTCGGTTCCGCGATGCCGCTGAGCTCCACGATGATGTGATCGGGCGGCTCGGGTCGTGCTCGGATCGTGTCGAAGGCGGCGCCGAACCCGTCGACCGAAGAACAGCAGACGCATCCGTCGGACAATTCGATCGTGTCCGCAGTGCGCCGACGGATCAGCGCGGCGTCGACGTCGACCTCGCCGACATCGTTCACGATCACCGCGATCGGGCGACGCGTCGTCGCCAACACTTCGTTGATCGCCGTGGTCTTCCCAGCGCCCAGGTAGCCAGCCACGAACGTGAGCGGGACGCGGCGGCCGTCCCACGGGAGGAATTCGGGTTCCTGATAGGTCATCTGTCGATGATGTCGGCCGGGTCAAGCAGGTGGCGGCGGGAGCGGGGCGTCGGTCCAGGCGTGCCGATTCGCCACGTCGATGTCGATCTCGATCCCGAGGCCGGGCCCTTCCGGCGCGTCGATGCGGCCTGCGTTCCACGGCATCGGAGTGGTGAGGAGGTCTGCGTGGATGCCGCCCCACTCACGGACGCCTTCGACGACGAGGAGATTCGCCGTCGCCACGGCGAATTGGACCACGGCCGCGCCGAGCACAGGGCCGCCGCTCATCGTCGGTGCGATCAGAACCCCGTTCGCCTCCGCAAGCGCGGCGACCTTCCGCGCAGCGAGGATGCCGCCGCATCGGCCGGGGTCTGGTCGCCACACGCCCGCAGCTCCCGCCCGGGCGAGTGCGGCAAACGAGGCGGCAGTGGAGAGCGTGGCGCCGGCGCCGACTGGTGCCGAACTGCCCGACGACACGACCGCCAGGGCATCAGGGCGGTCGTCGCTGCACGGTTGATCGAGCCACAGCGGATCGAAAGCTTCGAGTTCGTGGGCCAGTCGGACCGCCGCGGCAGCGGTGTACGCGCCGCCCATCCTGACCACGACGTCGGCGTCGGTGCCGACAGCGGATCGGACCGACGCGAGCATCTGTGTGGTCGCCACCACGTCGTCCTGGGTCGGCATCGCCGGTGCACTCGACGGGGTGGAGTTCGCCGCGTCGAAGACGAGGGCGGAGAAGCCACGCTCGACTTCGTTCGCGGCGCGTGCTGCGGCGTGCTCGTGGTTGGTGCGCACTTCGCGGAACCCGGTGCTCGGATAGAGAACGGTTGCGGCACGCAGACTCGTGTGAGCGCGGCCACCCAGGAGCTCGTGGACGGGCCGATCGACGGCCTTGCCGACGATGTCCCAGCACGCGATCTCCAGCGCACCGACGACGGCGATCGTCATCGGTTCAGGCGCGGCACCGACTCGAGTCCACATCGCTTCGATCTGGCGAGGATCGTGACCGACGAGCACCCGATCGGCGGCCTCGACGATCACTGCCCCCGCGATCGCGGGGGAGAGGACAGTCGGTGCGACCTCGCCCCACCCGACCAGGCCGTCGTCGGTGGTGACGCGAACCAGTACGAAGTGGCGAGTCGCGAACGACGGCGGCGGGTTGCGGATGACCGAGACCGAGACATCGACGACCTTCACGTGCCCGAGCCTGCCACACGGAGGCCTCGTCTCCACCTCGATGCCCGCTGCTGCAGATTCGTACTGAGCCACCGACGCTCGCGATGCTGGCGCCGTGGCCGCGTCCGAACCCCTTCCGACCTTCGACCTGCTCCGACTCGCGCCATCGGGTCGGCTCGACGGGCCCCCTTCGTCGAGTGGAGCTGCGACATCGCCCCTCCAGTCGTTCGAGCTCGAGGCGACCGACGATCTGTGTACGCCGTTCGGTTTCATGTACGGCGGCACCGGGATCGCGGCCAGCGTCGAGGCCTCAGAACGAGCGACCGGCCGCCCGCTTCAGTGGATCACCACACAGTTCGCTGGCTCACCGAGCCCTGGCGATCGTGTGAGGTTCGAGGTCGACGTCGCCGTGACCGGTCGCGCAAGCTCGCAGACGCGCATCACCGGCATGGTCGGCAACGAGGTGGTGCTCGCGTCGCTCGCAGCCCACAACGTTCGCCCGGCCGGTGACGAGACGTCGTTTGGTGCGCCGCCCGAGGTGCCCGACCCCGACGACTGCCCCGACGTCGTCGAGCTGTTCGAGCGGCCGGTCGCCGGATCGTTCTTCGATCACTTCGAACGACGGGTCGCATCGGGTGCCGTCGGCCACGCTGCGACGGGTTTTCCGCAGCAGGCGCCTTTGGTGCTGTGGTGCCGTATGACGAGTGGGTCGATCGACTCGGCTGCCGTCCAGGCGTTCGTTGCGGACCTCGGCCCGATGGCCGTGTGCGCGGCGCTCGGCGTCGCACCCGGTGGGACGAGCCTCGACAACACCGTGCGGGTCGTCGACACTCGCCCGACCGAGTGGGTCAAGGTTGAGATCGTCGCCGACGGTTTCTCTCGCTCGGTCGGTCACTCCACGGCGCGTCTGTGGAGCAGCGACGGTCGGCTGCTCGCGATCGCTCAGCAGTCGGCGATCATCCGAACCAGTCACCACGGCTGACCCACACGGGTCGGATGGCACGGTCAGATGCCGGTGTCGACGGGGCGCGGCGGTGGGCCGTGTGCGATCAGCTCGCGAAGGAGTTCGGCGAGCCGACCCGGTGCGAAGCGGCGGTCGGTGTCGGCAGCGATCTCATCGAGGTGCCACCACCGGAGCTCGTGCAAGGACTCGGCTCGGAGCTGCTCCCACGTCATGTCGGGGGTCGGGTCGAACCTCTCGTGGACCTCGACGAGGTGGTACCGGTCGGTCTGGCCGTCCCACGTTCCGTCGCCGATCGGGATCACGTGCAGTCGATCCCAGACGTATGGCCCGATCACCGCGCCGCGGAGGCCGACCTCCTCGGCCAGTTCGCGATGGAGCGCATCGACATGGGTCTCGTCGCCGTCGAGCCCGCCGCCGGGCAGCGCCCAGACGGTCCCCCGGGGGAACTCGAAGCGCACGAGCAGGACGTAGCCATCCGGTGTGAGCAGGATGGCTCGTACCGCCCGTCGGATGCGAAGGCTCCGTGTATCGGGGCGCCCGGGAAAGTGCTCGGTCAATCGACTGGCACGTCGCGGTTCACGCCGTCGCTGAACGACTTGTACATCTCGTAGATGTCCTTGCACTTCTGGCACACCGGAAGCTGCTTGGGGTCTTTCGACGGAACCCAGACGAACCCGCAGAGTGCCTCGATCGGTGTGCCCATGATTCGCGCCTCGAGCACGATGGCGGCCCCGTTCTCGCCTGGCCCGGCCTTGACAATGTGCGCCGACGTGGGCTCGCTGGTCTCGGTTTCTTGATCGGTGTCGAGATCGGGCTCGACAACGGGCATCGTCTCCAGATCCGTCATTCCGACAGTCTGCCACTCGCGAACAGCAGCAGAACATGGCGGTTCGTCCGTTTCGATCTGCGTGCGTCGGGTACGGTGAACTCCGTGTTGATCACGATCATCGTCGCCGTCGGGGCCGCAGCCGCGGTCGTGGGTGGGATCATCGCGGGCCAACAGGAGCCGGAACCAGCCCTCATTCCCGTTCCGGTCAAGCGGCCTCGGCCTGCCGCCGACGACTGACGCAGTGCGGCTGCGGCCGTCTGCCTGCTGACACACGTCACGCCTCCCATCTCGTGCGCCGTCGCGCCGACACGGCAGAGTGGACCGATGGCCAGACCACCGGAGTCGACGACACGCGACCGCGTCGCAGGGAGCGGAGCGTTCTCTTCGTTGTCGATTCCGGCCTATCGAAACCTGTGGTACTCCGGCACGTTCGCCTTCATGTCGGTCCAGATGCAGTTTCTGCTGCGCGGGGTGTTGGCATGGGATCTCACGGGTCGGGAGGGCGCTCTCGGCCTGGTGTATCTGTGCTTCGGTGTGACGATGCTCATCGCCACCCCACTCGGCGGTGTGGCCTCGGATCGTCTTCCGAACCGCAAGGTGTTGGTGGCGTCGCAGAGCGTTCTGTTCGTCGGTGCCCTCGGTATGGGTCTCGTCACGGTGACCGGCGTGGTCCAGTTCTGGATGTTGCTGGTGGCAGCGGTCGCTCAGGGGCTCGCGTTCGGATTCTATGGTCCGGCTCGCGTCGCATTCGCCGCGAAACTGGTCGGGCGCGACCACCTCGGCAACGCGATCACGCTCTCGATGCTCAGTCTCAACGGGACGCGTGTGTTCGCCCCAGCGTTCGCGGGGATGCTCGCCGGTATCGCCTTCTTCGGCATCGGTGGTGCGTATCTGGTCAGCGCGGCGTTCTCGGCATGCGCCTTCTTCCAGCTCCTCCGCTGTCCGGAGGGGGCGTCCACCACCGCATCGACAGGCCGCAACCCGTTCGCTGATATCGCCGACGGCGTTCGCTACGTGAAGAACTTCCCGGCGCTGCGGCGACTCTTGGTGAGTTCGTTCTTCGTGATCATGTTCGGCTTCAACTACGTCGCCTTCATCCCTGCGCTCGTGAAAGACGTCTTCGAGCTGAGTGACGGCTATGTCGGCGTGATCATGTCCGCGAGCGCCATCGGGGCAGTGGCGGTGGCGCTGTCGACGGCTCGTCATGCGGACGGGCCCCGCGCGTTCGACCTGATGGTGATTTCGGGACTGGTTTTCGGAGGCACTGTCGTGGTGCTGGGTGCGGCCCCGTCGTTCTGGGCGGGATTCGTCGTGACGGTGTTCGTCGGCGCAGGAGCGACCGGCTATCAGTCGCTGTCGAACACCATCGCACTCGGTCTCGCCGACGAGGCTCATCGTGGCCGCGTCCAGTCGTTGCTGATGCTCAGCTTCGCGGGGTTCGGGATCGCTGCACTGCCGCTTGGTCTGCTCGCCGAGGTGATCGGGCTACGGACTGCGATGGCACTGATGGGTATCGTCGCCGTGGTCGCTGGCGCCGTCTACTGGGTCGCCGAGCGTCGTGCAGGGCGCGCCGAACTGGCGCTCGGTCGCGACGGGGCGACGGTGTCGCCTGCGCTCAGGTCGTGAGCGAAGCGAGCTCGTCGGCGAGGTTGCGGCGGGCACGCGTCTCCCAGCGTGCTCGGCCCTCCGCGGTGGCGTAGATCACCCGGCGGTCGAGGAACGATCTGAGCACGGCCGCCCGGCCGGATCGCCATGCGTCGTCGTCGACATGGCGATACTCGGTGCGAACACCCGAGCGGTAGTGCTCGTACTGACCTGGTGCCGCGCCGAGAACGGCGAGGTCGGCATCGAACAATGCGGCCGATGCGTCGTCGGGCGGGTCGCGATGATGCGTCGTGCCCTCGATCATTGCTGCGACGCGTCGCTGCTTCATCTTCGACCAACCGAGCGCCGCGAGCTCGACCGATGCGAGCTCGGCGCTGTCAGCCTCGTTGGTGCTCGAGGCGGGTGTGTAGATCGAATCGTGGAAGCACGCCGCTGCGGCGACCACGTCGAGCTCGTCGACATCGAGTCGTGACGCGAGCTCGAGTGCGTCGTGAACGACATGATCGAGGTGCGCGACCCCGTGGTATCCGCGGTGAGGTTCGCGATGCCGTTCGACGACGCGCAGCAGTACATCGTCATCGGGAGCGACATGGTCGCGCCATGTCTGACGGAGGCGATCGAGTGCGGCGTCGCTCACGCCTCGAGTGTGCCAGCTCTGCCACACTCGAGCGGTGGCGATCCTGATGGACGAAGCGCGCTGGTGGTTCCGGGGGCGCAAATGGTGTCACCTCGTCAGCGACGTCTCGTACGAGGAACTGTTCGAGTTCACCGACGAGGTCGGAATCCCGCGTCGGGCGTTCCAAGGCGATCACTTCGACATCCCCGAGGAGTACCGCGAGCAGATGATCGACGCCGGCGCCGAGGTGGTCGACAGTCGTGACCTCGTCCGTCGACTTCGCGCGGCCGGGCTGCGGCTCAGTCCGAGCGAGCGGCGGGCTCGGACGGCATCGGCCGCCGGCGATCGGGCGCTGTGACCGCCCCGGTGCAGTGTGTCGGCGGGGCCCGACGTCTCGGCAACGCGGAACCGGCCGGCTCACGCAGCCCATCTCGACGGTTCGCCGACGAGTGTTCGCGGGCGTGACACCGCGCCCCCGATCACGAACCACTCGACCAACTCGACGCCGACGGCGCCGAGCTCCTCGTCCATCGTGAGCCACCGTTCGACATCGTCGAGCTGATCGCTTCCGCCGGGCCGGAAGGACACGACGATGACTCCGCCGAGGTCGGGATTCAACGCTGCATGACCGGCGACGAGCTCCATGATGTGGATCACGGCCTCGGGGTCGACGGTGTTCTCCACGTGAGTGATCCCGAATCCACGACGCTCGTGATCGAGAAGAAGGAGCAGCGTGTGGTGTCGATCGGGAGGAGGCGCCTGGTGGGCGATGATCGCGAGCGCGGCATCGAGGTCGACCGCATCGATTCGGGCGTTGGGAAGCGACGAGCTCGGAAACCAGGCGGCTCCTGCGAGCACGTCGTGGACGTACAGCGGCGGGTCGTTCGGGTCGGGCATGTTCCTCCTCGGGGAGTGCGCGAGCGTGGCGCGCGTCGAGCGAGGAGGGAGTCGGTGACCAGGCACCATAGGCAGGGGGTGTGTCAGCCGTTGCCGACCACGAGCCGCCGAACCGACCCGTCGATCCGATCGTGGCGGGCGTAGTGTCGCCACATGGCCACATCGAAGAATCGCGTGACGATCTACCACAACCAGCATTGAGGCTCGTCGGTCAATGCCGTGCGCATTGCAGAAGAACTCGGGGTCGATCACGACGTCGTGCTGTACATCAAGGAGCCGCCGGACGCGGACACGCTCCGCGACATCATCGCGAAGCTCGAGGATCCGGCCACCGACCTGGTGCGGCGTGACTCGAAGTTCAAGAAGCTCGAGCTCACCGACGACGACGTCGCGACCGACGATCAGATCGTCGACATCCTCGTGAAGCACAAGCAGCTGCTCCAGCGGCCTGTCGTGGTCACCGCCGATACGGCCATCATCGGGCGGCCCAAGCAGCGCGTCGCCGAACTCCTCGGCTGACGGAGCTGCATGCCCGACGGTCGACGATCCGACGCAACCCCGTCTCGCTGGCATCTGCTGGCGGAGACGTTGCGCGCACAGAGGCGCAACCTGGCGATCGGCACCGCCGTCGGCCTCGCGTGGACCGTCGGCAAGATCAGCGCACCGCTCCTGATCCGGTACGGGATCGATCGCGGCATCGAAGAAGGAGAACTGCTGTGGCTCTGGGCGCTGCTGATCGCCGCCGCAGGTTTGGTGGCCGGCACGTTCACCGCGTTCCGACGGTTCTACGCGTTCCGCGAGGCACGATGGACCGAGACACGGCTGCGCGAACGAATCTTCGGCCACATCATGTCGCTGCACATCGGCTACCACGATCGTGCGCAGACGGGGCAGCTGATGAGTCGCTCGTCGAGCGATCTCAACCAGATCCAGATGTTCGTGGTGATGATTCCCATCACGCTGTCCAACCTGGCTCTCATCACCGGGGTCGTCGTGATCCTGTTCGCGACCGACTGGTTCCTCGCCGTCCTGGCGCTCATCTCGTTGCCCTTCATCCAGGTGTTGGGCAGCCGGTTCTCGAACTCGATCCACCCGGCGGTCTTGGCGGTGCAGGCGGAGCAGGCCGAGCTCGCAACCGTCGTCGAGGAGACCGTCGGTGGCGTGCGTGTCGTCAAGGGCTTCGGCGCCGAGGGCGTGCAGGCCGAGAAGCTCCGGACCGAGGCCGACGACATCCGCCGTGAGTCGATCATCGCCGCCCGGATCCGGGCCAAGTTCCTCCCCGCGATGGAGTTGCTGCCTCAAGTCGGCCTCATCGCCGTGCTGTGGTTCGGCGGCAACCGGGTCATCGACGGTGCGTTGTCGATCGGTGAACTCGCGCTCTTCAACGTCTACGTCGCACTGCTCGTCTGGCCGCTCCGGATGATCGGCATGACGATCGCGTTCGCACAGCGCGCTGCCGCAGCCCTCGAGCGGGTCAACGAGGTCCTCGACATCGACACGAAGGTGTCCGACCCCGTCGATCCTGTTCCACTCCCGGTCGCACCAGGTGAACGTGCTGCGGCCGGTCTCGGCGCGGTCGCGTTCACGGACGTCGACTTCGGCTACGACGGTGCAGCGCTCGACAGTGCCTCCGAATCGCAGGTCCTCGACGGTTTCACGTTGCACATGGCGGCGGGTGAGTCGGTGGCGATCGTCGGAGCGACCGGTTCGGGCAAGTCGACCGTGGCTCGATTGCTCGTCCGCTTTTACGACGTCCACGAAGGATCGGTCGCCATCGACGGCGTGGACGTTCGGGACCTCACGCTCCACGAACTTCGGCGCGCCGTGGGCATCGTGTTCGAGGACACGCTGCTCTTCCACGACACCGTCGCTGCGAACATCGCGTTCGCAGACCCCGAAGCAACCGGCGAGCGCATCGAGGAAGCCGCACGGCTGGCGGGGGCACACGACTTCGTGATGGGCCTCCCAGACGCATACGACACGATGCTCGGCGAGCGAGGCTTCTCCCTGTCGGGCGGACAACGACAGCGCATCGCGATCGCTCGAGCAATCCTCGCTGACCCGCGAGTCCTCGTGCTCGACGACGCGACCTCGGCGGTCGACCCGTCGAAGGAGCACGAGATCCGCTCCGCGATGTCCACGGTGATGGAGGGGCGCACCACGATCGTGATCGCACACCGCCCAGGCACGATCGCGCTCGCCGACACCGTCGTGCTCCTCGACGACGGGCAAGTCGTCGCGAGCGGCCCACACGACGAACTGCTGGAAGACGAGCCGCGCTACCGCGACGTGCTGGCCGCGATGGACGACGAGCAGGCGGGCGATGATGTCGGCGATGGCGCCACGGTCGGCGGTGATCGTCGATGATGCGAATGGGCGGCGTCGATGACGACGACAAGCTCGACGCCGATGCGGCCAAAGCCGTGTTGCGACGAGCGATCCGAATGGCGGCACCGTTCCGCCGCACGATCTTCGGTGCGCTCGGCTTCGTACTGCTCTCCACGACCTGCCTGCTCCTCGGGCCGGTGATCATCGGGTACGGGATCGACAGCGGCATCGGGGCTGAAGATCGCGGCGCGCTCCGCAATGCGGTGCTGTTCTACGTGGGCGTGGTGGTGGTCGGATACAGCGCTGCTCGCCAGCAGTACATCTTCGTGAATCGCGCAGGCGAGGGGTTCCTGGCGATGTTGCGTGTGCGCGTGTTCGACCACATCCAGAAGCAGTCGCTCGCGTTCTTCGACCGCTACCAGTCCGGCGTGCTGATCTCCCGCATGACCGCCGATATCGAGTCGATGGCCGAACTCGTGCAGTGGGGGCTGTTGCAGTTCATCGCTGCGATGTTCCTGATCGTGATCGCGCTCGGGCTGATGTTCGCGATGTCATGGCAACTCACCATCGCGTCGCTGTTGGTGATGCCGGTGATCATCTTCGCGTCTCGTAAGTTCCAGCGCGACTCCAATGCTGCCTACCTGGAGGTTCGCGAGCGGATCGGCCAGAATCTGTCGGAGCTGCAGGAGGGGATCTCGGGTGTGCGGGTCATTCAGGCGTACGCCCAGGAGGGTGAGCAGACCCGCCAGTTCCGCGCATCGAATCGGTCGCTGTATCGGTCGCACGTTCACTCGATCCGGGTCTCCACTTGGTACTTCGGCCTCGTCGAAGCGATGGGCATCATCGCGTCGGCCATCACCGTCGGCATCGGCGGCTGGCTCGTCGGCCTGGACGACATCGAGATCGGGACCGTGGTCGCGTTCGTGCTGCTGCTCTCGCAGCTGTTCGAACCCGTGCAGCAGCTCTCCCAGCTCTACAACACGGTGCAGTCGTCGGCTGCCGCGCTCGACAAGCTCTTCACGATCCTCGATACCGAACCCGAGGTGGAAGGCGGCAACGCCGAGTTGCCACCGAACGGTGAGCTCGTGGTCAGTGACCTCGGATTCACGTACCCGTCGACCTCTGCGCCAGTGCTGCGCGACGTGTCGATTGCGGTGGGCGACGGAGAACGCCTCGCACTCGTCGGCCCGACAGGCGCTGGCAAGTCGACCGTCGCCAAGTTGATGGCGCGGCTCTACGACCCGACGGTCGGAACGATCTCGTTCGGAGGGGTCGACCTTCGCGACGCCTCGATGGAGTCGCTGCGTCGACGCGTCGTGGTGGTCCCACAGGAAGGCTTCCTGTTCGGTGGCTCGATTGCCGACAACGTGCGCATCGCTCGTGCCGACGCAACCGACGACGACCTGCGCAAGGCGCTCGAAGCGATCGGCGCACTGGAGCGGTTCGAACAGTTCGAGGACGGCATCCACACCGAGGTGCGAGAGCGCGGATCGCGCCTCTCCGCCGGAGAGCGCCAACTCGTCTCGCTCGCGCGTGCCGCATTGGTCGATCCAGCGGTGCTCGTCCTCGACGAGGCGACCAGCAGTCTCGACCCCGGTACCGAGGTGATCGTCGAAGCCGCGCTCGAGCGGTTGATGACCGGGCGGACCACCATCGTGGTGGCCCATCGCCTGTCGACCATCCGCACGGCGGACCGCATCGCCGTGATCGACGCAGGCCAGCTCGCCGAGCTCGGCTCGCACGACGAGTTGGTCGAGCTCGGCGGCCGATACGCGAAGCTCTCGGCTGCATGGGATGCCTCACTGCCTGGCTGACGTCACCTAACCGCCCGGATTGCGTCGCCGTCGGCCGCGCAGGTCGTGACAACTCGGCCACGGCCGCCACGATCCAGTAGCGCTGAGCTGGAGTGATGTGTTGTCATCAGGTTGTGATGTCGTTCGTCGAGTGTGTTCGTCATGGACACACAACAGCAATCACCGCCAACCTCGGGGTCGTCCCGCCGAGTTCCGACGCAACGACGCACCGCAACCCGACTCGCCGCCGCCGGTGTCGCGCTCACGGCGATCATCGGCGGCGCCGTCACCTCGACCTCTGCGGCATCGGCCGACGCACACAGTGAGACACTCGTCGGCGAAGACCTCGACGTCGACCTCCGCTGGCGATCGTGCTTCGAGGAGGTCGGACCGAGGTTCGAATGCGCGACCGCACGCGTGCCCCTCGACTACGACGATCTCGACGGCGGCAAGATCCCGATCGAGATGGTCCACCTCCCGGCGACGGGCGAGAAGCGGGGCTCGCTCTTCTTGAACCCTGGTGGCCCCGGCGGGTCGGGCATCGACTTCGTGCTCGGGGCGGGCGAGATCCTCTACACCCCCGAAGTCCGTGCGGCCTACGACCTCGTCGGCTTCGACCCCCGCGGCATCCAGCGGTCGAACCCACTGCTGTGCTTCGGGACGCTGAACGCGGCCGTCGAGGTCTTTCCGGACTTCGCGTTTCCCACGACCGACGCCGAGATCGCGGAGCAGCGTCGCTCGTTCGGATTTCTCCAGACGCAGTGCGACAACCGAGGCGGCATCATCCAGAACAAGATGTCGAGTGCCAACGTGGCCCGTGACATGGAGGTGATGCGT
>JBGCFW010000383.1:0-8606 GCA_045107155.1 Ilumatobacter sp. | reverse complement strand
GACGTCGTCCTCGCCAAGATGCTCTTCGACGCTGATGCGGCCGGTGTGTACGCAGTGGTCGCGCTGGTCGGTCGCGCCGTGTTCTTCCTCTCGTGGTCGGTCGCCACCGCTGCCTTCCCGCACGCCGCCCGGGAAGGGGCCGACGACACGGTGCGCCGCGATGCAATGCGCATGGTCGCTCTGATGTGTGCCGTGCTCACGGCGGGCGTTGCCGCGGTCGCCCCGTTCGCGTCGTCGATCGTGTTCGGCGCCGGATACGAGTCGGCCGGTCCGCTCTTCCTGCCGTACGCCGCGGCGACATCGCTGTTCGCCCTCGCGAACCTCTCGGCGACGCTGGACGCAGCTCGGGGCCGGATGGTCGGCGCGGTCTTGGTCGTGCTCGGCGCCATCGGCCAAACCGGTCTCCTGCTGCTCGGCGCCACATCGCCGACGCGGATGGTGTGGCTCCAGGTCGTCGCGATGGCCGGGTTGCTCTGTGCGGTCTCGCTGGGCCATCGGCTCAGCGCGCGACGCCGTTGACGGTGTCGTGGGCGGGGTGGCGTGGCCGAGGCAGCGAACTCGGCACACTGGTGTGATGGATGCCGCGCCCGCCGCCCGAATCGTGCAGGCGTTCGATCGTGCACTGGTGTCGCTATCGCTCAGCGATCAGCACGGGCGAATCGTGGCGACCAACGAGGCGTTCCGCGACCTGTTCGGGTACGACCGGACGGTACCGCTCGACGTCGGGATGCTCTCGCGTGCCGAAGATCAGGGATGGACGTTGTCGTACCTGACACGACTGGTCACCGGTGACATCGACGAGTTCCGATCCTTGAAGCGCCTCGTGCGAGCCGATGGCTCCGAGTTCGATGGTCATGTCGACATCCGTGCGATCCGTGAAGACGGTCAGTGCGTCGGGATGATCGCGTCGGTCGAGCCGGTCGAACGTCGCGAAACCGTCGACGACGAACGCGTCCGCAAACTGCTGCAGCACGCGGCGGGCACGCTGACTCTCGTCGACCCCGAGGGTGCCGTGATCGAAACGTCCGGGCGCTATCGCGAGACGCTCGGCTATCCCGAGGAGTTCTGGGAGGACCGCACGATTCTCGACATCGTCGTCCCCGACGACCTGCAACGCATGCTCGACCTTCGCGAGGTCGTGCTCGCGGCGCCCGAGGCATCGATCACCGAGGACTTCAGGGTGTTCGCGGTCGACCGCTCCGTCGAGACGCTGGAGGTGTCCGCGTTGAACATGCTCCATGACCCCGACTTGGCCGGGATCGTGCTGTCGACACGGAACGTGACCGCTGATCGAGACAACATGCGGGCAGTCGCGCGGCTCCGAGACGAGGCGGTGGCAGAGGCCGAGCAGCGCTCACACCTGCTTGCAACCGTCAGCCACGAACTTCGGAACCCACTTCATGCGATGTCGGGCCTCGCCGAGCTTCTGGCATCGGACGACTCCCTCGAGAGCGGCCCCCGTGACCTCGCCGGCTCACTGCTTCGTCAACTCCGGCATCTCACGTCGGTCACCGACGACCTGCTCGATACGGCGCGACTCGAGGTCGGTCGACTCGATCTGCGACCGATGCCGCTCGTCGTCGGTGACCTCGTGGACGATGTGATTCGCTTCGCTCGTTCTGCGGCGGCGGGTCGTATCGACGTCCGCCACATGGTGACCGAGCACGTTCCGCATCTCATCACCGCCGATCCCGCACGAGTCCAGCAAGTTCTCAGCAATCTGGTCGGGAACGCCGTGAAGTTCACTGAGTCGGGAAGCGTTCGTCTCACCGTCGACCGCGTCGGCAGTGCCACCGACGGCGACGAGATGCTCACCTTCGAGGTCGTCGACACCGGGGTCGGTATCCCGAGGGACCAGTTCGGCGAGGTGTTCCAACCGTTTTCGTCGGCGACCACTGCCGGCGACCGACGAGGTGCCGGGCTCGGGCTCGCGATCGTACAACGGCTGGTCGACGCATTGGGCGGCACGCTGACGGTCGACAGTGAGGTGGGGGTCGGGTCCACGTTCCGGGTCGCGATTCCGCTGGTCGAGGGGTCGACGCCGGTCGACCCGACGCCCGAGGAGTCCGCGGGTGCACCGCAGCGACTCAGGGTGCTGGTCATCGAAGACACCGCGGTCAATCAGCAGTTGGCGAGGCACCAGCTCGACCGACTCGGGATGGACGCCGTCATCGCGGAGAGCGCGGAGATCGGACTGGACCGGCTGGACGTCGAGTCGTTCGACGCGATCCTGATGGATCATCAACTCCCGGGTATGAACGGCCGCGACGCGACCAGAGAGATCCGGCGGCGAGGGTTCACCACACCGGTGATCGGCGTGACGGCGAGCTCGACGGCCGCTGACGAGCGAGCGTCTCTCGATGCCGGGATGACGGCATTTCTGGCCAAGCCCGTCGGCCTCGACCGGCTCGGTGAGGCCCTGGCGCTGGTCCTTCGCGACGCGGCGGCCGCTGAGCACGAGAGCGAGTCGGTCGCCGAGTCGTCGTCGGACGCAGTGGTCGACGTTCGGGTCCTCGACGAGCTCGCCGACGAGCTCGGTGATCGCGACATCGTCGCGGGGCTCGTCCGCACCTATCTCGACGAGCTCGGAAAGCGTCGTGACGACATCATCGACGGGGCGGCCGATGTGGCTGCGCGCCAGGCCCACACGCTGAAGTCCAGCTCGAAGTTGCTGGGGGCCGGTGCTCTCTCCGAGCTCTGTGCGGCTGCCGAACACGATCCCGAGGCACGAGCGGCAGTGGGCGATGCGGTCGACGAGACCGATGCCGCGCTTCGACGGTGGTTGGCCGATTCGTGACGCAGGACGTGCCACGATGAGCAGTGCAGTGCTGCGGCGATGAAGGACTTGGAGGTCTCATGAAGGGTGTCTTGTTCAACGTCGTGGAGGACGTCGTGGCCGAGGTGATGTCGGTCGACGCCTGGGATGACGTGGTCGAAGGGGCGGACGTCGAGGGTGCCTACACGTCACTGGGCAACTACCCCGACTCGGATCTGATGAGCATCGTCGCGGCCGTTGCCCGCACGGCCGGGCTCGACGAGCCCGACACGCTTCGCCTCACCGGGCGGCTCGGGTTCAAGCATCTCGTGCGTCGAGCGCCACACCTGCTCGAAGGACTCGACACCTGGGGGCAGGTTCTCGCCTCACTCGACGACATCATCCATCCGGAAGTTCGCAAGATCTACCCCGATGCGGCGGTGCCGGGCTTCCAGGTCGAGAGCGTCGACGGCGGTGCCGTGGTGACCTACACGTCGGCACGCCAGCTGTGTGCGCTTGCCGACGGCCTGATCGTGGGTGCCGGCGAGTGGTACGACGCCAAGCTCACGGTGACGCACGTTCGGTGCGTGCACTCCGGCGACGCGACGTGTGTGATGCAGGTCGCCGAAGCTCGATGACCGCCGAGGGTGGCGACGAGGCGCATGCGCGCATCGACCGCCTCGAGCGGCGACTCGCCCGTGAACGGGCAACGCGTGAGCAGGCGGAACGCATCGCCGAGCACGGCATGCGTGATCTGTGGCAGACCAATCGAGGCCTCGAGGAGCGTGTCGCCGAGCGCACATCGGAGCTCCGGCACTCACTTGCGTCCGCCACCATGGCCGCTGAGGCGAAGGAGGCGTTCCTGGCGGAGCTCGGCCATGATCTGAACACGCCGTTGCACGCCGTGCTCGGATTGCTCGAGCTCGTCGACACGTCAGCACTCTCGCCCGACGACGCGGAGCGGATGAGCGAGATTCGCATGCACGCGACGACCCTCGCCGGTCTGCTCGAGAGTCTGGTCGAGCTCGCCGGAGCCGAGGGCGGCTCGCGGCCCGACGACATCACGACACGGTCGGCGTCGAGCTGGACCGACGATGTGGTCGACGCGTGGTCCCGACGCGCTGCAGGAGCTGGGCAGCTGATCGTGCCGTCTGTTCACGGCGCCGACGACCGGCCGGTCGCAGTCGACTGGGTCAGACTCCGCAGAATCGTCGACGCCCTGCTCGACAACGCCGTGCGACACGCAACGACGGGCACCGTGCTCTTGGGCACGACGGTCGGGGCCGACGTCGTCACGGTCGAGGTCGTCGACGATGGCCCGGGCATGACCGCTGACGAAGCGACCACTGCGACCGAGCCGTTCGTCCGTCACGGCAGCGAGCCCGACGCCCAGGGAGGAGCGGGCATCGGGCTCGCCATCGCAGCTCGACGTGCCACCGCTGCGGGTGGCTCGCTCGAGGTCGTCCCGGAAGCAGGAGGCACACGAGTCGTTGTGACCCTCCCGCTCCGCATCGGGTGAGCTTCAGCCGCGGACGATCGCGAGTGCGGCGTCGATCCGGGTTTGGTCGAGCGCGCCTTCGGTCTTGCTGAGGCGTCCGTCTGCGGTCACGAGCAACGTGGTGGGGAACGCCTCGACGCCGAAGCGTCGTGCAAGCACACCGCCGTCGTCATCGAGATGGACGACGTGCTCTCCGACCAGTCCGACCTGGTCGACCCAGACTTGCGCCGACTGGCGAGTCGTGCCGGTGTGGACGATCACCTGCGTCACGTCGTCGGAGGTTGCCAGAGCAGCGGTGAGCAGGTCCGCGTGGAAGGTCGAGAACTCGCAGTCCGGTGTCACGAAGGTGATCAGCGAGGCACCGTCGAGGAGAGCTCGGCCATCGACAGCGGAGCCGGCGAAGAGCTCGGTGCCGGTGAAGGCCAGCGGCTCACCAGTCGACGTCGGTTTCGCTGTCGCGGCCATCGCCGCCGGAACTGCCTGTTGCGGAGTTGTCGCGTCGGTCTGCGACCCGGCTGCTTCGCCGTTGGCAACCGGAGCGATTTCGGAACCGAATCCGCTCTCGACCTGCTCGCCGCGGACCGTGCCGCACCCGACGGTGGGCATCAGGCACGCAAACAGCAGAGCGACCTGTGCTCGACGGTTCATTGCGCGCCTCCCTCACCGGGCAATGCGGTGAGCGTCATGTCGGTGAAAGTCGCTTGTGAACGAGTCGCGACCACACCGACCTTGCCGCCGGCGAAGCGCGTGATGAACGCTCCGACGAAGGTGCCGTCGACTTCCACGATGACCTGCGCGCCCTTCACGACCACTGCGATCGTGGTCGAGCCATCGGCGGGGGAATCGAGCGTCTCGCCGCCGACGTACACGTAGTGGCCACGCTCGTTGTAGCTGCCCCAGCGGATCGTGCGACCGTCGTCGGCGAGGTCGATCAGCGTGGCGCCGCTCCGGGTGCGATCCGACGATTGGCCGATGAGCAGGCCACCTCGGGCGGTCGCCGGCCCGGACACGGTGGCTTCCCAGCGGAAGTCGATGACGGAGAACGGCGTGAGGAGTGCGGTGGCGTCGTAATCGCAGTCCTCTGTCTGAGCGAGTCCGCTGCCTCCAGCGGACCAGGTGCCGGAGATGAAGGTCCAGTCGACGGCATTGCCGTTCGATTGGTGGAGGACGGTCGGCGTGTTGACGGTCACGAAGCGGCCGTCAGGATCTCGGGCCGGACGATCCTCGATCACCGTGGCTGCACACGCACCGCCGCCGCCGATGCCGGCGTCTTCGACGATGAAGACGTCGTCGTTGTCGGGTGCCGGGGCCGGCGTGACCGGAGCGATCGGTGTCGGGTCGGGAAGAACGATCGGTGTCTCGGTGAAGTTCTCCTCGTACGCCTCGGCCGCGGCGATCGCGGCCGGGGTCGACGGCTCGGTCTCGGGCTCGGGGCCGTCGACATCTGCGAGGCCCGGGGGAGGAGGAGCGAGCTCGCACGACGCACCGTCGTTCGAGTTGGTGGACGGCGCCGAGCCGACCTGTGTCGCCACCGGGCGATCTGTCGAGTAGCCGGTGACCTGGAAGATCTCACCGGAGTTGCGCCCCACGTAGAGGTTGCCGCCGGCCGTGGACCACGCAGCGCCGTATGCGCCCGAGTATCGGGGGAGACCCGCGACCGCGCCGACCACGTCGATCGACTCGGTGACCGGGTCGATCCGGACGAGGTCGCCCTGCGTGCTCACGCCGTAGAAGATGCCGTTGACGTTCGTGATGTCGGCGACACCGAGTGCCGATGACAGCCCGGGAACCGGGGTGATCTCCATCGTGTCGACGTCGATCTTGACCCAGTCTCGCCCGCCGCGCGAGACGTGGAGCAGCCCGTCGTCACCGAACGCGCCGGTGTATCCGCCCGAGCGGCCGAGGCTGCCGATGACCGTCCGGTCGCCCGTCGCGTCGATCCGATACACGTTGCCGGAGCCGACGCCGTAGATCAGACCGTCTGCCTGGCGATATCCGATCGCGTTGTAGTTGTCGAGGTCCTGGCCGATTCGGTTGTACGTGCCCGCGCCCGGGTCGAACTCGGCGAACTGACCGGCGATCACCTGGTAGAAGCCGGGATCGCATGCGAACGGCACTGGGTCGTTCGCCGCCCCCGCAGCTGTGCCCATCGCGAGCGTTGCCGCGGTGACGAGCATGGAGGTCGAGGCGAGGACTGCAGTCCGTCGCGTCGAGGTGATTGGACGCATGTTGTCTCCTTGTCGTGTGCGCACCTGATCGGTGCGTACGAGAAGACTGCGGGCCCTGGATTCGGCCTGGGCCAAGTTCAGATCAGGCTTCGATCAAGCCCGGGGAACCTCAGTGGGTGGAGACGTCGCCGGAAGTGCGCTCGTGGAGGTCGGCAGCATGCCGGTTCAGGCCGACGATCTCGGCCGTGATGCCGCGGTCGGCGAACTTGGCCACCACAGCATCCATCGCCGCGATCGCGGACGTGTCCCACACGCGTGCATCGGTGCAGTCGATCTCGACCCGGCCGACCTTCACGGCGTCGTAGTCGAACGCATGCACGAGGTCGTTGGTCGATGCGAAGAACAGCTGACCGGTGACGGCATAGATCCGCTCGTGGTTGTCGGGGTCGACCACGCTCGTGACGCTCACGAGGTCCGACACGTGGCGGACGAAGAACACCGCTGACAGGAGCACACCAGCAGCCACTCCGTACGCGAGGTTGTGGGTGATGACGACGATGGCGACCGTGGCGACCATCACCACGGTCTCGGTCCGCGGCATCTTCTTGAGCGTGGTCGGCTGAACGCTCCGCCAGTTGAAGGTGCCGATCGCCACCATGATCATCACGGCGACCAACGCGGCCATCGGGATGCGAGCGACCAGATCGCCGAGGGCGAGGATCAGGATGAGCAGGAACACGCCCGATGCGAGCGTCGACAGGCGTGTGCGGCCGCCCGAACGATGGTTGATCATCGACTGTCCGATCATGGCGCAGCCGGCCATGCCGCCGAGGAAGCCGGTGGCCACGTTGGCGATGCCCTGGCCGCGGGACTCGAGGTCCTTGTCGGAGTCCGTGTCGGTCATGTCGTCGAGGAGCTGCGCTGTCAACAGCGACTCGAGCAGGCCGACGAAGGCGAGCGTGATCGAGAACGGAAGGATGATGCTGAGCGTCTCGAAGGTGAACGGGACGTCGGGCAGTGCGAGGAACGGCAGCGAGTCGGGCAGTTCGCCCATGTCGCCGACGGTCGGAAGCTCCCAGCCCATCGTGATCGCTGCCGTGGCGAGCACCACGATCGCAACGAGCGGCGAGGGCACGGTGTGGCCGATTCGGCCGGGGATTCGCGGCAACCCGTAGATGATGGCGAGACCGATCGCGATGAACATCAGGTTCATCGTGAGCTGCGTGTCGCGGACGAAGCTGCTCTCGTCGGAGAGCAGGATGTGGGGGACCTGTGCGAGGAAGATCAGGATCGCGAGCGCGTTGACGAACCCGAGCATCACCGTTCGCGGGATGAAGCGCATCAGCTTCCCGACGCCCAGTGCGCCGAACCCGATCTGCAGTGCGCCGGCCAGGAGCGTGGCTGCGAACAGGAATCCTCCGCCGTGGTCCGCGACGAGGTCGACCACGACCAGGGCCATTGCGCCCGTGGCGGCCGAGATCATGCCCATCCGCCCGCCGGTCATCGAGATGATGATGGCGATCGAGAACGAGGCGTAGAGCCCCACCTTGGGGTCGACGCCCGCGATGATCGAGAACGAGATCGCTTCGGGGATCAATGCCAGAGCGACGACGAGGCCCGACAGCAGATCGGCCTTCGGGTTCGAAAACCACGCCGACTTCCAGTTGGTCACTCGCGAGTCGGCGAGTCGATCGTGGTGATCAGGGACGAATTCGGGCATGGACGCGTCGGTCACTGACATGTCTGTTCCACCTTCGGGGGTCTCGGACGTTCCGGACCACCTCCGTTGGTGGGCCACATCGCAGCGCCGATCAGGGGGAAGGCGCCTCTGCCGATTCTTCGGCAACTTCTTTACTGTACGTGAACACTTTCACGTTTGCGTGGTATCCAACGCACGTCACACGCCCGGCGCCCGATCAGGCCGGACCCCGTGGTCTCAGGCGTCGAGGATGGTCTGGGTGAGGCCGGTGGTGTCGAGACCGTAACGAGCGTCGATGTTCGCAGCCTTCGGATCGTGCGGCAGGAACTTCGTCGGGAGCCCGACTGAGGTGACCGGGACCGTGCCGTCGATGGCGGCGATCGCCGCGGCGATCGACATGCCGATACCGCCGTCGCGAATGCCGTCCTCGATCGTGACGACGGCTCGGTGCCGCGCTGCATCAGCGATCATCTCCGGGTCGAGCGG
>JBGCFW010000382.1:0-8726 GCA_045107155.1 Ilumatobacter sp. | reverse complement strand
CCACCCCCGTCGGTCTGCTACGCTGTGGTGGCGCTCCTCGTGGCGCTCGGCTGGCGGGTGGTGGTCGTGGTGTGTGCGGGGGTGGTCGACCGGGGCCCGCCGGCGGCGGCGATCGGCCGCGACGCGCTCATCGACAACTTGATGACGTACTGGATCAACGGGAACGGCGCATCGTCGGCTCGGATCTACTGGGAGAGCTTCGGCAAGAACGCGCCGCTCGAAGTCGGTGACGTTCCGACGGGTTTCGCGACCTTCCCCGCCGAGATCATCCCGCCGGTCCGCAGCTGGGTCGAACCGATGTACCCGGGTCTGTGCCACTGGGCCGAGTACGACAAGGGCGGCCACTTCGCCGCATTCGAGGTCCCCGAACTCTTCGTCAGCGAGATCCGCGACTTCGCCCGGCCGCTCCGCTGAGCGCCGTTTGGGGTCGGGGAACCCGTCCCCGACTCGTCGCAGGGCCTGGCGGCGCGCGGAGCTGCGCCGTCTCGAGCGCTCCCTCGTTGTGACGTCGGTCCGAGGCCGGCATCGATGCCGAAGCCTGGAACGCTGTTTCAGTACGGTCGGCTGACGATTCCCGAATGAGTACCACCGATCCAGCGGCGCCGGTCGTCGAACGACCTCGCCACGGGCTCACTCCCGGCACGGCCCGCGCCGCGCTGGCGTACCCGAAGTTCCGGTTGGTGTTCATCGGTCTGGCGCTGAGTCAGATCGGCACCTGGATGCAGAACGTCACGCTGCCGGCGTACATCCAGGACCGCACCTCGAGCCCGGCGTTGGTCGGTGTCACGATCGCCGTGCAGCTGGGGCCGCTGCTGTTCTTGTCGATTCCGGGCGGCGCGCTCGCCGACAAGGTGTCCAAGCAGAAGCTGATGCTGTGGATGCAGGCGATCTCCGCCGTTCTCACCATCGGTACGGCGATCCTGATCGCGCGAGATGCTGCGCTCTGGTCGATCTTCCTCGTGCAGGCCGGAATCGGTACGGCGAACGCGCTGAACGCTCCCGCGTTTCAGGCCTCGATGCCGCTGTTGGTGCATCGCTCCGATCTGCCCGGTGCGATCAGCTTGAACTCGGCGCTGATCAACGGCACCCGGGTGATGGGTCCCGTGTCGGCAGCGATCCTCGCAGCGGTCGGGCTGTCGGTTCCGTGGATTTTCGTGATCAACGCCGCCACGTATCTGTTCTTCATAGCGGCACTCGTCTTGGTGGCGATGCCCGACGTGAAGGCATCGACGACGGTTCGGGGGTGGCGTCAGCTCGGCGTCGGTCTGACGATCGCACGGGAGGGCCTGGTGCTCAACCGGCTGCTGCTCGGCATGTTCTCGTTCTCGCTGATCTCGCTGATCTACGTCGGGTTGTTCCCGTCGGTCGCCGAGCTGAACTTCGACATCGCTGCGGAATCCTCGACGTATCGATGGCTCTACGCCACCTGGGGCCTCGGCGCCTTCTTCGGCGCGATCTCCGTGGGAACCTTCCTGTCGCGCTTTCACCGACGCGTGCTGATCGTGCGCGGATTCACCGGCTTTGGTCTCGCGCTCGGCGTGTTCTCACAGCTGCGTGATCCGGTGCTGCCGTTCTTCGTCGGCTTCGTGCTCGGGTTCTTCTACTTCATGACGGCGACGGCGATCACCACGTCACTGCAGCTCAACTTGCGCGACGGTGAGCGAGCGTCGGTGATGCCGCTGTGGTTCATGGTGTTCGGCGGAACGGTGCCCATCGGAAATCTGATCGGTGGCGTGCTGTTCGAGGTGATCGGGCCGCGGGCGGTCATGGGGTTCGGTGCGCTGTGGGCGTTGTTCCTGTCGTGGTGGCTCGACCTGCGTCGACAACCGCCCACGGCGTTCCTTCCCGAGATCGATGGTGGTGAGGCGCCGGTGACCGATCCGGCCGGCGAGCCCGATCCGGATTGACGTCACGACACGTCCACACGGGCGTGATAGCACGAGACGATGGCTCGGCGATGGCTTGACCGCCGTCAGCCGATGAGCTCGGCGACGACGCGCTCCAGGCCTGCCGACCGGCTCGCCTTCACGAGCACGACGTCGCCCTCGCCGAGCACGCCGAGCGCAGCGACCGGATCGTCTGTCGGTCGGACGCCGTAGAGATCCGTACCGGTCGCGATCAGTTGGATCCCGTGGCCCTCCGCGCGCCGCGCGACGTCGTGGTGCCCCTCACCCGGGTCGTCGAGTTCGCCCATCGGTCCGAGCACCGCGAAGCGCCGCTCCGCTCGCATCGCGAGCACGGCATCGAGCGCAGCAGCCATCGACGTGGGATTCGCGTTGTATGCGTCGTTGATCACGATCGCTCCGCTCGGCAGCGTCGTCAGCTCCATTCGCATGCCCGACACGTCGGCCTCGGCGAGCGCTGCGACGGCTGCGGCGAGATCGACGCCGAGCGAACCGGCGACGGCGATCGCCGCCGCCGCGTTCATCGCCATGTGCTCGCCGCTGACGGCGAGCGCGACGTCGGCACTCCCCCACGGTGTGTCGAGCCGGAAGCGAGGACGGGCGAGCTCATCGAGGACGAGGTCGCTGACGCACACCTCACCGGTGGCCCCATACGTGACTACTGAGGCGCCGGTGTGTTGCGCCATCGGTGCGACGCGCGGATCGTCCGCGTTGAGAATCGCGGTGCCCCGCTTCGGCAGAGCTTCGACGAGCTCGCGCTTCGCACGAGCCACGCCTTCGATTCCACCGACCATCTCAGTGTGCGAGTGACCCACCGCGGTCACGACGCCCACGTCGGGTCGGGCGACCTCGCACAGTGACGTGATCTGACCGAAGCCCCGCATGCCCATCTCGAGCACCAGGGCCTCGGCGTCGTCGGGCGAGTTGAGGATGGTGATCGGCAAGCCCTGCTCGTTGTTGAAGCTGCGCTCGTTCGCGGTCGTCTTCAAGCCCGCGCCACACGCCGCCGCGATGAGGTCCTTGGTCGAGGTCTTGCCCACGCTGCCGGTCACGCCCACCACTCGGGCCGCTGACTTCGCCCTGGCGAACGCTGCGAGTTCCATCAGCGAACGAGCTGTGTCAGCCACCTCGATCGCGGTGTGATTGCGCCGAAACTCGTCGCGCTCGCTCGTGAGATGTAGCGCTGCGCCGCGCTCGTAGGCGTCACCGATGAAGTCGTGCCCATTGCGTTCCGCCACGATCGGCACGAACAGTTGCCCGGCTTCGATCGAGCGGGTGTCGAACGACGCACCGTCGAAGGTGACGTCTGGCCCGACGAGTCGGCCACCGATTCCGTGGGCCGCCTCGGATGCCAGCATCTTCATGAGCCCGAACGGTACCGTCGCGAGCATGATCGAGTCCGGGATGCAGCCTGCCGACGCGACCCCAGAGACCGACCATCGCGTCCATCTCGTGGTGCTGTTCGGTGGGGAGTCGGCCGAGCACGACGTCTCGTGCACGACCGCCGCCCACGTGCTCGCGGCCGCCGATCCGGCCAAGTACCGGATCACGCCGGTCGGCATCAGGACCGACGGTCGATGGGTGATCGCGGAGTCTGCAGCCGCTGCGCTCGAGATCGGCCCTGACGCACTCCCCGCCAAGCTCGACACCGACGGGGCCAGGATCTCTCCGACTGTGTTGCTCGCCGAGGCCGTGAAGAACTCGACGACCACCGTCGTGATGCCGCTTCTCCACGGGCCGATGGGCGAAGACGGCACCGTTCAGGGTCTCGTCGAACTCGCTGGCCTTCCCTACGTGGGAGCCGGCGTGCTGGCGTCGGCGGTTGCGATGGACAAGGCGATGGCGAAGCAGGTCCTGTCGGCAGCCGGCATCCCGCAGGCTCGGTACCGAGCGTTCGCCGAGCACGAGCTGACACCCGTGTTGCCAGCCGAGTTGGCCGAGGACCTCGGACTGCCGGCGTTCGTGAAGCCGGCGAACATGGGCTCGTCGGTCGGCGTGTCGAAGGCATCGACGGTCGAGGAGCTACGAGACGCCATCGCCCTCGCGCTCACCTACGACGAGATGATCGTCGTCGAGGAGGCCATCGTCGGCAAGGAGATCGAAGTCGCCGTACTCGGCAATCTCGAACCGGAGGCCGCCACGCCTGGCGAGATCGTGCCGGGCGACGAGTTCTACAGCTACGAGGACAAGTACGTGTCCGACGATTCGTTCGCGGTCATCCCCGCGCCGATCGGCGACCGCGCGCTCGCCGAAGCGAAGGCGTTGGCGATCGACACCTACCGAGCTCTGCGCTGCGAAGGACTCTCCCGCGTCGACTTCTTCTGGGAAGATCCGGCCGACGGTGGCCGGGGGTTCCTGTGCAACGAAGTCAACACGATGCCCGGGTTCACGCCGATCTCGATGTTCCCGAAGATGTGGATCGCCGACGGTGTCAGCTATCCCGAGATCATCGATCGTCTCGTCGGATTGGCGATCGATCGCCACGGCCGCAAGCGCCGCAACACCAAGCACTGAGTCCGCCTCATCGGGCGGCAATCGCGGAACCGGCGTGGAAGCCATTGGTCCACGCGTTCTGGAAGTTGAACCCGCCGGTCACGCCGTCGACGTCGATGACCTCGCCGGCGAAGAACAGACCCGGAACGAGCTTGCTCTCCATCGTCTTGAAGTCGATCTCGTCGAGTGAAACACCACCGCAGGTGACGAACTCGTCTTTGTTGGTGCTCTTGCCGGCGACGACAAACGTGCACCCCGAGAGCTGCCCGACCAAGCGGTTCGCCTGCTTCTTCGGCAGTTCCGCCCAAATCGTCGTGTCGGCGATTCCAGAGGCGGCGAGCAGGCTCGACCACAGCCGCTTCGGGATCGTGGGGAACGGGCAGCGGGTGGAGAGCTGTCGCTTCGCATCACGCTGGCGCCGCTCGGCGATCTCAGCAGCGACGTCGACGTTCGGTAGCCAGTCGACGATCACATCGAAGCGATAGGCGCGCTCGGCCAGCTCGCGCGCGCCCCACGCCGAGATCTTGAGGATGCCGGGCCCGCTGAGTCCCCAGTGCGTGATGAGCACAGGCCCATCACTTTCGAGCTTGCTCCCGGCGATCTTGACGTGGGCCGGGTCGACCGAGAGCCCGAGCAGGCCCTCGAGGCGCGGGTCCTTGATCTTGAACGTGAACAGCGACGGCGTGGCCGGCTGGAGGTCGTGACCGAGATCCGACGCCAGCTTGGCGCCGGCCGACGAACGGGTTCCGCCTGTGGCGATCAGCACGCTGCGGGCGGTGTAGGTGTGTCCCGCGTCCGTTCCGACATCGAAACGGTCGCCACTCGGGACGATCGAGTCGACGCCTCGTCCGGTGCGCACCTCGACTCCTGCCGCAGTGGCAGCGTTCATCAGTGTGTCGATGATGGTCTGCGAGTCGTCGGTCTCGGGGAACATGCGGCCGTCGGCTTCGGTCTTGAGCGAGACGCCTCGATGGGTGAACCAGTCGACGGTGTCCGCGGCGTTGAACCTGTGGAATGGTCCGAGCAGCGCCTTGCCTCCCCGCGGGTAGTGCCCGGTGAGTTCACGTGGTTCGAAGCAGTCGTGGGTCACGTTGCATCGCCCGCCACCCGAGATCTTCACCTTCTGGAGGACGTTCGACGTCTTCTCCAGGATCAGCACGGACTTGCCCGATGTCTCAGCGCACGTGATCGCCGAGAAGAACCCGGCGGCCCCGCCACCGACGACGATCAGGTCGAAGAACACAGCTGACAACTGTACGGACGCTCGGCACAGACCCTCGGCCCAGACCCGCGACCTCCATTGTCCACCAGAGCCGTCCCGGCAACCGTGATCGCTCACGCCCCGTGTTCAAGAACTCGGTGCGAGCGCAGCTCGGAGGAACGATCGCAACTCGTCTCTCAATTTGCGCAGGCCGGCGGCGTCGGCCGTCCACGAGACGGCGCGCAGCGCCTCGGGTTCGGTCGCGATGCCCGTGAGCGTCGCATACCCCAACGCCGCGATCAGGCCCGGGTCACCCCTGCGCAGTCGCCCCGAAGCCATCTCTTCGCCCAGGTACGCGACCGCACGATCCACCAATGGTTGGATGCGCGCTCGCAGCCGATCGGCCTGACCGGCGTCGAGACGACTCACTTCACGGAACAGCCCGAGCAGTGCGGGCCGACGCACCGCAGGCCGGAACACGGCCCGAACGATTGCGTCGACGCGCTCGAGTGGGTCGTCGGGCGCCGAGCGCACCGCTGCGTCGATCACCACGAACAGCTCAGCAGCCACTGCGTCCAGCACCGCGTCGACCAGGACGTCCTTCGACTCGAACCAATACAGCACCGTCTGCTTGCGAACCCCGACGTCCCGCGCGATCTCGTCGAGGGAGACCGCGTCGACGCCGCGCACACCGAACAGGTCGACGGACGCATCGATGATTCGCTCTCGGGTCGGGGCGACGGCACTCACGGCTGGTTCCAGAACATGGCTCTCTACCAAGTGGTAGAGGATTGCTGCTAGACATGTCAACCGTGATGGCCGACACCATTCCCGCGTCCCTGTCCGGGAAGCGCATCGCAATCACCGGGTGCACCGGCTTCGTCGGCACCGCGCTCGTCGAGCGTCTACTGCGTTGCATCCCCGATTGCGAGCTGATCCTCCTCGTTCGCGATGGGCGCCGCACACCGGCCGCGAAGCGGACCCAGCGCGAGATCCTGAAGAACGACGCCTTCGACCGTCTGCGCGAAGAGCACGGCGACGACTTCGACGCACGAGTCGCCGGACGCATCACCACCGTCGCCGGCGACGTCACCCGCGACGGCCTCGGCCTCAACGACGCCGACCGCGAACTCTGGGGCACCGCCGACACCATCATCCACTCGGCCGCGGCCGTGTCGTTCGACTCGCCGATGGACTCCGCCGTCGAGATCAACCTTCTCGGCCCCACTCGCATCGCGAATCTCGCCAACGAGATGGGCGTGACACCCCACATCGTCGCCGTGTCCACCTGCTACGTCGCCGGCAACCGCCGCGGCAACGCACCCGAGATACTCGTCAGCGAAGGGCCGTTCGACATCGGGATCAACTGGCGAGAAGAAGTCGCCGCCACCAAGCGCCTCCGCGCCGACACCGACGCGCTTAGCCGCACCCCCGACCAGCTGAAGCAGTTCCGCAAGGAAGCTCGCGCTGAACTCGGCGCAGCGGGCGCGCCCGCGCTCGCCACCAAGACCGAGGACATCCGCAACAAGTGGGTGAAGTCCGAACTGGTGAAAGCCGGTCGGATGCGCGCCGCGAGCGTCGGCTGGCCCGACGCCTACGCGTTCACCAAAGCCCTCGGCGAACAAGCGCTCACCGACGTCAAGGGCGATGTCCCCGTTTCGATCGTGCGTCCGTCCATCATCGAGTCGGCCCTCGCCGAACCGAAGCCGGGCTGGATCCGCGGCTTCCGCATGGCCGAGCCGGTCATCATCTCGTTCGCCCGCGGCTTGCTCAAGGAGTTTCCCGGCGTCCCCGAGGGCACGGTCGACGTCATTCCCGTCGACATCGTGGTCGCCGCGATCATCGCCGTCGCCGCCGCCGGCCCCGACGACGCTCCACCGATCACCCAGGTCGCGTCCGGCGGCGTCAACCCGCTCAAGTACCGCCAGATGGTCGACAACGTCACCGGCTGGTTCACCGAGAACCCTCTCTACGACCCGAAGGGCCAACCGATCGTGGTGCCCGAGTGGCGCTTCCCGGGGCGAGGTCGCGTGCAACGCCAGCTCACTCAGGCGAGCAAGGCACTCAACGCCGCCGACCGGGTCCTGCAGACACTCCCCCTCCGCGGTAAGCAGGCCGAGCTCTCGGCGCAGCTCGAAGAGAAGCGAATGGAAGTCGAGACCGCGCTCGAGTACGTCGAGCTGTACGGCCTGTACACCGAGTGCGAGGCGATCTACCAGGTCGACAATCTGCTCGCGCTCCGCGACACGATGACCGAGCAGGACCGGATCGACTTCGACATCGACCCGCGCTCGGTCGACTGGGATCACTACGTCACCAAGATCCACCTGCCGTCGATCATCCAACACGCCCGAGTCAAGACCACGCCGGGCGCCTCGAAGTCCATCGACCGCATGGCCCGCATGCGCAAGCAGGCACTCGACCCTCGCCGCCAGGTCGCTGCGTTCGACCTCGAGAACACGCTGATCTCCTCGAACGTCGTCGAGTCGTACTCGTGGTTGGCGACCCGCCGCCTCGACACCCCCGAACGGGTTCGCTATGTGCTTCGCACGCTGGCCGAGGCACCGGGTCTGCTCCGTCTCGATCGACAGGATCGAACCGACTTCCTGCGGCACTACTACCGCCGCTACGAGAACGCGCCGATCGGCCAGATCGAGACCGACGCGCGCGAGATGCTCACGCAGCTGATCATGACCAAGTCGTTCCCCGAGGGCCTGCGACGAGTCCGAGAGCATCGTGCGCTCGGTCACCGCACCGTGCTGATCACCGGTGCGCTCAGCTTCAACGTCGAGGGGCTGCGACCGCTCTTCGACGAGATCGTGGCTGCGGAGATGATGGTTCGCCCGGACGGAACGCTGTCGGGCTAGATGCACGCTGTGCCCCCGACCGGCGAGGCGCGCGCCCAGATTCTCACCGACTACTGCGACGCCGAGGGCCTCGACATCGGCGAAGCGGTCGCCTACGCCGACTCCTCGTCGGACCTCCCACTGTTCGAGGCCGTCGGCTTCCCCGTCGCCGTGAACCCCGAGACCCGCCTCGCGGCGATCGCTCGCAAACGCGGCTGGCTGGTCGAGCACTGGAACAAGGCCGATGGCGGCCCCACGCCGTTCCTCCCGATCGGTGAGCTG
>JBGCFW010000381.1:0-3827 GCA_045107155.1 Ilumatobacter sp. | reverse complement strand
GGTGTCCTCACCGCGCACCGGGATCGTTCGCTCTGCGACGACCGCGGACATCAGTGCTGACCGGTCGATCAACCTGTCGAAGTGTGCGACGTCGCCCGATGTGCCGAAGAACACGAGCACGCGGCCCCCAGGTCGGAGTCGAGACCCGGCCTGCTCCATGAACCGCCCGAGTGTGCGGTAGTTCTCGTCGGCGAACGCCCGCTCGAGGAGATCACGCGGTCGAAACCAGCGAAACGGCGGATCGATCACGATCACGTCGAAGTCGTCGGCGACCTCGTCGAACACATCGCTGACGAACGCATCGATGCGGTCGGCGACCCGGTTGCGGCGAGCGTTCACGACCGTCGCCTCGACGGCGAACGGGTTCACGTCGACGGCGACGACCCGATCGGTGATCTGCGCAGCGAGGATCGCGTTCGCTCCTGCGCCACATCCCATGTCGAGCACGCGATCACCCGGTCGAACACGTCGGAGGACCTGCTCGCCGAGAAGGTCAGATGTGGGCGTCGGCGCGAACACCTGCTCCGGGACGTGAAGATCGAGGCCGAGGTACTCGACGTCGTGCGCTCCCCGACCGTGCAGCACCTCAGACGTCGCCTCGTGCCATGCGCGCAGCTGCTCCAAGCGCTCCGGCGGCAACGTGGAGCGGTACTCCTCCATCGGCCGATGGTAGGACCTCGTGAGGCGAGGCCGAACCTCGATTGACGCGCGCCGCTTCCGTGGCGCGGACGCAACTCAGTGATATGCCGCCAACACGTACCACTGCTGGTGCTCGGCGACGATCAGAAACGCCTCGTCGCCCACTCCCTCGCCCTCGACCACCACTTGGAAGCGTGCGAGGCGACGATGCGCTCCCGGCTCCCACCAGCACTGATCGACCGGCCACGGCCCGGCCCAGCTCTGCACCGATCGCGACCGACCTCGTCGCCAGCCTTCGGCTTCGGTGCCGAGTAGGAACCGGATGCTCGACGGCGGCGCCGACACCATGCCGCGCCCGCTCACAGCCACGTTGGCACCTTCAACATCGACCACCTCGATCCGGCGAGGTTCGGCGAACACGGTGCTCGGCGACGGCGGTGGAATCGAACCGGGCCACGGCCCCACACGGTCACCGGCGGCCGAGCGGGTGACCGCCTGCGCACGCTGATCGAGATCGACGAGGGTGGCGGGCATCCACCGGTACCGGTCGGCGGGAAGTCGCCCACCGTGCCACACCGGCACCGTGACGTCGGTCTCCGAGGTGAGCGTGGTGAGCCGTGCGATCGAACGGATCGCTCGACGATCGGCATCGGACTGGCCACCCCACAGACCCAGTTGTTCACCGTCATCGGCACGCACCTCCTCGGGCGTGAGACGAACGAGATGGACCCCACCGCTGATCTCGTGCTCGCTGCCACGGGGCAGATTCACCCAGGCATCGAGCTGCCAGCGCACCCGCTCGACCATCGCCGGTGCCGACATTCCCGCCGAGCGATACCAGGAGCGTTCGGACCGCTCCCCGTGTTCGGTCTCGAGCACGACGACCAGGCGCGTGCAGACGCGGCCATCCGCCGCCAGCGAATCAGCGAGCCGATCGGCGAGCTGCTTGGCCACGAACACCACCGCATCGGCCTGAGCAACGGGATCGTCGAGCACTCGGGTGAGTCGGCGCTCCGGGGACGGGTCGGTGGTGTTCGCCGGCCGATGATCGGCACCGGCCGCGAGCCGGCGCGCGTGAGCACCGGGTCTCCCGAAGCGGCCGAGTACATCGGCGGGATCGAGACCGGCCACATCGCCCAACCGGCGCAGACCGAGCCGCACGAACATGTCGGTGAGCTCCGCCTCGACTTCACCGAGGGTCTGGAGCCACCCGACCGGCAGCGGCGCACAGAACGCCGACGAGCCACCTGGCTCGACGATCACTGGCGCGCTCCGTCGTACGGCGAGCCGTGCCGCCACACTCGCTGCGAAGCGGCCATCGGCCACTCCCACCCCGACGGGAGCAACGGAGGTGCCGTGAGCCACCCTGTCGCGCAGCACATCCGTGACGAGTTCACCGAGTCGCTGAGCGAGAGCCTCATCGCCGCCGAAGTACCGGGACGGACCACGAGCCGCGAAGCTCAACCATCCCGGCTCGATCAGGTCGACGCGAGGTGCGAGTTCGGCCACCGAACGCACCACTGGTTCGAACTCGCGAGCGCTGCGCGCCGGGTCGTCGTCGAAGAGTTGCACCTCCGGGCATCGCTGTTGGGCCTGACGGCGGCGGTGGCCGACGATGATCCCCTCGGCAGCTGCTGCTGGCGTGCGCGCCGTGACCCGGTGCGCTCGCATGATCGCTGCCGGTTCATCAGGTGAACAACCCGCAGCGATCGCCGCCCAATCCGGGCACCACACGGTCACCATCCGTTCGGGACACTCGATGAAATCGTCTGCTTCGGCGAGACCGGCGGCCAGTTCGCTCGACGGCGTCGACATCGGCGTCACCCTGCCAGTGGCGCCACGCCGGCATCGGCGGGTAGCTCGCGATCGTTGAGGTCGACCACGTCGATCATCTCGGCGAGCAACTCGGCCTGCGGGTCGCGGTCATCGACGATCGTTGCGGCTGGGGTGAGTTCCACACCGGGCCCGGCGCCCTCCCACACGATCGCACCTGATCGGCCTCCGGGGAGGCGCCGACCCGACGAGGCGACATCGATGCGACGACGACGCAGGCGCCCCGCACCGTCTCCGAGACCTGTCCACACGTTCGACTCGGTGTGCAGCTCGACGTCGACTCCCAGCGCTCCGGCTTCGCCCACGACCACGACCACGGCGCCTTGCTGCTGCACGCGTTTCGCCAGCGTGCGAACCATCGCCGGTCGCCGATCGCCCCGCAGTGCCGCTGGTACCGAGGTGAGCACGACGTCGAAACCGTCGACAGCAGCAGCCATCACATCGACCCACGCCGCCGCAGAGGCCGTGTCGACACCTGACTCGACACGCACCACCCGTTCGAGCGGAACGCCCACCTCAGCAGCCGCATCTGCACCGAATGACGCCACGTCGACCACGGCCATCCAAGCGCCGGCCACCAGTGCATCACGAACCAGCCCCGACGCCAAGCTCATCGCTGCGGCGCCGTGGCACGACATCACTCGCCCTCGCACCAGCCCGTCCTCGGGCAGCAGCACACGAAAGGGCTCGGCCACCGGCATCGTGCGTTCTCGGGCGAGCGCAACCGGCTTGACCCGATCGCCCAGCTCGGTGAGAAGTTCGTCGAGTGCGGCACGCCGAGCAGGTGGCGCCGAACGACGGGGAGTACGATGATCGACCGCGAGTTCCATCGACTCCACGATATCGAACACCTGTTCGATATCGCAAGAAGCATCCCCCGATGTGATCACCCTGTGCTGCCCCCCTGTCAGGGGCTGGCTGCAACGAGCACCGACCGCAAGTGATCACGGCTCAGAGCCAACACGTCGGCACCGATCTCGAGCGCCTGCGCCTCATCGGCGATGCCGTGCCCGCCGACCACCACCGTGGTCGTGGGGTGTTCGCGCTTGAGCAACCGGCAACACTCGGTGAGCGCTGCGAGATGTTCGGGGTTCGACATCGACAGACCCACCGCACGCAGCTCGGGAGTACGACCAGCAGCGTGCACGAAAGAACCCGCCGGCGTGTCTGCGCCCAGATCGGTGACGTCCCACCCCCGAAGCCGCATCATGTCGCTCAGGATCGCCCCCGGGAGCGCATGGTGCTCACCCGTGGGTGCGCCGACGATCACGCTGCCCAGTGGGCGACCCCGGCGCACACATCGAGATCCGAGCCGACCGATGATCCGCGAGACGATCCCGGTCGCCTGATGCTCC
>JBGCFW010000380.1:0-20099 GCA_045107155.1 Ilumatobacter sp. | reverse complement strand
GCGCCGTGTTCGGGACGTTCATCTGGTCGTAGGTCGAGGTGTTCATGAACACGTAGTCGTCGCCGTCTTTGTACAGGAACTGCATGTCCTGGCGGTCGACGATCGCCTGCTCGACCTTGATGCCGGCGTTGAACGTCTTGTCGATCACAGCGCCGTTGCGGACGTTGCGAATCTTGGAGCGGACGAACGCGCCGCCCTTGCCCGGCTTCACGTGCTGGAACTCGACGACCTGGAACAGGCCGTTGTCGAGTTCGAGGGTGATGCCGTTCTTCAGGTCGTTCACGGAGATCTGGGGCATGTCGGTGTCTACAACTCTCGTTTGGGCGTGTGCGTGAGCACGCGGTGTCCGGCGTCGTCGGTTCCATCGGTGACGAGGACGAGGTCCTCGATGCGGAAGCCGCCGAAGCCGCCACGATAGAGGCCGGGTTCGACCGTCACCACCATGCCCGGACGCAGTTCGACGTCGCTGGACTGGTTGTGGAACGGCGCTTCGTGGATGTCGAGACCCACGCCGTGGCCCGTGCCGTGGATGTACTCCGTGAGACGACCCGCAGCCTCGAACACATCGCGGCACGCGGCGTCGAGCATCTTGGACGATCGACCCGGGCCGACGGCGTCGAGTCCGGCGCGTTGCGACCGGGCCACGAGCTCGTAGGTATCGCGCTGCTCGTCGGTCGCTTCGCCGATCACCCAAGAGCGAGTCATGTCGGAGTGGTAGCCATCGACGAGCGCTCCGACGTCGATGATGAGCGTGTCGCCGTCCGCCAACGCTCGTCGCGAGGCTGCGTGGTGCGGGCGGGCGCCGTGATCAGGGCCAGCCGCCACGATCGTCGGGTAGCTGCGGTCCTCTGCGCCGTGGTGAATCATCCGAAACTCGAGTTCTGCTCGGATGTCGAGTTCGGTGGCACCTTCGACGAGCATCGGTTCGACCTCAGCGAGCGCCGCGTCGGCGTTCGCAGCGGCGAGTGCGATGCGTTCGACCTCAGCGTCGTCCTTGATTGCTCGGTACTGCGCGAGCGGAGTGTCGACCTGCACCAGTTCGGTGCCACGAGCGGCCATGTCGAGCCATCGGCGATGCGCCACGAAGCCGCCGTCGACGAGCAAGGCAGTTCCGGCAACGAGCTGGTGCAGACAATCTTCGAGGGTCTCGCGGCGTTGCTCGACGACGATGGTGGCACCGGTTCCGGCGGTCTCGGCAACGGCCTTGTCGCCGTAGCGACCATCGGTGCCCACGAACACCTCGCCGTTGCGGACGACCGCCCAGCCATGTGACGTGGTGAAGCCGGTGAGCCACCGCAGATCGGTGAGGTCGGTCACGAGCAGCGATCGCTCGCCGACATGTTCGACGACTCGTTCGATCCTCGCTGCGTGGTCGATCGGAGTCAGGTCGGGATGGTCCATGTCGCGATCTCCTCGGCGTGGTTCGGGCCCTCGCCGTCGTAGCCGAACATCTTCGCGGTCCAGCGTGCGTCACCTCGAACGCACTCCTCTCCGTGGACGTGGTACCCGCGATTGCCCAGTCGGTCGATCGGTGTCGACGACCACCCCGACTCAAGGCGCGTGGCGTCGACGCGTACGTGCAGGTCGTCGCCGCGGAAGTCGACGCTCCCACCGATGCCTGCGAGGCAGAGTGGCGGGTCTGCCCGCCATCGTCGGTCCAGGTTGATCCTCAGTGCGCCCGGCTCGTGGCGGGTGACCGAGACGGTCGCTCGATCGAAGCCGTTCGACGCCGACAAGGCGACCGATGCGCTCGGTGCGCCGCGTCGGCGACGGCTGAGCGTCTTCTGATCGCCGACCTTCCACGGTGTAGTGGCAGTGACGTCGACGAATCGGACGCTCGACGGCGTCGTGGCGATCTCGAAGGTGGCCAGGCCGGCCACGGTCACCTGGTGCGACAGCTCGATGGCGGGCTCCCGCGAACGTCGTGCGAACCGGCTCACGGCCCGAGAAAGCGCTCGAGGGCTCGTCGCACCGGCGCTTCGTCGATGCCGGTGAGCACGTCGACGCCGGTGTCGCTGTCGAGGATGAAGGTGAGGCCGTCGAGTGCCTTCTTGTCGCGGTGCATGAGCGTCACGAGGTCGTCGACACTCAGGCCGTCGGGCGGTCGGGTAGTGAGGTCGTACTCGCCGGCGACGACATCACGATGCTGCTGCACTCGAGCGGCATCGATGCGACCGAGTTCGTGACCGAGTTCGGCGGCATAGATCAGGCCGATCGCGACCGCCTCGCCATGCGCCATCTCGTGCGCTGTCGCGATCTCGAGCGCATGCGCCAACGTGTGGCCGTAGTTCAAGATGGCTCGGCGACCGCCTTCGCGCTCGTCGGACGCGTCGACCTCCGCCTTGATCTCGATGCAGCGTGCGATGCGTTCTTCGAGATCCATGGCCAGCAGATCGTCGCCCGTGAGGAAGTGGTATTTGGCCATCTCGCCGAGCCCACAACGCATCTCGCGCGGTGGCCATGTGTCCAGCGCATCGAGATCGCACACGACCCCCGACGGCTGCCAGAACGCTCCGACCAGGTTCTTGCCCTCCGCGATGTTCACGCCGGTCTTGCCGCCGATCGCCGCGTCGACCATGCCGAGCAGTGATGTGGAGACATGGACCACGGGAATGCCGCGGTGCCACGAGGCCGCGGCGAATCCGGCGACGTCGGTGACCATGCCGCCACCGGCGCCGACCACGACGTCGTTGCGTGTGAGACCCATGCCCGCGAACCCGCGCATCAGCGTCTCGATCGTGGCGAGCGATTTCGCCGGCTCCCCCACGCCGATCTCGAAGACCTCGACGTCATGGTCCACGAGCAGCTCCGCAAGCCCGGCGGTCGCCGGAATACCTGGCTGCGTGACCACTGCGACTCGGCGCGCCGAATCGGGGATCACTTCGTGGAGCGACTCGGTCGCACCGTGGCCGACGAGGACGTCGTAGGTGCGGTCGGCCAGCGGGACGGTCACCCGGCGCATCGCATCACTGCTCCTGCCACATCATTGATCGTCCGGTTGTCGACCGAGACGATCGCATCGGCGACCTCCTGGTAGAGGTCGTGGCGATCCCGGTACATCGCTCGCAGGGTGCCCTCGGGGTCGTCGTCGAGCAGCGGTCGGTGCATGCCCGCCTTCACCCGGTCGAGCAGGAGATCGACGTCAGCGAGCAGCCACACGACGTGTGCGTTCTCGCCCTTGAGCACCTCCCGGTTCTCGTCACTCAGCACGACGCCTCCAGCGGCGGCGATCACACAGGGCTCCGGCGCCGCGATCGCGGTGCGCAGCATCTCGGTCTCGAGCCGACGAAACTCGGGTTCCCCATCCGTCGCCCAGATCTCGCGGACGGTGCGGCCGGTGTTCGCCTCGATGATCTCGTCGCTGTCGAGCAGGTCCCGATCCAGTCGCTTGGACAGCACTCGGCCCACCGATGACTTGCCTGCGCCCATCATGCCGACGAGCACGATGTGCCGGTCGACGCAGGTGTTCACAACGTGGCCTCGAATGCTCGGGCATTCCGCACGAATTCTGCGACGGAGTCGCCGCCGAACTTGCGTTGCGCCTCGGCCGCGAGCGTCAGCGCAACCATGGTCTCGGCGACGACGCCCATCGCAGGCACGGCGGTCACGTCGGTGCGCTCCTTGAACGACACCCCCGACTCCTTCGTCGCGGTGTCGACGGTTTCGAGCGTCGGCTTGTTCAGCGTGGCGAGTGGCTTCATGGCCGCCCGTGCCACGAGGAGCTCACCGGTCGACATTCCGCCCTCCGTGCCGCCGGCGAAGGTGCTCTTGCGCTTGTACGCCGAGTCGTCGGAGTCCCAGGAGATGGCGTCGTGCGCCGCGCTCCCCCGACGTCCGGCCACGTCGAAGCCATCGCCGATCTCCACGCCCTTGATCGCCTGGATGCTCATCAGTGCCTGAGCGATCATCCCATCGAGCTTTCGATCCCAATGGACGTGGGAGCCGAGGCCGACCGGAACGCCGAACGCGAGAACTTCGACGACCCCGCCGAGCGAGTCGCCGTCCTTGGCGCACGCCTTGATCTCGGTGATCATGTCCTCGCTCGTGGCGAGATCGAAGCAGCGCACCTGGTTGTCGTCGACGCGGTCGAGTTCTGCCGGCGTGGGACGCGCCGCATCGGCGGGCACGCGAACCGAGCCCATCTGGATCACATGGGACAAGATCTCGACATCGAGTTGGCGCAACAGTTGCTTCGCGATCGCTCCTGCCGCTGTGCGTGCTGCGGTCTCGCGAGCGCTGGCGCGTTCGAGCACGTCACGGGCATCGGTGAAACCGTACTTCTGCATGCCGGTGAGATCGGCGTGACCGGGGCGAACCTGGGTGAGTGGCTTCTTGGTTGCACCCGGGGCCGGGTCCATCTCCTCGTGCCACTTGTCGCTGCGGAACCACTCGGAGTTCTTGATCTCGATCGCGACCGGCGATCCGAGTGTGCGGCCGTGGCGGATGCCCCCGATGAGCGTCAGTTCGTCCGCTTCGAATCGTTGGCGAGGCCCGCGCCCGTAACCGAGGCGGCGGCGGCCCATCTCGGTCTGGATCTGCTCCACGGTGATCTCGAGGCCAGCCGGGAGGCCCTCGATGATCACGACCAGTCCCTGGCCGTGTGACTCACCTGCGGTCAGATACCTCAGCATGCGATCGAGGCTACCGGCGGCCCTTTCGCGCCGACCTGCGAAGCCGAGGTCTGGGCCGGCGTGTGCGCTGGCGTCGACTGGTGGGCGTCGATGTCAGCTCGGTGAATTCCGCTCAGCGGTGTCGCTGCCGAAGGGCGTCCTCGGCAGCGGCGCGCATGGCGGTGGTGTCGATGACGGCGTCCGCGCCGAGCCAGATTCGTTGCTGCAGGGCAGCCTGATGGACGAGCATGCCGAGGCCGTCCACCACATCGAGCCCACGATCGGCGGCGAGGCGCATCCAGCGTGTGTGCAGCGGGTGGTAGATCAGGTCGGCCACCACCTGGCCGTCGCGGAACAGCTCGGGATCCGATGGGACCGGCGTGTCGGGGTCGGCTGAATCTGCCCCCATGCCGACGCTCGTCGCATTCACCACGATGTCGGCACGCGTGATGTCGCTCGCGATGCCTGGCGAGGCGACGGGCGTGAGCGCAGCGGCCTGCTCGGCCCGATCAGCGTTCCGATTCAGCACGGTGATGTCCGGCGATCCGGCTCGAGCGAGTGCATCGATGACCGCTCGGGCGGCACCGCCAGCGCCGATCACCGCAACACGCTTTCCATCCAGTGCCACGCCAGCCTCGCTGAGCGAGGCGACGAATCCGGCGCCGTCGGTGGACGATCCGACGAGGTCGTTGCCGTCCCAGCTCACCGTGTTCACCGAGTCGAGCGCTCGCGCTGCGGGATCGAGCCGATCGACGAGGCGTGCGACGTCGGACTTGTGCGGCATGGTGACCGACAGACCGCCGATCCTCAGCGTGCGCATCGCTGCCAGCGCATCGCCGGCGGCGCCGTCGGCGACCTCGAACGCTGCGTAGGTCCAGTCGACTCCGGCCGCGTCGAACGCTGCCCGGTGGATCGCAGGCGAGAGACTGTGCGCGACGGGCGAGCCGATCACCCCGGCGAGACGAGTCATCGCGAGAACGCCGAGGAAACCGTGGGCCGGCCGGTCACGAGTCGACGAACCCGTCTCGGGCCGCCTGTTCGACGTTGCGCTGATGCTGTTCGCCCGTGGCGGCGAAGGCATGGTTCCCGTCTTCGTCGGCGAGGACGTAGAAGAAGTAGAAGCACTCGTCCGGGCGCTCCAGTTCCCGGCAGATGGGGTCACCGGGCGGCGGGTTCGGGGCGGGGTTGAGTGCCGCTCGGATCGACGCGCGGCCCGGATTCGAGATCGGTGTCGCTGGCAGGCCGGGAAGGAGGTAGGTGTTCCAGTCGCTCGGGATCTGGCGGATCTGCGAGAAGGGCAGGTCGGTGTCGAGACCGAGCTGGTTGCGTCCGTACAGCACGGCTGCATCGATCTGCAGGCGGAACGGGTCGTCGGGGTTCGATGCTGTCACGGCGAGTCGATTGTGGATCACGCGGGAGATCTTCGGCCGGTCGATCTCGGTCTTCGCCTCTTCCTCGATCATCGACGCGATGATCAGGATCTCGTACGGGGTGCGACCGAGTTCGGCGCTGCGCACGACGATGTCCTCCTGGCTCGCGACACGCTCCATGAGCTCGATCATCCGGTCGATGACCTGTGCTTCGTTCTCCGCGTTCGACACCCGGTATGTGTCGGGGAAGAGGAGCCCCTCGAGCGAGTCCGGGCGCCGATCGGTCGGGCCGAGGAACGTCACGACGTCGTCGTCTTCGGTCGCGGCGAGGAACTGGGCGCCGCTCATCCGCTCGATCTCCTGGTCGAGGCGACGGCTCATCTGTTCGAGCGTGAAGCCCTCGGGGAAGGTGACGTTGCTGTAGGTCTGCGCCGGCGGCGTGCCGAAGCGACCCATCACGTTGCCCATGTGGTCGTCGGGACGAATCTCGTAGTACCCCGGCGTCAGCTCGAGCCCGCCCTTGTTCTCGACGTACTGCACGAACACGTTGGCGTCGGACACGAAGCCGCCGTCCTCGAGCCGGTCGGCGAGGGTCTCGAGCGTTTCGCCCTCAGCGACGGTGAAACCCTGAACGGGCCCGGGTTCGCCGGGCGGGTTGATGCGTTCGAGGTACCACCACCCGACCGCGCCTGCAATCATGACGAGCGCGATCGCGATGCACATCGACGTCCACACCGCCCACTTGAGTGGTCGGTTCTGACGACGGAGACGTTCGACGTTGCCCGTCTTGCCGGCATCGTCCCACGGGTCGGTCGGCCAGTCGATCGCCGGGCGGTCGTCGACGTCGACTTCGGCCTCGGGCAGCAGTGGATCGAGCTGGCGCATCGCGTTCCGACGCTACTTGTACCGGACTCGTCACCGGCGGCACTCGGGCCTTTCGCCCTGCACCGACCGCTGTGCGGCGCTTGCCCCCTGCCCGCTCGGGTGTACCGCCGCACAACGCGGTCGGGTGGTGAGCTTCAGTCGACCCAGGTGTTGCGGCGGTGATCCAGCCACGCCTGCAGCATCACAGCGGCGGCCGCTTTGTCGACGACCTGACGGCGTTGCTTTGCATCGAGGCCCGCTTCGAGCATGTAGCGCTCGGCCTCGACCGTGGTGAAGCGCTCGTCGTACATCTCGACGGGGACGTCGAGCGCCCCACCGAGCTGTTTCGCTTCCTTGACGGCGGACTTGGCGGCAGGACCGTGGCTTCCGTCGAGCGACAGTGGGAGTCCGACGACCACCACCTCGCATTCTTCGACGAGCACCAGCTTCTTGATCTCCTCGTGATCGTGGCGTCGCGACTTCGAGCGATGCACCGTGGTGAGCGCGGAAGCGATCGTGCCCGAGATGTCGGAGACCGCGATACCGACCCGCTTCGACCCGAGATCGATGCCGAGCGCACGCACGCCAGGCACGCGACGTTGCTCAGTCACGCGCCACCTCAGTCACGAGGGAACGACGCGACGGCCTCGGCAGCGATTCGCAGGGCGTCGGGGATGCCGGACGGGTCCTTGCCACCGGCGGCAGCGACATCGCCCTTGCCGCCGCCACCGCCGCCGACGGCCTTGGCGGCGTCTTTGATCAGTACCGATGCCGGCTGCGCGCTGCCCTTCGGCACCGCGGCGGCGAGCGCGACGCCACCGGTGGGTGTCTCGCCGACGAGCACGACGATGTCGACGTTCGGCTGCTGCCGTACTGCGATCGCGAGCTCGCGCACGTCGCCGGGATCGAGTTGGTTGGTCTGGGCGACGACCACACCGTCGTTCGCGATCTGCGCCAACTCGGCGGCGCGACCCATGGCGACCTGAGAGCGCAAACCCTTGATCTCCGCCTGAAGCGACTTGATCTCATCGAGTTTGCGCTGGACCCCGCCCACGACATCGTCGGTCTGCACGCCCACGAGGCCGGCGAGTTCGTCGATGAGTTGCTCGTCACGCTGGAGCAGCGCCACGGTTCCGGCGCCCGTGAACGCTTCGATCCGACGCAAGTTCGAGCCGATCGACGACTCGCTCACGACCTTCACGATGCCGATGTCGCCCGTGGCGCGGACGTGCGTCCCGCCGCACAGCTCGATCGTGTCGCCGGCTTCGAGCACTCGGACGATGTCGCCGTACTTGTCGCCGAAGAATGCGACGGCCCCGAGCGCCTCGGCCTCCTCCTTGCTGGTCTCGAACGAGCGGGTCGGACGGTTGTCGAGCGTCTGGGCGTTGGCGATCCGCTCGATTTCCGCGATCTGCTCGGCGGTGACCGCCTCGTAGTGGGAGAAGTCGAATCGCAACCGGTCGGGACCGACCCACGAGCCGGCCTGCTTCACATGGTCACCGAGCACGTCACGCAACGCCTGATGGAGCAGGTGTGTGCCGGTGTGGTTTCGTCGGATCTTCTCGCGGCGCTCGGCGTCGATGGTCGCCGTCGCGACCTGGCCGGCGTCGATCGAGCCCTCGACGACGCGGGCGAGGTGACGACGGAGGTTCGGGATCGCGTACGTGCAGTCGACGACGTCGGCGCGCCCGGTCTCGGTGACGATGATGCCGGTGTCACCGATCTGGCCGCCTGACTCGGCGTAGAAGGCGGTGCAGTCGAGGAAGATCTCGACGAGTCCGCCCTCGCCGTCACCATCGGCAACCGGCACGACGGCGAGGACTCTCGATTCGGACTCGGTGGCGAACTCACCGATGAACTCGGTGGTTCCGAACTGTTCGACGATGGAGCGGTAGGCATCGAGCGTCGCGTCGTCGACAGCACCCTTCGCCGCTGCCTTGGCACGCGAACGCTGTTCGTCCATCTCGGCATCGAACCCGGCCTGGTCGACCTCGATGTCACGCTCCGCGGCGATCTCCTGAGTGAGTTCGAGGGGAAATCCGTAGGTGTCGTGGAGGAGGAACGTGGTCGAGCCGCTCAGCTTCGTGGGATCGTTCTCGAGCGCCGAGTCGAGGATCGAGAGGCCGTTCTTCAGCGTCTGACGGAAGCTCTCTTCTTCACGGCCGATCACATTGGTGACGAAGTCGCGGTTCTTGGCGAGATCGGGGTACGCGTTCGCCATCACGTCGATCGCCGTGGTCGTGAGCGATGGCATCACGAGATCTCGCGTTCCCAGTAGGTATGCGAAGCGCACGGCCCGGCGAATGATGCGGCGCAACACGTAGCCTCGAGCTTCGTTCGACGGGAACACGCCGTCGTTCACGAGCATCGCCGCCGAGCGTGAGTGCTCGGCGAGCACTCTGAGACCGAAGCTGTCCCGATCGTCGTAGTCGCCGACGGCATAGCGCTTGCCGGTGAGCGACTGCGCCTCGTCGATGAGCGGCTGCATCAGGTCGGTCTCCCAGACCGAGTCGACGCCTTGCTTGAGGGCCAGGATTCGTTCGAGACCGGCACCGGTGTCGATGGACGGGCGTGGCAGAGGTGTGCGGCTGCCGTCACTCGACTGGTTGAACTGCATGAACACGAGGTTCCAGAACTCCATGAAGCGGTCACCGAACGGATCGCCGAGCGGGCCGCCGTCGGGCCCGTACGCGGGACCGCGATCGATGTGGAGCTCGCTGCACGGGCCGCACGGTCCGGTATCGCCCATCTGCCAGTAGTTGTCCTTGTCGCCCAGTCGTTGGATGCGCTCCATCGGGACGCCGACTTCTTCGTGCCAGATCGCCTCCGCGTCATCGTCGGACTCGTGGACGGTGACCCAGATCTGGTCGCCGTCGAAACCCCACCGCTCGGTCACGAGTTCCCAGGACCACGGAATGGCGTCGGTCTTGAAGTAGTCGCCGAAGCTGAAGTTGCCGAGCATCTCGAAGAACACGAGGTGGCGCTTGGTACGGCCGACGTCGTCGAGGTCGTTGTGCTTGCCGCCGGCACGGGCACACTTCTGCGAGCTCACCGCTCGCTGATAGGGCGGCTGCTCGTCACCCGTGAAGTACGACTTGAAGGGAACCATCCCGGCAACGTTGAACATCACCGTCGGATCATGAGGGATCAGACTCGCCGAGGGAACGACGGTGTGACCCTTCTCCGCGAAGAAGCCGGTGAACGAGTCACGGAGCTGGTCGGCCGTCATGGAGTCCTGCGTCGCCATACGACGCAGATGCTACCGACGGCGTCGTCTCGGCACGGAGGGTGAATTCTGCCGTCGAACTTCCTACACTGCCGCTGTCATCAACCCAACGGAGTGCTCCGCCCAAGCTCCCGTGAACACCCGAAAGGCTGATCATGACCTCACCGATCACCGGTGCACGCGGCACCTCCTCCCAGCGAACGGCTCTTACCGTGGTCGCCGTCATCGTGGCCTTCCTGCTCGCGATGGGCCTCGGAATCTGGATCGGCTCGTCCGACTCCGGGCCGGATTCCCTGCTCAGCACGGAGAGCACTCTGGTCGAGACCACCGTGGCCGCACCCGAGGTGACGACCACGGCCGCTGCCGCTGACGACGCGGCCACCGAAGCCGACGGCCCCGCAGCTGCGAGTTCGCCTGCGACCACGGTCGCGCCCGAACCCGAAGCTGCTGCGCCCGAGACCACCGTTGCACCTGCGACCACCGTTGCACCCGAGACGACCGTTGCACCGGCGACCACGGTCGCACCCGAGACGACCGTTGCACCGCCGACCACAGTTGCTGGGCACGAGGTGCCTGAATCGAGAGCGATCGTCCGTCAGGGGCAGATCTTCCTCGAGGGAGCGATCCCCGACGAGGAGACCGGCCGGGAGATCGAAGAACTCGCTGCGGCCGTGCTCGGTCCCGACAACGTGATCAACAACTACATCGTCGACCCGGCAGCGTCGGACCCGAACCTCGGCAATATCACGGTCGAGGACACCATCAACTTCGAGAGCGGCGAGTCGGAGATCCTGCCCGAGTCGGAAGGGTTGCTGAATCAGGGTCTCCTCCTCTTCAACCTCCGGCCGGCGATGACCATCACGATCGTCGGGCACACCGACAGCGTGGGCACCGAGGAGGACAACCTGGCGCTTTCTGGTGAGCGAGCTGGCGCCGTGCGGGCGTGGTTCATCGATCGCGACGTCGACCCCGACCGCATCGATGTCTTCGCTGCTGGTGAGGGTTCTCCGATCGCCGACAACGACACGGTCCAGGGTCGCCTGCTGAACCGCCGCATCGAGTTCATTCTCGTGAACGTGCTCGCTGAAGCCTGAGCACTCGCTCCGAACTCGATGGCACGACGGCGGTCAACGTGAGGCGCGGCGTCGTTGAGTACGGTGTCCGCAGTGACTCCACCCGACGACCTGCACGAGTGGATCAGCTTCGAAGACCCAGGTGAATATCGCACGTGGCTGTTCGACGCCACGTTTCTGCGGTCGTCGTACACCTGCATCTTCGGATGTGGTTGCAAGGGGATCGCGGACGAACCGGCGCCCGAAGCCGCGCTCGGATGCTGCAGTTTCGGTGCACACTTCGTCGACGAAGCAGACGTTGCCACCGTCGAGGCGATCTTCGACCGCGTCGCCCCGGAACACATGCAGTTTCATGAAGAAGCGATGCGTGGTGGGTATCTCACCGAGGGTCAACCCGACGACAACGGTGAACCGACGGCGGCGACACGCACGATCGACGGAGCCTGCATCTTCGCGAACCGCCCCGGTTTCGAAGGAGGCGTCGGATGCGCGCTGCACATTGCGGCCGAATCGGCGGGTGAGCGACCGCTCGACTGGAAGCCCCAGGTGTGTTGGCAGGTCCCGCTCCGCCTCGAGGACTTCGAAGAGGAGACCGGCCACGTGATCTCGCGTCTGCGGGAGTGGAAACGGCGAGACTGGGGCGAGGGCGGCGCCGATTTCGGCTGGTGGTGCACCGAGGAGTCCGAGGCGTTCGTCGGCGCCGAGCCGCTGTACCGGTCGGCGCGCGACGAAATCGTCGAGCTGATCGGTGCTGACGTGTACGAGACCATGCGGGCACTGCTCGACGCTCCTGCGTCGGTGCCGCTCCCCCACCCTGCGATTCGACGCCCGACAACCGGCTGAGCGATCTCAGCAGCAGTGACGGGGCAGGACGGCCTCAGTCCTCTGGGTCGTCCTCGTCGTCATCGAACGTCACGCCGTACTTCTCGGCAAGAGCCGCGTACTGATCGTCACCATCCCCGTCATCGCTGTCGTCGTGGACAGGCTCCCCGAGTCCGAGATCAAAGGCCCCCGGGCCCGACTGCTTCAGTTTTCTCGCCTCTTCGAAACGGCGATGACGACCCTTCTTCACGACAGGGCTCCCTCACTGGACGGTTGACATTGCTCAACGATGGTAGCGGCACGAGCAGGTCTTTCGCGTGGTCGCGGACCTGTGTCACCATGACCAGATGAGAACCGTCGCCGTTTTGAACCAAAAGGGTGGGGTGGGCAAAACCACCGTCACGCTGGGTCTCGCCTCCGCTGCTGCGGCGTCGGGGCGCCGTGTTCTGGTGGTCGATCTCGATCCACAGGGGTCCACGAGCTGGGTGCTCGGTGAGGACCCGGAGATCACGTGGGACGAGGCAGGTAACGAGGTGGTGTCGGGCCCTCCGACAGTTGGCGACGTGCTGTCGGGCGGTGCGCTGGCGGACGCGATTCAGCCATCGACCTGGGGTGAGCATGTCGATGTGGTTGCCGCAGGCCCGGCACTGCAGGGTTTCGAAGACGGCGACGCAACCCGGCTGGCCGCTGCCTTCGGTCGAGCGGGTGACGCGCTCGCTCCCTACGACGCGGTGCTCATCGACTGCCCGCCGTCGCTCGGGAACCTGACGACCAACGCATTGGCGGCAGCGCGCCACGCCCTCGTGGTCGTGGAACCGTCAGCGCTGGGGCTTCGTGGCATCGGAGGCGTCGCTGATGCGATCGACGACGCATGGGACTCCCACAACCCTGATCTCGAGCTGTCTGGAGTGATCCTCAACCGGGTTCCGGCGATCTCCGCCGAAGCTGCAAGGCGGATCGACGAGCTCCGCCGAATCGTCGGGCGAGCGACCATCTGGAAGCCGTCGGTGCCAGCGCGGGTCATCCTCAACCAGGCTGTCGGCGAGCGACGACCCGTGCACAGCTATGGCAGTCGTGCTGCTGACCCTGCGCAGGTGTTCGACAAGCTCTGGGCGAAGTTGCGCCGGACGATCAACGCGGCGTGAGCACGTCGTTCAGACCGGCATCAGAGTGAGGCGGCCCTGCGGATCGAACGTGAGACCGGCCTTGCCGGACACGAGATCGCGGATGCCCTGACCCAGTAGGTCGGCGCGCCAGCCGGTGGCGAGGCGGGCGTCGTCGTCGTCGCGCAGCAGCGCGACGATGTCTGCCTTGGTGGCGAGCAGCGTGGTGTCGATTCTCTCGTCGCGTGCCATTTGCGCGACCCATGCTGACACCAGCGTGATGGCGGGACGGAGGTTGCGATCGAGGTCGTCGGTCGACTTGGGCGCCTGCGGTGGGGTCGCCTGCAGCCCGGTAGCGACCGCCTCGAGCAGTTCCTCGGCAATGCCACCCTTGGTGTGTCGGTCATCGACGCCGCGTGCCTGCTTCAGCTCCTTGGCGCTCGACGGGGCACGCTGTGACACTCCGAGGATCGCGAGGTCGGGCAGCACTTGGCGGACCGGGATGTCGACCCGCATCGCGCGGCGCTCGCGCCACGCAGCCACGGCTTGAGCGACCGCTCGCCCCTTGGGCTTGAGGCCCCTCGCGTCCTTGAGTCGGAGCCAGGCCTCGTCGGGCGCGGCTCCGCTGACCTTGCGGGTCCGGAGTTCCTCGCAGGCGTCTTCGGCCCACTCGACGCGGCCGAGTTCGCCGAGCTTGGCGACCAACTTGTCGTGGACGTCGAGAAGATATTCGACGTCAGCCGCCGCGTACTGGCACTGGCTGTCGGTCAGCGGTCGACGCAGCCAGTCGGTGAGGCGGTCTCCCTTGGTGGGGGTGACCCCCACTTCGCCCTGCAGGAGTGACACGAGCGACGGAGTGCCGTAGCCGACGAAGCCGCCGGCGATCTGCGTGTCGAACATTCGGCGCGGCACGGAGCCGACGGCGTGGGTGAGGACGTCGAGGTCCTGCTGGGCAGCGTGGATCACGCACAGTGCCTCGGTGTCGAACAGGCGGCCGAGCACCGAGACGTCGAGCCCGAGCGGGTCGATCAGGACGAGTTCCTGGCCGTCGAGGCGGCCTTCGGGCCACCACGCGATCTGGATGAGCGCCAGCTTCGGGAAATACGTGCGCTCACGATGGAACTCGGTGTCGAGCGCGTAGCGATCCATCTGGACGAGCTCGTCGATCAGCTCGTCGAGGCCGTCCTGATCGTCGATCCAGCCGAAATCGATGTGTGGCGGTTGCTCAGACATCGGCGCCACGTTCGACCGGATGACCGGCTTCGAGCCAGGCGAGGATGCCGCCGGTGACGTTAACGACGTCGTGGCCGTGCGCGGCGGCGAAGGCGCATGCGCTCTGGCTGCGACCGCCGACCTTGCACAAGACGTAGGTGGGCTGTCCGTCGAACTCCGAGAGTCGATCGGGCACCGTCCCCAAGGGGACGTGGCGAGCGTAGGCGATCCTTGCTTCCGCCCACTCGTAATCCTCGCGAACGTCGATGAGCGTGATGTCGGGTCCGAGGGCGTGGAGGTCGGCGACGCTGATCTGTTCGATGGACACGGTGGACGACCCTAGTCAGCGCAGGTCGTCGGGCGTGTTGATGTTCGCCATCGTCCGGTCGGGCACGGTGACCGCAACGTGGCGAAGTTGCCGGATCGCTCGGTGAAGCGCCCGTTCCCCACCGGCGAATGCGGCGCTGATGGCGTCGATCGCCGCGAGTGACCACACTGCGCATGTCGGGTGGAGCCGGTCGGTCGCTGCAACCCAGACCGATGACACGGCGTCTCCGGCAGCCTCGTCGATCAGCGACCGAAGCGTCGACGCATCGACGTCCGCGTGGTCGCAGGCGACGATGAGCGCGTGTGTGATCGGCGTGGCGTCGTTCGTGCCGGTGGGGTCGCCAGGCGCCGTGAGGTCGAGCATCGCGCCGAGAACCCCGCCGAGCGGACCCTCGCCGGGAAAACGGTCCGGCAGGTTCGGTGCGGACAGTGCGGTGCGCTCCGCTGGCTCGCCGCCGTACAGCACGATCGGGTCGGCGCCGCACCGGCGCATCGCATCGCTGACGCGGTCGGCCATCGCCACACCGTCGACTTCGACGAGTGCCTTGTCGCGCCCCATGCGTCGACTCGCGCCGCCCGTCAACACCACACCGGCAGTGCGCATGGTCGCTGCGGCGCCGTGATCGTTCGACATGTCCGGTCGTGGTCGTGGTGAGCGGCGCCCGAAGACCCCGCTCAGTCCTCGGGGATGCCGGAGGGATCGAGCTGCAGGAGAAATTGCTCGCACCGCTCCGCTTCGGCGGTCTCGCCGATCGCGGCGGCCATGCGCCCGAGTCCGCGCAGCGAGCGCAAGAACCCGTGGTTTGTGGGTTCGGCCCACCGTACGTAGCCCGAACCGCGCCACCCGTTCGCACGGAGCGTGTCCAGACCGCGGTGGTAGCCGACCCGGTACGCGGCGTAGCGCTCGATGGTGTCGCGCCCGAGGTCTCCGAGTTCGGCCCAGCCGGCGAGGAACGTCGGCGCAGTGGCCACGACCGCCGCAACTGCATCGCGACGTTCGTCGGATGGGGCGGCGAGTGCATCGCTGAGCCGGGCAGCGAGTCCGGCGTCAGGCGCCGGGAGGACGGTGGTCGGGAGGCCACTCGAGAACTGGATCGGTAGTTCGCTCACGCACGAGAGGGTACGCCGAGCGCTACGGTCACCGCGATGCTGGCACTGTCAATGGTCGCTCTGTCACTCTCCGATGCCAAGAACATCGCGATCGCTGTCGCTGCGGTCTTCATCGTCGGTGGACTCCTCGCCGCATGGATCATGAAGACGATCGTGCAGAAGCTCATCGTCACCGCTGTTCTGCTGCTGCTTGCATTCGCGGTCTGGTCGCAGCGTCAGTCGCTCGACGACTGCGCCGACAAAGTCCAGGCGGCCTACGAACGCCAGGGCAGCACGGTCACCCTGCAGGACACCGAGTGCTCGTTCTTCGGCATGACGATCAACATCAGCGATCCGCGCGACGCCTCGGCCCCCGGGTGAACCTCGGGCGCCTGACTGCAGCGAAAGCAGTTGCGAACACTGCGCTGCGGTGGGCACCGCCCTTCCTGCCGGTGCTCGAGCGGGCTTTCGGTGCAACGACGGCGCAATTGACAACCGTGCTCGGTCTGGGTGAGATGGCCGGCCTGTCGACCGTCGCTGTCGGAAGACTCCTCGACCGCGGGCGGGAGCAACTCGTGACAGTGCTGGCCCTGGCCTGCATCTCGGTCGCTTCGCTGATCGCACTGGTCGGGACGACGACGACGTTCGCCGTCGGGTTCGTGCTCGTCGTCATCGGCGTGTCCAACTGCACGGTGGCGGGCCATTCCCACATCAGCCACCGCGTCTCGTACGCGGGGAGAGCCCGTGCCATCGGACTCTACGAGACGTCGTGGGCGATCGCGTTGCTCGTCGGCGCCCCCATCATCGCTGGGCTGATCGCAGTCGTCGGGTGGCGCGGACCGTTCGTGGCGTTGGCTGCCGCGTGTGCCTGGATGTCGGTCGTGATCTGGCGGTCGACGGACACGCCGCGCCCGACCGACGACGTCGATCCGTCGCGGGCTCTGGCCCGCCTCGATCCCGCACTCCAGCACGATGGCGCTCGGGTGATCGGCGACGGGGCGGCGTCGTCCGCGACGCCCACGCACGGTCTCGAACCGTCGGCGATCGCCGTTCGACCGGTCGGAGGCGTGCGCGGTCTCGACGTGGCGTCATGGGCAGTCATCATCGGTTCGGCGTCGCTCGCCGTTGCGGGCCTGTCGGTGTTCGCGATCTCCGGGAGCTGGCTCGATGACGCGTTCGGCGTGTCGACCGGTGGGCTCGGGGCGGTCGCGATGGGATTCGGAGCGATCGAACTGCTGGGCTCGACGGCCTCGGCGGGTCTTGCGGACCGGCTCGGCAAGCTCCGGAGCACGCTCGCAGGGATCGCGCTGTTGATCGGCGGTCTGGCCGTGATGGCAACAGCAGGCTCGACGCTCTGGATCGGCGTCGTCGGGATCTTGCTCTTCCTGTGTGGCTTCGAATTCGCGTTCGTCACCTCGCTTTCGCTCGTCACCGAGGCGAATCCGGCCGAGCGCGGAACGACCATCGCGGTGAACAGCGGCGTCGGCACCGTCGCCCGCGGCTGTTCGACCATCGCGAGTGGTGCGCTGTTCACCACCTACGGAATCGGGGGCACCCTCGTACTGTCGGGCGCCGGTGCAGTGATGTCGTCGATCGCGTTCGTGGTCAGTCGACGCGTACGAGCCTGAGCACGTCGGTCGCCACGATGGTGTGGCTGCCCGCGGCGCCGTTCGACCGTCCGTCGTCGGGCGCTCCAGCGAGGACCACGACGGTGTCACCGTGCGCGATGTGGCCATGCGCCAGTGCCGTCTCGACGGCGTGCCACACCATGTCATCGGTCGAGCCGTACATGTCGACCTCGACGGCGCTCACGCCCCATGTGAGCGACATGGTGCGAACCATCTTCGGATCAGGCGACAGGCCGACCAGCGCGGCTTCGGGTCGGTAGCGAGCCATCGCGCGTGCAGTACGCCCGCTGCGCGTGCAGCACAGAATCGCCGACGCCCCTGCGTCGATCGCGGCTTGGGCCGCTGCGTGCGACAGTGCCATCGCGATCCGGTCCTCCCCTGACACGCCCTCACCGAGCCCGGCGGTCCGTAGCAGGCGATCCGCCCACTTCCGGTAGCCGGTCTCGGATTCGGCTCGCTCGGTGATCGCGGACATCGTCGAGATCACGCCGATCGGATCGTGACCGATCGCAGTCTCGCCCGAGAGCATCACCGCGTCGGTTCCGTCGAAGACGGCGTTTGCCACGTCACTCACCTCGGCGCGAGTCGGCGTTGAGGCCGAGATCATCGACTCGAGCATCTGTGTCGCGGTGATGACCGGCTTGCCGACCTGCACGCAGTGCCGGATGATCCGCTTCTGCAGATGCGGGACCTCGTCGATCGGGCAATCGATTCCCAGGTCGCCGCGGGCGACCATCACCGCATCGGATGCGGCCACGATCGCCTCGAGGTTGTCGAGAGACGCCTGGGTCTCGATCTTGGCAACGAGTCGAGCTCGATCGCCCACCACCTCGCGCACCCGGTTCATGTCGATCGCTTCACGTACGAATGACACGGCCATGAACTCGACGCCCGCATCGGCCATGGCTTCGGCGAGAAAGAGGTCTTCTTCGGTCGGCGTGGTGAGCCGAAGCATGTCGGACTGCAGGTTCACGCCGGGTTGGCCGTTCGCTCGGCCGCCGGTCTCGATGCGAGCGACCGCTCCGTCCGCGCTGACTTCTTCGACTGCCATCGAGATGGCGCCGTCGCCCAACACGACGCGAGCGCCGGGGCGGAGATCGTCGAGCAGCGTGTCGTACTGGACGTACATCGTGTCAGCATCGCTGGCCTGGTCGCCAGGTAGCAGGCGGATCTTCTCGCCTGGCTCGAGCATCGAGCCGCCCTCGGGGAAACGGCCCGAACGGATCTTCGGGCCGGGGAGATCGGCGAGCACGGCCACCCGGCGGCCGGCGAGCGCTTCGGCAGCGCGTACGTTGGCCAACTTCGACAGGTGCTCGTCGAGCTCGCCGTGGCTGAGGTTCAGACGGACGACATCGAGTCCGGCATCGATCAACTGACGGAGCACCGGCACGGCTTGGCTCGCCGGTCCGACGGTGCCCACGATCTTTGTTCGACGCGTCATGTCTGGTTGTCTATCAGTCGTATGGAACTGTTGCTGATCCGTCATGGCCTCCCTGTCCGTCGCGAGCTCGAGAGCGGAGCTGCCGACCCCGAACTCGCCGTGGACGGAGTCGAACAAGCGCGCCGACTCGGCGAGTACCTCGCGTCCGAGCGCCTCGACGCGGTGTACGCGAGCTCGATGATGCGCGCTCGTCAGACCGCCGAGCCGGTGGTCGACGGACGTGATCTCGAACTCCTCATCGAGCCTGACGTCGCCGAGTTCGACAAAGACAGCTCCCACTACGTTCCCGTCGAGGAGCTCAAAGCGACGAACGACCCACGCTGGCAAGCGATGATCGACGGAACCTGGGGAGGCGCCGAGGACCCAGCCGAGTTCCACGATCGCACGGTCACCGCACTCGATCGCATCGTGCGGGAACATCGTGGCGAACGTGTCGCCGTGGTGTGCCACGGCGGCGTGATCAACGCCTACATCGGCGACGCGCTCGGCCTCCCGGTCGACGCCCGCGGCTTCTTCTATCCGAACTACACCTCGATCAATCGCATGATCGCGTCCTCGACAGGAGTGCGTTCACTCGTCACGTTGAACGAGACCTCACATCTGCGCGGATCGGGTCTCCCGATGGGCCTGTTCCAGTGACCCAGTCCGCCGACTTGTCCGCAGGTCCTCCCGGGCTCGCCGACCTGATCTCGTATCTCGATGCGTCGCCATCACCGTGGCACTGCGTGGCGTCCACGGTCGAACGGTTGCCCGCGTTCACGCAGCTCGATGAAATCGCCGAGTGGAGCGACATCCCGTCACGCGGTCTGGTCGTCCGCGATGGCGCGCTCATCGCCTGGGTGATCCCGCCGGAAGCCAGCGCAACCACCGGGTTCCGCATCGGCGGAGCCCACACCGACTCTCCGGGACTCCGGGTGAAACCGAAGCCCGACATGGCAGCAGCCGGGTGGAAGCAGCTCGGTGTCGAGGTGTACGGAGGCATCTTGAACAACACGTGGCTCGACCGGGATCTGTCGGTCGCGGGTCGCGTCGTGGACGAATCCGGGCGTTCGGTCCTCGTCGACGTGAAGGATCCGATCGCGCGTGTGCCGCAGCTGGCGGTTCATCTCGACCGCGGGGTGAACGAAGAGGGACTCAAGCTCGACCGGCAGCGACATCTGCAGCCGGTCTGGGGTATCGGTGCGTCGACAGCGGATGAGTTCGCTGCATGGATCGGCGACCGGGCCGGACTCGATCAGGCGCCGAATTGGTGGGATCTGTGCCTGTACGACACGCAGGGCGCTGCCGTCATCGGCGCAGATCGCTCGATGCTCACTTCGGCGCGGCTCGACAAT
>JBGCFW010000038.1:0-11232 GCA_045107155.1 Ilumatobacter sp. | reverse complement strand
CGTCAGTCGTCGGGTGTGACGAAGTCGCCGACAACCGCAAGGTGGTCGCTCGCCCACACGTCGGCGTCGCCGCCGTGGCCGGCCAACCAGCACCGAATCGGGTTTCCCACGGGCTTCGGGCGTGGCCACGACACGAACAGGTAGTCGAGCCGGCGATTCGGCCACGCCGAGATCCGCGAGTACGGGTTGTCTCGCAGCCACGTCGCGCCGCCGTGATCGGCGCCTCGGTCGCCCGCCTGCTCCCAGGCGTCGGAGAACACGATCCCGTCGACGCCTGCGGTTCGCCCGGTCGCCATGCGGACCTCGTCGGTGTCGGCGAGCGCATTGACGTCGGCGCCGATGATCGCCGGGAGGTCGGTCGCAGGGTCGCCTCGCCACCCGACTGCCAGTTCCATCAGCCGGCGCATCTGCGCCACCCGGTCAGCCGACCGGTCGAAGCGATGATCGAGGTGAGTGGACGCGACGGGCCAGACGCCGTCTGGCGTGTCGACGCGCGCGGCGACCACTCGGCGGTGGCTCGGCTCACCGGCGGCGTTCGGCAGTCGCTCGTCGCAGATTCGTTCGAGCGGCGACCGTGACATGACCGCATTCCCGAACGACGGACCGTTCCAGAACACGGGATCGGTGCGCACCGCGTACATCTCGAGTGCGTCGGCGATGTGATCGAGCTGGTCGTCGTTCTCGTCGCTCCACACCTCCTGGAGGCAGATGATGTCCGCATCGATCTCGCGGAGGGTGTCGATGACGAGGGGCTGACGGGCCTCCCACGGGCCGAAGTGCCACCAGAGATTCCACGTAGCCACACGCAACGACATCGCCGCATCCTCGCAGCCGCGGGTGGGAAGGCCCAGACGCAAACCGTTCGAGCTGTGCCGGTTGTACGGTCGATGCCGTGACGTGGACGTCGTGGACGACGGAGCAGGTGGAGGCGGTTGCCCCGTCTCCGGCGGCGGTCACGGCGGCGAGGTCGCTGGCGACGCCGACGCGTTGGTCGGGGACCGGTGCCGACGAACGTGTGCTGTGGGGCTCGTGCCAAGGGAGCGGTGCGGAGCCGTACGACACCATGGTCGATCACGTGGGAGTCGGATTCCGATGCACGTGTCCCAGCCGGAAGACACCGTGCAAGCACGCCATCGCGTTGCTGCTGCTGTGGGCACAGGGCCAGGTGCCCCCAGGGACTCCGAGGCCGAGCATCGAGTCCTGGATCTCGCGGCGGACGAAGGCGCCGGAACAGCGCGCTGGTCGCGGAGCGGAAGCATCTGCCCCGGACGAATCCGTGGTCGACGCCCCGGCTGGCGACTCGATCGATCCCGAGGTCGAACCGGATGACGCGCGGCCGCCAGATCACGATGATCGCGACCAGGCGCGTGACGAACGAGTCGAGAAGATGTTCGCCGGACTGACGGAGCTCGACCGGTGGCTCACCGACAGGATCCGGACGGGGCTGGCCGACCCCGCGCTCGCCCGCTACGCCACGTGGGACGACCTCGCGTCGCGTCTCGTCGACGCGCAAGCTGGGAGCCTGGCCAACCGCATTCGCCGTCTGGCAGGCCTGGTCGGTTCGACCCCTGACTGGCAAGACGACGTCCTCGCCGAGCTGGGGATCCTGCACCTGCTCGCGCGTGCCGGTCGGCGGCTCGGGTCGCTGCCCGGGCCGCTCGCCGACGCGGTGGCCACCTCGGTGGGGTGGCAGGTGCGAAAGGCGGAGGTGCTGGGTGGTGTCCCCGACACCGATCACTGGGTCGTCGCCGGGCGCGGCGATCAACGTGAGGACCGCATCGAAGTACGCAGGCACTGGCTGCGCGGCACCGAGAGCGGCCGCTGGGCACTCGTGCTGTCGTTCGCCGCGTATCAGCAGAGCCTCGACACGTCGCTCCAGGTGGGCACGGTCGTTCATGCGGACCTGCACCGCTACCCGGGACCGGCACTGCGTGCCCTCGTCGGCCGACACCACCTTCCACCAGAGGCGATGATCTTTCCGGGTGAAGAACACTCGTCGGTCAGCTCAGGCCGACCGCCCGCGCTCACCGTCGACGAGGGGTGCGGTGAGGTCGGCACCATGCTGATCGCCGAGCCCTGGCTCGACCGGGTTCCCACGACGATGCGGGCGTCGCCCGCGCGTCGCCATGGCCGCTGGATGCTCGTCGACCACACGGGCTCGGTCCCGCTCGCCATCTCCGAGCGCTCGGCCCCACCCGGGCGCGGCGACGGGGGCGGACTCGCCGTGCTGCTCGCGCTGTCGGGGGGCGACGCACGCGACATCACCTGCGAGTGGACGCCGCACGGATTCGTGCCGCTCGCCGTCCACCTCGACGACCGGTCGATCGACATCGGGCCGCGAGCCGACGCCTCGTTCGTGGGTTCGGCATGACCACCGCCGACCGTTCGTCCACCTCGGTCGAGCACCTGTGGCGTGAGCTCGTCACGGCCGCGCTCCTCGGTTCTGATCGCCGGGAGCCGCCGACTGCCGCTGGACCCGTGGGCGACCTGGTCGCCGACTCCGTCGACGGCGATCCGTCGACACGCATGCTCACGACCGTCGCAGCGTGCGTTGCCGTGCGCCGTGCCGCGGTGCGTCCGGCCGCCGTCATCGACGGGCTCCAGCCGCCGGATCACGACGATCGCCCATCGTGCCCGCCCGCGGCAGTCGAGCGGTGGCGTCACGTCGTCGCATCGTGGCCGGTGCTCGAAGACGAATGGATGCTCACCTGCATCGAGCAGGGGTGGCGAGTCGCGCCCGAGATCGTCCCGGCCATGTTGCATCGGCACCGCCGCGATGCGGTGCGGCTCACGCGGGCGACCGTCGCGGCCGGGCCGATCGCGGCGTGGCTCGCCGACCACGTCGACGAGCTGGACGTGGCGAGGGCGACGGCTCGACTCACTCCGGTGGAGGCCGAGAGTCTGGGGGAGTTGCCTGCGTTGCCGATTCCTCCGGAGTTCTCGCGACTGCTCGAAGCCACCGGTGCTGAGGTCGGCGGGGTCATCGGTGTCGGGGTCGAACGCGGCGACTTCGCCGAGGCCCACCGTGCGGTGCTCGTGAACGTGCTCGCTCGCTGCGTCCCCGGCGGGCTCCGTGACGTCGCCGACGTACTCACCGCGGTCGACACGCGCGCCCCCGGTCGCGGACTCGCTTCGCTGCTCGCGGACCTCGCGCTGACACGAGCCCGGATGCTCGACGAGCTCGCTGCCCCGCTCAGCTGAGGGTCGCTCGCGACGAGAAACCCGCCGCGAACACGGTGTGAGGACACCGGACGGTCTGCCATGATCGTCGTCGATGACGTTCGAGATCCCGGGGTTCACACCGATCGACGTGATCGGTCGCGGCGGTTTCGGTGTGGTGCACCGGGCGGCCGACGACGCACACGGTCGTGAAGTCGCCGTGAAGGTCTTGCCCGTCATCGACGAGGACTCCGCCCGCCGCCGCTTCGATCGCGAACGTCGTGCGATGGGCACGCTGTCGGGACACCCGAACATCGGTGTCGTCTACACGTCGGGCTTCACGGCCCGCAACGAGCCCTACATCGTCATGGAGATGATCCGCGGTGGCTCGCTCGGCGACCGACTCGCTCGCACGGGTCCGCTCCCCGCAGCCGAGGTGATCGACCTCGGCCTCGCGCTCGCAGAAGCGCTGCAGGTCGCACATGAGGGTGGCGTGCTCCACCTGGATCTCAAGCCGGAGAACATCTTGATGTCTCGGTATGGACGGCCCAAGATCGTCGACTTCGGCATCGCCGCGCTCCTCGACGACGAGGCCCGGAGCACGACGATCCGGGCGACCCCCGCGTACGCGGATCCTGCCGTGCTCGACGGCGAGGCCGGCACGGCGCGCTCCGACGTGTACGGGCTCGCAGCCACGCTGTACACGCTGCTCAACGGCTCCCCGCCCTACTCCGATGGGCCGAGCGGGATCTATCAGGTGATGCGTCGGGTGGCGCTGGATCCCGTGCCGTTGGTCGCGCGGGCTGACGTGAGCGACGAACTGGCGACAGCGCTCCAACGGGCGATGGCCAAGGAGCCGTCGGATCGGCCGGCCTCGATGAACGAGTTCGCGGCGAGTCTGCAGCGAGCGACGCCCTTGTCGTGGTCGCCGAGCGGAGGTACCACACCGACCGAAGTTCCGGGCCGCCCGAACGACACGATCCCTCACGACGCCGGACGTCCGCAGCTTCCCGCCGCGGCGCCCGGAGACGCGTCGTGGGCGGCCGCACAGCCTCAGACCGCGCCACCGATCAGCGAGACACCGGCGTCGATTCCTGGCGAGCGCATCGCACCTCCGCAACACGTGATCCCTGCGCAGCACGTGACGCCACAGAACGTTCCGCCGCCGTACGTCGCAGCGCAACAACCCACGCCCAGTGGCCCCGTTGCGTATTCGCCGACCCCGCAACACCTCACACCGCAGGAACTCCCCGCGCCGCGGCGCCGGAACGGCTCGAAGGCCGCGGTGGTGATGCTCTCCTTGATCGCACTGGTGCTCGGAGCGGTGCTCGCCGTGTTGCTCGTGCAGCGCAGCAACCCGGACGAGGAGAATGCGGGGGCGTCCGACCCGACGCCCGACACCGAGCCGATCGACGAGATCGTCGACGACGAGCCGTTGCCCGATGCCGAGATCGTCGACGGCCTGATCGTCGTGCCCGACTTGCTCGGCGACTCGACGCAGCGCGCCGACCTCGTGCTCGAGAACGTCGGCTTGAACCGCACGCTCGACCCGCATTGCTTCGACACCGTGCGCAACACCGATCCAGCGCCCGGGTTGCAGGTCGAACCGGGTACCCACGTGCTGCTGATCTACGACCCCTGCATCGTGCCGGATTTCGTCGGTTTGAGCCTCGACGACGCGATCGATGTCGCCGAGAACGACGTGGTGGTCGGAATGACGATCTCCTGGCCCGCGCACTGCGAGGACGGCGTGATCGCACAGAGCATCGCGGCCGGCTCCGAAGTCGAGCCGGGCACAGCCATCGAGCTCGAATTCCGAACCGATTGCTGAGCATCGCCGTGACCGCGCAGCGGCGCTCGACACTTCGGTAGCGTCGACACCGATGACCGACGCTGCGGCCACTTCCGTCCTGCGACCGCATGCCGAGGTCGAGTACGCCGCCGAACTCGCGGCCCTGGCGGCAGTCGACGATCGCCCGCGTCCGCCCGGATGGGTACTCTCGCCGTGGGCGGTCGTGCGATATCTGATGGGTGGCCCGGTCGGTGGAGCCTCGGACCTCGTCGTGACGCCGAAGTACGTCGGTGCGCAGCGGCTCATCGAGATCGCGACGGCCACGCTTGCGACCGATCGAGCGGTCCTGCTCCTGGGCGTGCCCGGTACGGCCAAGACCTGGGTCGGTGAGCACCTCGCTGCCGCCATCAGCGGCGATTCGACGCTCTTGGTGCAGGGCACCGCGGGCACGACCGAAGAGACACTGCGATACGGATGGAACTACGCGCAGCTACTCGCCGAAGGGCCGAGCGAAGCAGCGTTGGTGCCGAGTCCGATCCATCGAGGGATGACGCGAGGAGCGATCGTCAGGGTCGAAGAACTCACGCGTATGCCGCCTGAGGTGCAGGACGCACTGGTCACCGTGCTCTCCGAGAAGGTGTTGCCGATTCCCGAACTCGACACCGAGGTCGCAGCGGTGCAGGGTTTCAATGTGATCGCCACGGCGAACGATCGCGACCGTGGTGTGAACGATCTCTCCTCAGCGCTCCGCCGGCGCTTCAACACCGTCGTGCTGCCGTTGCCGGCGACGATCGACGACGAGATCGCAATCGTGTCGCAGCGCGTGCGTGAGCTCGGCAGGGCACTCGCGCTCCCCGAGGTGCCCGATGCGGCCGACGAGATCCGTCGGGTGGTCACCGTGTTCCGCGAGCTACGAGACGGCATCACCGCCGACGAGCGAACGACGCTCAAGTCGCCCAGCGGAACCCTGTCGACCGCCGAGGCGATCTCGGTGATCACCAACGGCACGGCACTCGCAGCACACTTCGGCGATGGGTCGCTGACGGCCCGCGACGTGGCAGCCGGAATCGTCGGAGCGGTCGTGAGCGACCCGATCCACGACGCCGTTGCTTGGCGCGAGTACCTCGAAGGGGTGGTGCGCGAGCGAGCCGACTGGGGCGAGTTCTACGAGGCCTGCCGGGCCCTCGACGTCTGAGCTCGGCGGCACCCGCCATGGCAGTCCACCTTCTCGGGATCCGACACCACGGACCGGGATCCGCGCGTTCGGTCGTGCGGGCGCTCGACGAGCTGCAGCCGGACGCGGTCCTCGTCGAGGCGCCCGCAGACGTCGAGTCAGCGCTGTCGTGGATCGGTCACTCGGATCTCGTTCCGCCGGTCGCACTGCTCGGCTACGTGGCGAACGAACCAGCCCGGGCGCTGTTCGCACCGTTCGCATCGTTCAGCCCGGAATGGCAGGCCGTCGCGTGGGCCAATCAGCGAGGTGTCGGGGTGCGGGCGATCGACCTGCCCATGGCGGTGTCGTTCGCCGTGCAAGCGGAAGACGCCGAACTGCTGGCGGACTCGGCGCCGGTCGACCCGTTGCGGGCACTGGCCGCAGCGGCCGGAGACAACGATCCAGAGCGTTGGTGGGAGGACGTGATCGAGCATCGCGGTGACGGTCCGGCTGCGTTCGATGCGGTCGCCGAAGCGATGACGGCAGCGCGGAGCGGGGTGCTGCCGTCGCCGGGGGAGGAGCGGCGGGAGGCACACATGCGCCGAAGCATTCGGCGAGCCGCGAAGGACGGTCACGAGGTCATCGCCGTCGTGTGCGGCGCGTGGCACGTGCCGGCGCTCGACCTCGATGCCGCCGGGCGGACAGCATCAGCCGATGACGCGACCCTGCGTGGGTTGAAGCGGATGAAGGTCGCGTCGGCGTGGGTGCCGTGGACTCATCGACGCCTCACTGCGCGTTCGGGGTACGGCGCTGGCGTGGACAGCCCGGGTTGGTATCACCACGTCTACGAGCATCCGGGCGCAGATGGTGTGTCGCGGTTCCTCATCGAAGCGGCGCGCTTGCTGCGCGAGCAGGGGCAGTCGGCGTCGCCCGACCATCTGATCGCGGCGACTCGTCTGGCTGACGCGTTGGCCACGATGCGGCGTCGGCCACGGCCGGGGCTCACCGAAGTGCTCGACGCGGCCGATGCCGTGATGGGCGGCCTCGACGTGGTGCGTTCCGAGCTGGTGATCGGCGATGCGCTCGGCTCGGTGCCCGACGGGGCGCCACAGGTGCCGTTGGCCAAGGATCTCGCGAGGTCGCAGAAGACCGCACGCCTCAAACCAGAGGCCGCCGTTCGAACGGTGGAGGTCGACCTGCGAACGCCGACGGGGCTGCGCAAGTCGAGACTGCTTCACCGCTTGTTGGCGCTCGGCGTGCCGTGGGGCGTGCCGGAGGATGGTCGCGGGTCCTCGGGCACCTTTCGCGAGACGTGGCGGGTGTCGTGGGAACCTGAACTGTCGGTGCGCCTGGTCGAACGGTCGGGGTATGGCAGCACGGTCGAGTCGGCCGCCGCGGCGCGGCTGCTCGAGCGAGCCGACGCGGCCGGGGGTCTGGCCGAGTTGGTGGCGGTGCTCGACTCGGCGTTGTTGTCGGACCTGCCCGAGGTGGTCGAGCCCACCGTTCGGGGCCTGGCTGATCGGGCGGCGACCGACCCGGACGTCGGGCGGCTGATGGACATCGCCGTCCCGCTCGCCGACGCCTTGCGTTACGGCGACGTGCGCAGCACCGATGCCTCAGCGTTGCGCGACGTGGTCGATGGCATCGTCGTACGGATCCTGGCCGGGCTCGTCCCGGCGTGCACGTCGCTCGACGATGCGCGAGCGGCCACGATGGTCGAACGGCTGACGGCGGTGCAGACCGCGCTGGCGGTGCTCGAGCATCCGGCGCGGCGCCGCGGATTCCCCGAAGTGCTCGCGCAACTCGCCGACCGCCATGCGATGCGTCACGGCGTCGTGAGCGGCCGAGCCACGCGGCTTCTGCACGACGCGGGCCATTGGGACACCGACACCGTCGAGCGGCGCCTGTCGCAGGCGTTGAGCGGCGGTACGGAGCCGGCAGTGGGCGCTGCCTTCGTCGAGGGGTTCCTCGCTGGGTCCGGCACGGTGCTCGTGCATGACACCGATCTGCTCGCCGTGGTTGATCGGTGGCTGTCATCGCTCGCACCCGACGGCTTCGACGCGGTCGTGCCGCTCTTGCGGAGGACGTTCGGAGGATTCGAGCCGGCCGAACGACGACGGATCATGTCGCTGCTCCTCGGCGGTCGGGCCGACCGTTCGTCGGGGTTCGGTGACGATGTCGATCCCGCACGCGCTGATGCGGTGTTGGGCACCGTTCGGCACCTGCTCGGTCTCGCTCCGTTCGTCATCGATACCACGGAGGTGTCGGTGTGATCGACGAGGCGATGCTGCAGGTGTCGGACCCGGAGCGTCATCGACGCTGGCGACTGGTGCTCGGCGGTGCCGCCGATGACGCCGCCGACGCGAGCGAGCTCGACGGTTCTGGGCGCGACGACGAGGCCGGCGCCGGCGATGGAGATGGGGCGGGCCTCGACGATGGCGAGGGTGCCGGTGCAGGCGGCGGCGAGGGTCGCGACGAGGGCGAAAGCGCGAGTGATCGATCTGGGCGCGCGGATCGCGGTGACGGCCTGAGCGGCGACGATGCGCGCGTCGACGCCGCGCTCGGCGCGTTGTACGACCGGGAGGCGACGGATCGGCGCCGTGGCCGATCGGGCCGTGCTGGTGGTCTCGGCAGGTCGCGGCCCGGCGTCGTGCGCTGGCTCGGTGACGTCCGCCGCTACTTCCCGACACCGGTCGTACAGATGATGCAGCGCGACGCAGTCGAACGGCTCGACCTCCGTCAGATGTTGCTCGAGCCGGAGCTGTTGTCGTCGGTGGAGCCCGACGTGGGGTTGGTCACGATGCTCGTCGAGTTGAACAAGGTCCTCCCCGACGAGACACGTGCGACGGCCCGTCAGGTGATCGCCACGGTGCTCGCCGACATCGAGCGCCGTCTGACGGATCAGACGCGACAGGCGGTGCGTGGTGCGCTCGCCCGCGCGACACGGACGAGTCGACCTCGGCCGGGTGACATCGATTGGCCACACACGATCCAGGCGAACCTCCGGCACTGGCTGCCCGAACAGCGGACCATCGTTCCCGAGCATCTGGTCGGCCACGGGCGGCGTCAGCGAAGTCTGGCGCGTGACGTGGTGATCGCCGTCGATCAGTCGGGTTCGATGGCCGAGTCCGTGGTGTACGCCTCGCTCTTCGCCGGTGTGCTCGCGCAGCTGCCGACGTTGCGCACGACCTTCGTTGCGTTCGACACGTCGATCACCGATCTCACGCCGTTTCTCCACGACCCGGTCGAGGTGCTGTTCGGGGTCCAACTCGGCGGCGGCACCGACATCGCCGCAGCGCTCACCTACTGCGCTCGCCGCATCGAGCGGCCCCGAGAGAGCGTCGTGTTCTTGATCTCCGACCTGTTCGAGGGTGGCGATGCGACGTTGATGCGCCAGCGGGTCGCCGAGCTGGTGTCGTCGGGGGTGACGGTCATCGTGCTGTTGGCGTTGGCCGACGAGGGCGCACCGGCGCACGACCACGACCACGCAAAAGCGCTCGCAGAGCTGGGTGCGACGGTTGCCGCGGTGACACCGAACGAGTTCCCCGACGTGTTGGCGGCTGCACTCGGTTCCTGAAGCGCTGCGCTCGCAGCGGCCAGGTTCGTGTCCCGGTTGGCGGCCGCCGTTCGGAGCCAGGTCTCGAGCGAACGGTTCCTCGTTCCAGCAGAGTGGTCTCGGTGGATACATTCTGGGGCGTGACGCAGGAGCGAGGGAGGCCCATCTGGTTGTGGATCCTCGCAGGGAGCATCGCGTGGGCGGTCGTGCTGGTGGTTGCGTGGGGCGTCCGCCCGGTCGATTCGACGGCGTTGTACTCGCCGGTGGCGGATCCGACACCCGCCCAAGCCGAGTCGATCGACGCAGTGCTCGCAGATCCGGAGCGCGGTGGTGAGACGATCTTCCTGAACCGCATCACCTGCCCCGACACGCCGCTCGGTGTCGCCGTCGGTGGGATCGACGACGACGAGCCGACGCCGCAGATTCCCGTCGGATTCGAGTACGAACCCGATCCGTGCGGCGAGGCCTACTCGTCGGTGAGGTCTGCGGTGTGGGTCAACGCCATCGCCGTGCTGCTGTTGATCGTCGGTGCGATCGGTCTGCGCGTGACCACCGGTCGCCTCGGCGTGGCATCGTCGGAGGCGGACACACCCGTCGGCCGTCAAGCAGGTGACGAGGAGCGGGTTGGGGACCACGGCCTCGGTCCCGGATAGTCTGGGCCCCTCATGGGTCAGCTGGTCGCCGTCACCGAGAAGCAGAGTGCCACGCCGGGCGTGGTCCGCTTCGAGCTCAATCGCACGCTGTCAGGGCAGGGGCACGAACGCTTCGCCTCGGTCGACGACGCGTATGGTGCCACGCCGTCTGACGAGCTCGCCCGACGCCTGTTCGCCACCGGCCAGGTCGGCGCCGTGCACGTGTATTCGAACATCGTCACCGTGGATCTCGCCAAGGGCTTCGATTCCGATGGCCTTGCCGACGTGGTACGCGACATGTACCAGTACTGGAAGCCCGGTGTCGAGCCGCCGTCGTTCGAGGACCTCCAGCCCGAAGAGGCCGACACCAGCGATGATGTCGCAGCAGCGGGTGGCGACGAAGCGCTGACCGAGGCGGCGAAGAAGGTGCCGATGCACCTGCTGGTGCGAGCTCGCGAAGCTCGCGCCCGCAAGCAGGGCTGAGCCTGGCGGCTGAGGCGGCTCGGAGCGCTTCGCCCATCGAATTCGACCTGGCCTCGGTTCGGCGTGCGTATCTGCGCTGGCCGTAGCCTGTGCGCTCGTCCATGAGTGCCACCTTCACCCTCCACGAGGCCGCCGATGAACTCGGCGTTCACTACATGACCGCGTACCGCTATGTGCGCCACGGTCAGCTCGAGGCGTCCAAGCTCGGTGGCTCGTGGAAGGTCAGTGCCGAGGCCATCGAGTCGTTCCGTTCCGGGTCGGCCACGGCGCCTGTCGCTCCCGGCGAATCGGCGCCGTGGGGGGTACGGCTGGAGTCGCGACTGGTCGACGGCGATGCTCGAGGCGCATGGGGTGTGGTCCAGGCAGCCATGGCCTCAGGTGCCGACGTTGAGCAGGTCTATCTCGAGATGATCACGCCGTCGATGGTGAACATCGGCGAGCGTTGGGCGGCTGGCGA
>JBGCFW010000379.1:0-18887 GCA_045107155.1 Ilumatobacter sp. | reverse complement strand
GATCGCGGCGATCTTGTCTTCGATCTCCTTGTAGTCGGGCGGGGTCTCCATGCGCTTGATGCGCAGTCGGGAACCAGCCTCGTCGATGAGGTCGATGGCCTTGTCGGGCAGGTGTCGGTCGGAGATGTAGCGATCGGCGAGGTTCGCCGCAGCCACGAGCGCCTGGTCGGTGATCGTGACCCGGTGATGCGACTCGTACTGGTCGCGGATGCCCTTGAGGATCTCGATCGTGTGCGCGAGCGTCGGCTCGTCGACCTTCACGGGCTGGAAGCGACGCTCGAGCGCAGCGTCCTTCTCGACGTGCTTGCGGTACTCGTCGAGCGTCGTCGCGCCGACGGTCTGGAGCTCGCCACGGGCGAGCATCGGCTTGAGGATCGATGCAGCATCGATCGCGCCCTCCGCTGCGCCAGCGCCGACGAGGGTGTGGATCTCGTCGATGAAGAGCAGGATGTCACCGCGTGTCTTGATCTCCTTGAGGACCTTCTTGAGGCGCTCTTCGAAATCACCGCGGTAGCGGCTGCCGGCGACGAGTGAGCCGAGGTCGAGAGAGTAGAGCTGCTTGTTGGTGAGCGTGTCGGGCACGTCGTTGTTGACGATCTTCTGGGCCAGACCTTCCACGATGGCGGTCTTGCCGACGCCGGGCTCACCGATGAGCACAGGGTTGTTCTTGGTGCGGCGAGACAGGATCTGCATCGTGCGCTCGAGCTCGCGGGATCGCCCGATCACCGGGTCGAGCTGCCCCTCGCGGGCAGCCTGCGTGAGGTTGCGACCGAACTGATCGAGGATCTGGGAGTTGCCGCCCTTCTCGTCGCCTTCCTTGCTCCCTGGGCCGACACCGGCGGCTGCGCCTTCGCGGCCGCCCCCGGAGCTCGAACCCGCGCCGGAGCCGGAGCCCGACGACGAACCACCGGGCCCCTGATAGCCGGAGAGCAGCTGGATGACCTGCTGGCGCACACGACTGAGATCGGCGCCGAGCTTGACGAGCACCTGGGCGGCGACGCCCTCGCCCTCACGGATGAGGCCGAGGAGGATGTGCTCGGTGCCGATGTAGTTGTGTCCGAGCTGCAGCGCTTCGCGCAGCGAGAGCTCGAGCACCTTCTTGGCCCGTGGCGTGAAGGGGATGTGGCCCGATGGCGACGAGCCCCCCGTGCCGATGATCTCCTCGACCTGGCTGCGGACGGCCTCGAGGCTGATCCCGAGCGACTCGAGCGCTTTCGCGGCGACCCCTTCGCCCTCGTGGATCAGCCCGAGCAGGATGTGCTCGGTCCCGATGTAGGAGTGGTTCAGCAGGCGCGCTTCCTCCTGCGCCAGCACCACGACCCGGCGGGCCCTGTCGGTAAAGCGTTCGAACATCAGCGTGCCCTTTCCCTCTTCACAAGAAGACGTTGGGAGAAATGTCCTCCGAACCCTACCGGCGGCCCGTCTCAACCCCGGATCGTGCTCCGTGACAGATTTCGTGGGTCTGAACGGAATACGTCCGGCAGGAGACGGTTCGATCCCCTCCCGACGAACCGTCCGTCGAAGCGCCCCGCTGTCGTGGAGGCGTCGTAGTGTCGCGTCGTGTCGTCTCGTGCCACGCGCTCGTGGAACTGGAAAGACCTGGGTGTGGCGCTCGCCATGCTCGCGCCGTCGGCGGTGCTGCTCGGTGTGTTCATCGTGTACCCACTGGCGCGAGCGGTGTGGCTCGGTCAGCAGCGGTGCAATGCGCGAGGCGACTCGTGCGTGTCCAACGGCTTCGGTCAGTACGGAGACGTCTTTCTGTCCGACGAGTTTCAATCGTCGCTGCTCGTGACGGCGAAGTTCGCGGCGATCTCCGTCCCGCTCGGGCTCGTGCTCGGCGTCGGCCTTGCGGTCCTCGCCGACAAGTACCTCCGCGGCGTGGGTCTCTTTCGAACAGTCTTCTCCTCCACGATCGCCACCTCGGTCGCCGTCGCGAGCCTGATGTGGTTGTTCCTGCTCCAGCCGTCGGTCGGTTCGCTCGCGAATCTCGGCTGGTTCCAGTCGTTGTTTCCGTCGGTCAAGAATCCTGGCTGGCTCCAGGATCCGGGCACCGCGTTGACGGCGGTCGCGCTCTCGAGTGTGTGGGCGGGACTCGGGTTCACCTTCATCCTCGTGACGGCGTCACTGCAGTCGATCCCGCGGGAGCTCCACGAGGCCGCTGCTGTCGATGGCGCCTCGGGAACCCTGCGCTTCTGGCGGATCACCGTTCCGCTGCTCGGTCCCACGCTGGTGTTCGTCGTGCTGGTGCTGACCACTCGTGCATTCCAGACCTTCGGTGAGGTCGACCTGCTCACGAACGGCGGGCCGAGCCCGCAGGAGTCCACGACCACCCTCGCCTACCTCGTGTATGGCGATACCCCGGTGCAGGCCGACGCCGGCTTGCAGGCGAGCGGCGCGGTGTTGCTGTTCGTGGTGCTTCTCGTGCTGTCGGCGCTGCAGGTCCGCGGACTCGGACGGAGGCTGAGCGATGTCGGCTGATGTCACGGTCGACCGGCAACTCCGGCGGAATCGTCGGCGCCCGATCACCTCCGGCAGGCGTCGTCCCCGATCGTGGGACGAGCCGAAGGGACTGCGTCGGGTTGGGCGCTACGTGCTGCTCGTCGCGATCGCTGTGGCGGTGCTGTTCCCGATCTACACGACCGTGCTCGCGGCGTTCTCGCCGTCGGAACGTGTCCTGCAACGGCGGCTCGTGCCGGGTGAGATCACGTTCGATGTGATCGCCGATGCATGGACGGAGGGGCGGCTCGGCCGGTACCTGTGGAACTCGTTGGTCGTGGCGGTCGCGGTCACGTTCGCTCAACTGGTGACCGCACTGCTCTCGGGGTACGCCTTCGCACACCTCCGGTTCCCTTACCGGCGCGCCGTGTTCGCGCTGTTCCTCGCGACGCTGCTCGTGCCGTTCGAGGCCACCGTCGTCGTCAACCTCGACACTGTCGAGTGGATCGGCGACAACGCCCCGTGGCTCGGCGGTATCAACACCTGGCAGGGTCTCGCGCTGCCATGCTTCGCCAGCGCGGTCGGGACGTTCCTCGTCCGACAAGCCCTCGTCGCGCTGCCGAGCGCCCTCCGCGATGCGGCGCGCCTCGCTGGCATCGGCCACTTCGGGTACCTCCGCCACGTCGCGATCCCGCTCGTCCGCCCGACGCTCGGCGCGCTCGGCCTGTTCACGTTCCTCGCGTCGTGGAATCAGTACCTGTGGCCGAGTCAGGTCGTCACCGACGACGACGTCCACACCGTTCAGAGCGGGTTGCGCCTGCTCGGAAAGTCCTCGCTGAGCCAACCCAACCTCGTCATGGCAGGCACCGTCATCGCTGCGGTGCCGATCGGGATCGTGCTCGTCGTGTTCCAACGTCAACTCGTTCGCGGACTGACCGCGGGCGCCGTGAAAGGCTGAGACCCGTGACTCATCACACTGCTTCCCGTCGCCTTCGACTGATCGCGTCGCTCACGGTGGCTGGGATCTGCGCCGCTGCATGCAGCGGAGGCGACTCGGTCATCGACGCGGGGCGCGACGATGATCCGATCGTGACCGACGCGACGCCGCCCGCCGGCGATGTCGACGAGACCGATCAGGAGGAGCCGCCGCCGATCGACGCAGCGGACGATCCGGAGTCTGACAGCGTGGAGTCCCGCAGCACCGAGTCGGACGATTCGGAGTCCGGCGAACCGGTGGCGGCTCCGTCTGATTCGGAGCCGTTGGTGGAGGAGTCGCCGCTCGGGGATCTTCCGCCCTGTCCCGTCGACGCGCTCGACGCAGCCGATGGCCCGGTCGAGATCACGATGTGGTTCGGTCTCGCCGACGCGCTGGGCACCGAACTCGAAGCACTCGCCGCGCAGTACAACGCGGCACAAGACCGTGTCGTGGTCGAGATCGACAACCAGATCGACTACGAGTCGACCATCGACAGCTACCTCCAACTCGGTGTCGACCAACGCCCCGAGGTGCTGCTCGCGCCAGAGTTCGTCGTGCAGACCTTCGCCGAGTCGGGCACGTTCGTCCCGCTCGAGGCGTGTGCCGAGGCTGCGGACTACGACACGTCGATGTTCCTGCCGCGTGCGCTCAACGCGTATGCCTACGACGCTGTGCAATGGGCGCTCCCGTTCAACGTGTCGTCGCCGGTGCTCTACTTCGTCGAGCCGCGCTTCGAAGCCGCAGGTCTCGACCCTGCCGACCCGCCGTTGACGCCGGACGATCTCCGGCAGGCGTCCGAGGCGCTCGTGAGCTCCGGTGCTGCCACGTACGGCGTGGTCGTCGATGTCGCGCGCGACTCGGCCGGTGGATACTTCGAGCAGTGGTTCGGACACGCGGGCGCACCCTTCGTCGACAACGACAACGGTCGCTCCGGACGTGCGACGGAGGTGTTGTTCGACAACGCGACCGGTCGTGCGGCGCTGGAGTTCTTGCGTTCGATGCGCGCCGACGGGTTGTCGTTCAACGTCGGGCAGAACACCGGAGGACTCGATTCGTTCCTGAAGTTGGTGGATCCGACCGAGCCCGGCGCGATGACCGTGTCGACGTCTGCGGCGCTGACGCAGGTGCTCGACGCGCTCGACGGCGGGCTCGGCGGCGACCTCACCCGTGATGACCTCGGTGTCGGTCCGCTGCCCGGCCCAACCGATTCCCCGGCGGCGCAGGTGGGTGGCGCATCGCTGTGGATCCCCGCCGACAAGGGTGATGCGGCAACGGCCGCGGCGTGGGACTTCGCGAGCTTCCTCCTCGAGGCCCAGACTCAATCGACCTGGGCCGCTGCGACCGGCTACGTGCCGGTGCGCACGGACGCCGTCGAGCTCGACCCGATCGCAACCGTGTTCACCGACGACCCGCGCTTTCGTGTCTCATACGACCAGCTCGCCGCACCGACGGACGATTCCGCTGCCGCGCGCCCGGCGCTCGGGCCGCAGCGCGAAGTCCGCCAGGCAGTGGTCGATGCGATCGCTCGGATCTATGACGATCCGGAGGGTGTCGACATCGACGCCCTCCTGGACGAGACCGCGGTAACGGCGAACACACTCATTCGGAACTACAACGACCTCAACTGACCCTGCGGGCGTCGTCCGGGTGAAGCCGGGCAGTCGTCGCATTCGTCCCGGTCCTCGGAGACGAAGAAGGCTTGCGGTCGGCTGACGAGGTTCTCGCGGTCAGCTGTCGCTGCGAGGTGGGTAGATCCGCGACGCTTCGCGGCGCTCGAGTTCGCACGCCTCGACGTTCTCCGGCGCGATGGCGCGCGCCGTTTCGATCGCGCCACCGCGGTCGGCGTCGACCGAGATCTGGATGCCGCGCCATGTGGGCGCATCGAACGAGAAGCACCGCCGCCACAGCTGGAGCGCGAAGGCGATGTAGTCGGTCTCGACTTCCCAACCGTCGTCCGCGAGCTGAGCCGTCGCCCGCTCCATCGAGTCGGCGACCCCGACGATCGGCGCTCCGAAGACGCCGTCGGAGCACCGTGCGTCGTCGGCGGAACGGAACGAGCGGGTCGCGCTGTCGCCCGCGAGCGAGGCGATCGCGTCGCGCTGTTCACTCGTCACATCAGAGCAGTCGCTCGTTCGAGTGCGGGTGGTGACGACGACCAGCGTGGCGAACGCCGCGATGATCACGGTGAGCACGAGCGCTCGACGGACACCGACACGCAGTAGCCGGAGGAACCAGGCAGCACCGTCGTGGACGCTCTCACGTGTCGTTGCCATCGCCGGACCCCCGTCAGCGGCGCCGAACGCGCACCGGTGGTGGCGGCCGACGTCGTGCGACCGAGACCGTATCGCCCGACCCTTCCGACCCCGTTCGCGCACCGCCGGTAGGGTCGGGCGCCATGGCAACAGCATTTCCTCCATTCGATGGTTCCGCCCCGAAAGCCCAGGAGTTCTCCGCTCCGCCAGAGATGGGGATCGACGCCTCGAAGCGCTACACGGCGACCATGGACACGACGCTCGGCGAGATCGTGATCGCCCTCGACGCCGTGAAGGCCCCGAAGACCGTCAACAACTTCGTATTCCTCGCGTTGAACCACTACTACGACGGGGTCATCTTCCACCGCATCATCAATGGCTTCATGTGCCAGGGCGGCGATCCGACCGGCACCGGGCGTGGCGGTCCCGGCTACAAGTTCGACGACGAACTTCCCAAGCCACGCGAGTACCAGATCGGCTCGGTCGCCATGGCGAACGCCGGTCCGAACACCAATGGATCGCAGTTCTTCCTCGTGTCCGGCGCGTCCGGCGTCGGCCTGCCCCCGCAGTACAGCCTGTTCGGCCAGATCGTGAAGGGCCTCGACGTGCTCGACACGATGCAGAACGTCCCGACCGCACCGGGCGACCGCCCCAAGACCGATGTCGTCATCAACTCGGTTTCGATCGCCGAGTCGGAGGACTGAGCTCCGGCGTGGCGCGGCGTCATGCGTGAGCTCTCGAACGCGCAAGCGCGCAGAATCGCGCTCGGTGCCCAAGGGCTGTCCAACAAGCGGCCGACGGGACGCGTCGATCGGCGGCATCTGCGAAAGGCGCTCGATCATCTCGGACTGATCCAGATCGACTCGGTCAACGTGCTCGTGCGAAGCCAGGAGCTCCCGCTCTTCGCGCGTCTCGGGCCCCACCCGCGGTCGCTCATTCCCGACGCCACCGCTGACAGCGAGCTGTTCGAGTACTGGGTGCACGAGGCGTGCCACGTTCCGATCGAGCAGCGACCGCTGTACGGCTGGGCGATGGATCATCATCCGCGGTGGAAGGGTCTCCGGGAGTGGGCCGACCAACACAGCGGCGTCGTGTCGAACGTGCTCGACCGCGTCCGGTCGGACGGACCGCTGGTGGCCAGCGATCTGGAGATGCGTGATCGTCCAAAAGGGCAGTGGTGGGACTGGGACGCCGGCAAGCGGGCCCTCGAACACCTCTTCCGGACGGGCGAGGTGTCCGCGACGCGGCGTCCGAACGACTTCGCTCGGCTCTACGACCTCTCCGAACGGGTCATCCCGCCCGAAGTGCTCAACGCTCCCACACCGTCCGAACACGACGCGAAGAAGGAGCTGCTCGTGATGGCGGCGCGCTCTCACGGCGTCGGCACGGCAGCCGATCTCGCCGACTACCACCGGCTCGCGCACACGAGGGTTCTGTTGGCCGAACTCGTCGAGGAGAGGCGACTCGACGAGGTTCGAGTCGAGAAGTGGAACAAGCCCGCCTATCTGCACCCCGACGCGACGCTGCCGCGCCAGATCGACGCGCGAGCGTTGCTGAGCCCGTTCGACCCGGTCGTGTGGTTTCGCGATCGCGCCGAACGCCTCTGGGGCTTCCACTACCGGATCGAGATCTACGTCCCGAAGCCCAAGCGGGTGTTCGGCTACTACGTGCTGCCGTTCCTGCTGGGCGACGAACTGGTCGCCCGCGTCGACCTCAAGTCCGATCGACCGGGCGGGCGACTGCTCGTTCAGGGCGCCTTCGGCGAACCCGGCATCGACGAAGGCCACGTCGCCGAGGAACTTCGTGCCGAACTCGACGCGATGGCCGAGTGGCTCGGCCTCGACGCCGGCGTCGAAGTGATGCCGAACGGCGATCTGGCCCCGGCGCTCGCCGCCACCGGATGATCGGACGGTGCTGCGGCGCCCAGACGGAAGCGGCGGGTGCGCGATCGCGCACCTATCGTGTCGGGATGATGATCGTGCTGTTCGCCGCTCTCGCTGCCGCTCTCGCCACGGTCGGAGGTGCGATCGGGGTTCGTCGAGCCGGAGACGATCCAGCGGAGTGGCACGTCGATCCGCTCACCTCGCCCAACCCCGACACGCCGAACTGGTATCGCCTGAGCCCAGCCGACTCGTCGGTCGAGCGGCACCCCGAGCGCGATGCCGAGCCGCCGTTGTTCAGCGTGTCGGCCGCTGAGCTCGGCGACGCGTTCGATGCCGTCGCGATCGCGGATGATCGCGTCGAGGTGCTCGCCGGATCTGCCGCGGAGGGTCACGTCACCTACGTTCAGCGCAGCGCGCTGTTCGCGTTCCCCGACTACGTGTCGGTTCGCTTCATCGATCTTCCCGAGGGTGGTTCCACGCTGTCGGTGTTCTCCCGCGCTCGGTTCGGCAAGAGCGACTTCAACGTGAACCAGAAGCGCGTCGAGCGTTGGCTCGCAGCGACCCGGTCGAGCGTCTCCTGACCGCGTCTGGTCAGACCTTGTCGGCCGGCTCGAACACGGCGTAGGCGTCGCCACCGGCGCGCTTCGCCCGGTACATCGCTCCGTCGGCACGGGCGAGCCAACGGGCAGTGGACTCGACTGCGTCCGGCGCGGTCGCCACACCGATGCTCGCAGTGGTCATGACCGTGCTGCGTGCGACCACCACGTCCATGTTGCGCATCGTGTCGAGAAGCTCGGTGGCCACGATGCTCGCGTGCTCGATATCGCCGGTCGGGAGCAGCACGGCGAACTCGTCGCCACCGAGCCGACACACGACGTCGGTCGAGCGGAGGCGACGCCTCAACGCGTCGGCGGTGGCCATGATGACATCGTCGCCGGCGCTGTGCCCGAGCGTGTCGTTGATGAGCTTGAACTTGTCGAGGTCGAACATCAACAACGCTCCGTCGGCGCCGTATCGACGACATCTCGCGACGTGGTCGTCCAATGCGGTTTCGAAAGCGCGTCGGTTCAAGAGACCGGTCAGGTCGTCGTGATCGGCCTTGTGCGCGAGCTCGAGGAGCTCGCGATGTTGCTCTGAGGTGTCGAGAACCTGTGCGATCGCGAACGCTGGTCCGTGTTCGCTGCCCACCGGCGATGTGTGCACCCGAACTCGACCAACCGTCTGGTCCGTGCGAAAGAAGCGTACTTCGAGCTGGACGGGCTCGCGCTCGAGGACGAGCCGTTGCCAGCCGGCCTCCGCGGTATCGATGTCGTCGGGATGGCAGAGCGAGGTGAGCTGGATCCCGATCAGTTGGTCGGGCGATTGTCCGGTGAGACGTGCGAACGCGGCATTGATCTCGATGATCTTGGCGTCTTCACCGACCATGGCCATGCCGATCGGAGCGTCGTCGAATGCCGATCTGAACTGCGCGATCGCCGTGCGCTCGGCGGTCATGTCTGCGACGCCGATGACCATGCGATCGCTTCCGTCGTCGACTGGCATCACTGACACTCGGATGATGATCGTGTCCCCGTCGGGACGTTGCCAGCGCAGCACCTGTCCGGTCACGGGGAGACCCGTGGCCATGGCCATCTCGATGGGCCGTTGCTCCGGTGGAATCTCGACGCCGTCCGCGTCGTAGGTGGTCCATGCCGGACTCCGCCAGCGTTCGGTCAATTGGGGGGCGTGGCATCCCAACATCTGGATTGCCGCAGCGTTCATCGTCTGCACAGCGCCGGTCGGGTCGATGAGGATCACGCCGTGATCGAGTCCTTCGAGCGATACCTGCGCGGTCAACTCGCTGAGTCGAAGGTCGGCCTCGAGCTGCTCGTTGCGGACTCGTCCGTCGATCTCGGCGGTGATGTCGGCGAACTCGCTCAGGGATGACACGACCGCGCCCTTCTCATCGCGGATCGGGGTGCTGTTCACGCGAAGCCACACCAGCGATCCATCTGGGCGATGGACGCCCATCGTCGCGTCGTTCACGGGTTCGCCGGTGCGCAGTGCCTCGATGGAAGGGTGGCTCTCGCCGGGCCACGGGGTCCCGTCCTCGTGGACCGCTCGCCAGCGCTCGTCCATCGATGTTCGGCCGGAGAGCTCGTCTCCGGTGAGGCCGAGCACTGTCTCGGCGGCGGGATTCCACTCGACGATGCGGCCCTCGGAATCCTGCAACACGTAGCCCTCGGTGAGCGCGGACATGAGCGACCGTTTGAACGCTTCGCTGGCAGCCAGTTCTGAAGCGAGTTGTGCGAGATCCTCGCGTTCGAACTCCTGCTCGACGAGCGCGGCGAGATGCCGCAGGATCCGCGCTTCGTTGTCTCCGAATCGGCGCGGTCGACGGTCGATGACGCACAGCGTGCCGAGCGCCGCACCGCTCGGACTGTGGACCACCTGCCCGGCGTAGAACCGGATCTCCGGGTCGCCGACGACGAGCGGATTGTCGGCGAAGCGTTCATCGAGCCACGTGTCTTCGACGACGAACGGTGTGCCGTCGTCGGCATCGAGCGCGTGGGGGCAGAACGCGATGTCTCGTTCGGTCTCGGGTGTGTCGAGCCCGACTCGTGACTTGAGCCACAGGCGGTCGGCGTCGACCAACGTCAGCAGTCCGATCGGTGTGTCGAGCATCATCGACGCCAGCTCGGTCAGGCGGTCGAATCGCTCCTCGGGTGGTGTGTCGAGCAGTCCGAGCCCACGCAATTCCGCCAACCGCCATGCCTCGGTGCGCGATGCATCGGCGTTCATCAGCAGGACAGTCCCGAGTTTGGGCTCCGATGCCACCTTGTGAGCGACAGCGCCACGGCCACAGTATTGCATCTATTGGCGCTCCGAGTGCCTCATCGGGCAGCCGCGGCCGCGGGCCACGGCCGTTGGAACTCGACGCAGCGCCGGATGCGCTCGGTGGCCGAACGCTCAGTCGTGGGCTGCGGGCGCCTCGTCCGCAGCGGGTACGGCCCACCGGAGGGTCTTGGTGACGGCGTCACCAACCGCTCGGCCGAGCGTCGCCTCGGTGAGCGGAAGCCACGGAAGGCGCAATGGAATCCGAGTCCATGCGGGCATCAGCGACACGGCGCCGGCACCGATCAGTCCGTACGCCGGTCGAGCAGCGATCGGCAGCGGCGGCTGGAAGAGCAGGTAGCGCGCGGCGTCGCGCGCTTCCCGGCTGCCTCCGAGCTCGGGTCTGAACGCCCTGAGCTGTCGGCGCAGCTCGGCCTCGGTCGTCGGCGGCTCGATCACGCCGAGTGCACGCGCGACGACCGCAGTGTCGGCCAGGTACCGGTCGCGTTCGGATCCACGCAGGGGGTCCACGCCGAACTTGTCGTGAGACGCGAGAAAGCTGTCGATCTCGGCGAGGTGGACCCAGCGCAACAGGTGTGGGTCGTTCGCTGCGTAGGGCTCACCGTGCCGAGTCGTACCGACGACGCGCCGGTGGACTCGGTGGACGATCTTGACGGCGGCTTCAGCCTGCGATGCCGGCCCAAACGTGGTGGCGGCGACGAAGTCGGCGGTGCGTTGGAGCCGACCCCACGGGTCGTTGCGATAGTCGGAGTGTTGGGCCACCCCGGCCATCGCACGCGGATGCAGGGATTGGAACAGCAGTGCCCGGAGGCCGCCGACGAACATCGAGGTGTCGCCATGCACCCGGTGGATCGGCGAATCGGGTTCGAACCAACCGGGCTCGTCGGTCGAGAACAGTTCTGCGTGGCGCGTCTCGGCGTCGGGGCCGACCACACGGGAGCGAACCTGATGACCGAGCCAGCTGCGAACGCCCGACGGAGCGCCGATCATGGGTCGTGGAGTCTCCACATCGCTCACGGCGTCATCGTGCCACGCGTGCACCGATCCCGCGATGCCGTGCCCATCACCGGGGTCTGAGCAACTACGTTCCGGGTGTGGAAGGTGACGAGGCGCGAGGGGAACGGGCCGCGCCCTCGAGCGACGTTCCGACCCGCGATGCGGCGTCTCGTGTCGACGTGGACGGGGCGGGGCGGCTCATCGATCCGACCAGCGGCAAACCGTTCGAGCGCCGTGCCACTGACCGCACACTGCCGCGTTGGGCGGTGCCGGCGATCGGTGTGTTCTGGGTCGGGTTTTTGCTCACGTTCGTCGCGCGGACCGTGTTCGATCGGCTCTCCGGGCTGCTCATCTTGCTGCTCGTGTCGATCTTTCTCACCCTCGCGATCGAGCCGGCCGTGAACCGACTGTCGGCCAGAGGTGTGCGTCGCGGACTCGCGACGTTTGCGATCCTCCTCACCGTGCTGATGATCGCGCTGTTGTTCGTCGCAGCGATCGGCACGCTCGTTGGCGGGCAGATCGCGGACCTCCTGGAGGAATCCGAGACGTACATCACCGACTCGGTCGACTGGGTCAACTCGACATTCGGTACCCAGATTGATCCGGAGTCCGTGGTCAACGAGGTGAACGACCCCGATGGTCGAGTACAGGAGTTCATCCAGTCCCAGGGCGACGAAGCAGTCCGGCTCTCGGTGACGGTCGTCGGTGTCATCTTCCAGCTCCTGTCGGTGCTGCTGTTCACCTTCTATCTCGTGGCCGACGGGCCTCGACTCCGACGGGCCATCTGCTCGCTGCTTCGTCCGAACCGCCAGCAGATGGTGCTCGAAGCGTGGGAGGTGGCGATCACGAAGACTGGCGGCTACCTGTACTCCCGGGCGCTGCTCGCACTGATCTCGGCGCTGTCGCACTGGATTCTCTTCCAGTCGATCGGCACCCCGGCGCCGGTGGCACTCGCACTCTGGGTCGGTCTCGTGAGCCAGTTCCTCCCGGTGGTCGGTACCTATCTCGCAGGCATTCTGCCGGTGCTGGTGACGCTCATCGAGTCTCCCGTCGCCGCAGTCATCGTGGTCGCGTTCATCGTGACGTATCAGCAGATCGAGAACTACGTGTTCGCGCCGCGCATCACCGCAGCCACGATGGAGCTCCATCCGGCGGTTGCGTTTGGTGCCGCGCTCGGAGGTGCGTCCTTGCTCGGGGCTGTCGGTGCGGTCCTCGCGCTGCCGGCTGCGGCGATGGTGCAGGCTCTCGCCTCCGGCTGGGGAACGCGCTACGACGTCGTCGACTCGCCGCTCACCGATGTGAGCGGCATCGGTCCGGCCCGCTCGCCGGACGACGCATCGTGACGACGATCCCGGGGACCCGCTTCGAGGCGGGATCGTTCGCGCCTGTCGCGGTCGCTCGTCGCAACGGCACCGACGAGTCCCTCCATCACGGTGCTGCGGTCATCGTGGACGGGGACGGTGCAATCGTCCGGTCGGTGGGGGATCCCGAGCTCCCCGTTTATCCCCGCTCGTCGCTCAAGCCTTTTCAAGCGTCGGCGATGCTGCGCGCGGGCCTCGATGTGCCGCATCGGTTGCTCGCACTGGTGATCGCGAGTCACTCGGGGGAGCCCGTGCACATCGATGGGGTCCGACAGCTCCTCGACCGGTTCGACCTGCACGTCGACGACCTGGCGAACACGCCGACGTTCCCGCTCGACGACGCCGAACGCGTGGCGGCGATTCGAGACGGGGTGGCGCCGTCGTCGTTGTTGCAGAACTGTTCCGGGAAGCACGCCGGGATGCTTGCGACCTGTCGCCTCAACGGTTGGCCCACCGCCGGGTACCTCGAGCGTTCGCATCCTCTGCAGCAGGCGATCATCGTCGAGATCGATCGGCTGGTCGGGCGCGAGGGCGGTTCGGTGGTCGACTCCGGCGTCGATGGCTGCGGCGCACCGACCCATGTCATGCCGCTCGTCGACGTCGCCCGGGCGCTGTCGCGGCTCTTCGCCGAACGCTCCGAGACGGTCGAGGCGATGGCCGCACACCCGCACCTCGTCGGAGGGACCGGTCGTGCTGACACCACCTGGATGGCCGCGGTGCCCGGTCTGGTCGCGAAAGAGGGCGCTGCAGGAATGCTCGTGCTCGGACTGCCGGACGGACGTGCCGCCGCGCTCAAGATCGCCGATGGCTCCGACGATGCCCGCAGACCGGTGTTCGCAGAGATCCTTCGCCACCTCGACCTCGACGTCGATGGACAGCTCGCGGGAGTTCGCGACTCGCTGACGGCGAACGTTGCCGGTCACGGTGAACCGGTCGGCCGTATCGACGCGCTGGCCTGGTGAATTCCGCGGCTTCACGTGGAGCGTGCACACGCGGGGCAATCGCCCGCTGACGAGGTCGTCGGCTGAGGGTCGGCGTCGGACGATGGCGTACCGTCCGCACATGGACTTCGTGACCCTCGACGAGGACGACTTCAGCTACGGCGTGGCGGCTGAGATCATGCCCGGCGTCTCGCGCGTGATCGCTCACAATCCGTCGAAGTTCACGTATCGGGGAACGGGGGTGTACATCATCGGGAGTGGCGACGACGTGGCCGTCGTCGACCCGGGCCCGGCGCTCGACGACCATCGCGCAGCTCTCGCGACGGCGCTCGACGGCAAGACCGTTCGCTCGATCCTCGTCACCCACTGCCACGCGGATCATTCGCCGCTCGCCAAGTGGCTCGCCGCCGAGTCGGGTGCCCCGACCTACGCGTACGGCCCGCACGCGGAGAGCGTCCAGGAGTGGGACGTGGGTTCTCTCCCCGACGACTTCGGGCGCCCCGATCCCGACGACGAGGCGGCCGACGATCAGTCCGAGGAACCGAAGGTCGAGGAATCGACCGACACCGAGTTCGCTCCCGACGTCACCGTTCGAACGGGTGACGTCGCGTTCGAGGCCGCTGGGATCTCCGTGCGCGCCGTTCACACCCCCGGCCACACCTCGAATCACACGTGTTTCGCACTCGCATCCGACGACGCGGGCAAGGTGCTGTTCACGGGTGACCACGTGATGGGGTGGAGTACGACCGTGGTCTCGCCGCCCGACGGACACATGGGCGACTACATCGAGTCACTCCGCGTCGTCGCTGGTCGCAGCGACGACGTCGCGGTGCCGACGCACGGCGCGCCGATCCCTAACGCAGCGTCGTATGTGGGCGATCTGGTCGAGCATCGTCTCGAGCGTGAGCGCCAAGTCGTCGATGCGGTGCGTCGCGGCGTCGCGACCATTCCCGAGATGGTCACCGAGCTGTACGCCGCGATCACGATCGCACTGCACCGACCGGCCGCGTTCAGCGTCTTGGGTCACATCGTCAAGCTCGTCGACGATGGGGTGATCGAGTCGTCCGCGGGTCGGCCTCGCCTCGACGCTTCCTACACCGCCGTGTAGGAGTCTTCGGCGTCAGCCGATCGGCCAGGTCTGCAGCGTCTCGTATCGCGCTCCGTCCGGGCGCAGCGTGCTTTCGACGAGCGCGACCTCGGTCGGCTCCCACGCGGCATCGAACAGCTCACCGAGAGCTCTCGGGACGTTCGCCCGCTTTCGCATGCGAGCGATGGTGATGTGGCCGAGATGGCGCTTTCGAACGGCTTCGGTCCCCAACTCGGCGGTGACGCGGGCGACCTCGGCGGCAAGGGCCTCGGTGCCGGTCGCCGGCACGATCAACACGCGCTCGGTGAGTACGTCGATCGCCGGCCCGAGTTCGACCGTCGTGGTCGCAAAGCGGGCGTCGTCGAGCGCGCACGCGACGTCGTTCGGGTCGGCCTCGCCGAGAAACCGCAGCGTGACGTGCCAGTTCTCGGGCGGAACGAATCGAGCGCCGACCTGATCCTTTCGGTGGACTTCCTCGAGTCGTGCGACCACATCGTGGGGTGGCCACAGACACACGAACAAACGACTCACGTCGCCCAGTGTGGCCCACCTCGGAAGCGACGAGTGGAGGAAGCGGCGTACGAGTTTGCGACACTGGCGCCGATGGAGGTCTCGATCACCGCGCGCCCCGACGCTTCGGCTGCTCTCGCCCGGCTCACCGACGTGCTCGACGCGATCCCGCTCCGCATGGTCGCATGCAGCGGCGGCATCGACTCGCTGGTCCTCGCCGTCGTGGCCGACCGTGCTGCCCCGGACGCGACGGTGATCGCCCACACCATCACTCCTGCGGTTCCCGGCGATGGCACCGCCCGAGTCGTCGACTACGCCGAACGTTTCGGGTGGACACTCCACACCGTGCGATCGGGGGAATTCGACGACGAGGACTACCTCGCCAACCCGGTCGACCGCTGCTACCACTGCAAGCGCAACCTGTACGACGCCGTCGGGGAGCTTCGAGCTGGGCTCCCCGAACTCCATGAGGCCACGATCCTGAGCGGAGCGAACGTCGACGACCTCGGTGAGTACCGGCCTGGGCTGGTCGCCGCCGCCGAACGCGACGTGCGGCACCCGTACGTCGAGGCCGGGATCGCGAAGGCCGAGATCCGGTCGATCGCTAGATACCTCGGCCTCGCGGATGCCGACCTCGCCGCCTCGCCCTGCCTCGCGAGTCGTCTCTACACCGGCACTCGAGTCACGCCCTCGCGTCTGCGAGCGATCGAAGCGGGCGAGGCCCTCGTCCGAGATCGCGCCGGGATCCCGGTTGTTCGGTGCCGTTTGCGTGACCATGAGGTCTTGGTAGAGGTCCCCGATGCCCATCGTGACCTCGTCGACACCGAGCTGCTCGACGGCGTCGCGGCGACGATGACATCGATCGAGCCGTCGATCACCGCAGTGATCCTCGACGACGAGGCGTACCGGCCCGGTCGTTCGTTCGTCGGGTCACCGGCATCGAACGAGGGGAGCGGCTGATGCACCAGCACGATCATGAACGACTCGATCGAATCGGGATGCCCGAGGCGGTGCTGTGTGGGACGAAGACGGTCGAGCAGGTCCGCGAGATCGCGATCGAGCTTGCAGCGAGCGGCGAACCTCGCCTCCTCACACGGCTCACCCCGTCGCAGTTGCACTCGATGCCGGGCGACGTGGTCTCACGACTCGACGTCGACACCATGTCCGCGACGGCGTTTCTCAACGGCACGCTTCGCGCTCGGCCGGGCCGGGTCGCAGTGGTCGCCGCAGGCACGTCGGATCTGAACGCGGCGACAGAGGCCGCTCGCACGCTCGAGTTCTCCGGGGTCGCCCACGAGATGATCGCCGACGTCGGCGTGGCCGGTCTGTGGCGACTGCAGGCGCGTCTCGACGACATCGCGGCGGCCGACATCGTCATCGCCGTGGCCGGGATGGACGCGGCGCTGGTCTCCGTGCTCGGGGGTCTGATCCCGCAGCCGATCGTCGCCGTGCCGACGTCGGTCGGCTACGGCGTCGCCACCGGCGGCTCGACCGCACTCCACAGCTCGCTCGCCAGCTGTGCCCAGGGCGTCACGGTGGTCAACATCGACAACGGGTTCGGCGCTGCGTGCGCAGCGGTTCGGATGCTCTCGCTGCTCGGTCGCGAACGGTGATGGCGCGTCGAGCGCACCCGGCCGACGAGCGATGGACGGCGTCGGCGTGAGGGTCGGGTGGATCGACGGCACAGCCGGTGCGAGCGGTGACATGCTGCTCGGTGCGCTGGTGGATGCCGGCGTTCCGATCGAGATCATCGGCACTGCAATCGATCGCCTCGGTCTGGAGATCGAGCTTCGTCACGAGACGGTGCACCGCGCAGGCCTCGCTGCCACGAAGGTGCACGTGGACGTCGGCGAGTCGCAGACCTTGCGCCATCTTCCCGACATCGTCGAACTGTTGTCGAGGCTCGATGAACCCGTTCGGAGCCGGGCGACGGCGACGTTCGAACGTCTGGCCCGCGCCGAGGCCGACGTTCACGCGACGTCGATCGACGACGTGCATTTTCACGAGGTCGGCGCCCTCGATTCGGTCGCCGATGTCGTCGGGGTGTGTGCCGGGTTGGTCGAGCTGGACCTCGGAGGGCTCCACGCCTCGACCCTCAGCGTGGGCAGTGGCACCACTCGTGGGGCGCACGGTCCGATCCCGGTGCCGGCGCCGGCCGTACTACGTGTCCTCGACGGTATCGCTCCAGTCGCCGCCGGCCCTGCGCCGTACGAAGCCACCACCCCGACCGGGGCGGCCCTTCTCGCCGAGTGGGTCGACACCTGGGGTCCGATGCCCGAAATCGTGGTCGACGTGGTCGGTGGTGGCGCCGGTACCAAGGACTCCGATGCCGTCGCGAACATCTGCAGGCTCGTGCTCGGCACACCAGTCACCGGCTCGGCGACGCCGGCACTGGTGCAGATCGAAGCCAACGTCGACGACCTCGACCCGCGTGTCTGGCCGCGCGCGATCGATGCGGTGCTCGAGGCCGGCGCGCTCGATTGCTGGGTCACGCCGATCGTCATGAAGAAGGGCCGGCCCGCCCACACATTTGCCGCGCTCTGCTCCACCGGTGCCGTCGACGCGGTCGAGGCGTCGATCTTCCGGCAGACGTCGACCATCGGCGTTCGGCGGCATCTGGTCGATCGCACCGTGCTCGAACGCAGCGAGTCGACCGTCGACGTCGACGGACACGCGATTCGGGTGAAGGTGGCCGGACACCGCGGCGTCGAGGTGAACCGGAGCGTGGAGTGGGACGACGTGATCGCGGCTGCCGATGCCCTCGGACTGTCGGCGAACGACGTGCTGCTTCGCGCAACGCGGGCCACCTGACTGCTCGACGAATCCGCACTCACAGCGTTGGTCGGCGTCGTGAACGCCGTGTTGCGTGTCGAATCAGCTCTCGTGCGGCGCCCGCAACCCTGCTAGACCCTGCCCATGCCGAACACGTTCATCCATCCCGAAGGAATCCTGCCTGACGTCGTTCACGGCTACACGAGCGTGGTCGTCAGCACGGGAACCAAGATGGTTCACTGCGCCGGTCAGGTGTCGATGGATGCCGAGCTGAACATCGTGGGTGACAACCTCGCCGATCAGATGAAACAGTGTTTCAAGGCGCTCGGCATCGCGCTCGCGGCCGGTGGCGCAACGCCGGCTGACGTCGTACGGGGACGAATCTATATCGTCGACTACAACGTGGGGATGGTGCCCACCGTCATCGAGCAGACAGCGGCCTTCTACGGCCCCGGCGAGCCGCCGCCGAGCACGCTGCTCGGGGTGCAGTCGCTGGCCCTGCCCGGCTTGATGGTCGAGATCGAGGCGACTGCGGTGATCGACGGCTGACGCACGGCGGGCCCGGCCAGCGTCAGGCCCCCAGGGGCCCGGTCGAGGGCGCCAGGCTCAGCGTGACCGGGCAGCGACTCACAGTTCGATGCATGCGGGGATTCCGAGGATCGTCGCGCACAGCTCGACCGTTGGACCGAGACTCACCGAGGCATCGGCCAGCACTTCACACACGCCATCGCGGCACCATTGGAGTGCGGCGTTCGCGGCGATCCCTTCGGTCCCGATGGTGAACATGACGGTCCCCGCAGCGCTGCCGTCGACCCCGAAGGCATCGAGGACGGCATCG
>JBGCFW010000378.1:0-14062 GCA_045107155.1 Ilumatobacter sp. | reverse complement strand
CAACACCACGGAGTTTGGCCCCGGAGCAACGCGCTGCCGCGTTGCAGAAGGCGGCGGATGCCCGGAGGGCCCGCGGCGAGATCAAGCAACGTCTGGAAATGGGCTCGATGTCGCTCCAAGAGGCGTTCGACTCTGATGACGACAACGTCGGCAAGCTGAAGTGCGTCGCGTTGCTCGAGTCCCTTCCGGGCGTCGGCAAGGTCAAGGCCCGCAGGCTGATGGAAGAGATCGGCATCGCCGACAATCGGCGTGTGCAGGGCCTTGGCGCCCAGCAGCGCCAGGCGTTGCTGGACGAACTGCATTGAAGCGATCGGGATCTCAAGCGCCGCGATCCGCGTTGATGGCGCCTCGGCTCGACCGCGTGCTGGGACGATGATCATCATCGTGTCCGGGCCCGGTGGGGTCGGCAAGGGCACCATCGTCGACGCGCTCGTCAAGCGTGACCCGAAGCTGTGGCTGAGTCGATCGTGGACGACACGTGAGCAGCGGCCGTCCGAGACCGATGATGCCTACGTCTTCACGACGTCGGAGGCGTTCGAGGCGCGTATCGAAGCACGCGGCTTTCTCGAGTGGACCGAGTTTCTCGGCAACTACTACGGCACGCCGACGCCCGACGTCGGCGACGACCGTGACCTCGTGCTCGAGATCGAGGTCGACGGCGCGCAGCAGGTCAAGAAGAAGGCGCCCGATGCGATGTTGATCTTCGTGATGCCGCCGTCACGTGAGGAACAGGAACGCCGCCTACGGGCCCGCGGCGACGTCGATCACAAGGTCCTCGCGCGTCTCAAGAAGGCCGAAGAAGAAGAGCCGTTTGGTCGTCGCCTCGCGGATCATGTCGTGGTGAACGACGACCTCGAGACCACGATCGACGAGATGCTCGCGATCATCGATGCCGCCCGCTGAGCCGGTTCAGAAACGGCCGCCGTCGACCAGGAACTCCTGCGCCGTGCACGCGGCACCGTCGTCCGCTGCGAGGAACAGGACCATCTGGGCGAACTCGGCAGGGTAGATGCGTCGCTTGATCGCTTGATCACGCAACGTGCCTTCTTCGCCCTCGGGAGTCCACCACTTGGTCAGTTGCTTCTCGGTGGCGACCCAACCCGGGAGCACGGTGTTGACTCGGACACCCTGCGGCCCGAAGGTGCGCGCCATGGTGCGCGTGATGCCCGACACGCCCGACTTCGCGATCGCATAGCCCGGGAAGAAGTCCTCCTGCATCATGAAGCTGCTCGAGCCGATGTTCACGATCGACCCCTGACCGGCCTCGAGCATCCGGGGCGCGACGGCCTGGATGGCGAAGAAGTAGTGGCGCAGGTTGACCGCCACACGGTCGTCGAAGTAGTCGGCAGTCACCTCGTCCCACGTGTGGCGGTCGTCGCTCGCAGCGTTGTTGACCAGCACCTCGATCCCATCGAGGTCGTCTTGCGCCCGTGCGATCCCCGTCTGCAGTGCGTCGATGTCGGTGAGATCGATGTCGTAGAAGATCGGCGCGTGGCGGGCGTCGGGTCCGAGGCGCGCCGCGAGCGCTGCGGCCTTGTCGGCTTGGACGTCGGCGAATCCGACGCGGCTGCCCTGGCGGACGAACTCCTCGACGATGCCGGCTCCGACACCGTCTGCGCCGCCGGTGACGAACACAGCCCGATCACGGAGCGAGGGGTAGGACGCGTAGGTGTGCTCGGGCGCTGCGGTGGGATCATCGGGAGGTGTGAGTGGCATGGGCCGGAGGCTATTCGGCGCTAGCCTCTCGCCTCTATGGCGCTCGACCACGACACGATGATCAACCCGCCCATCGAGAGTCTTCTCGACAAGGTCGATTCCAAGTTCACGCTGGTCACGCTTGCGGCTCGCCGGGCGCGCAACATCAACTCGTACTTCAACCAGCTCGGTGACGGCCTCGGCGGCATGATTCCGCCGCAGGTGTCCTCGACGGCTCGCAAGCCGCTCTCGATCGGCTTCCAGGAGATCGCCGAAGAGAAGATCGTCTGGACCGAAGCACCGGAAGAGCCTGAGCTGCCCGTGCTCGAGGACGACCCGGAAGCCGAGGCGCAGGCTGCTGCCGACGCCGCCGAGAGCGACGACTGAGCAGTCGGTGAGCCCGCTCAGCGGCGAGCTCGCCCCGTTGCGCGGCAAGCGAATCGTCCTCGGCGTCACCGGGGGCATTGCGGCGTACAAGGCCATCGAGGTCTGTCGGCGACTCGTCGACGCCGGCGCGCACGTCGTGCCGATCATGACCGAGGCGGCCGAACACTTCATCGGCTCGACCACGCTGTCGGCGCTCGCGTCCGAACCCGTTCAGACCGAGCTGTGGCACAACCCGACCACGCCGATCCCGCACACCAAGGTCGGTCAGGGCGCCGATCTGATCATCGTTGCGCCGGCCACGGCAAAGGCGATCGCTGCCTACCGCCAGGGCTACAGCCATGATCTGTTGCAGAACACGCTGATCGCCACGCGCGCTCCGGTGATCGTCTGCCCGGCGATGCACACCGAGATGTGGGAACACCCTGCCGTGCAGGACAACGTCGAGACACTGCGCGGTCGCGGCGTCCACATCGTGGAGCCCGAGTCGGGCCGCTTGGCAGGCGGCGACGTCGGTGCGGGTCGACTTGCCGACCCTGAAACGATCGTCGCGGCGGCCGAGCGCGTCCTCGGTCCCGCCGACTTCGAGGGTCTGTCGGTCCTCGTCTCGGCTGGCGGGACCCGCGAACCGATCGACTCCGTACGCGTCATCGCCAATCGATCCTCGGGCAAGCAGGGCTATGCGGTGGCTGCCGAAGCCGTCGCCCGGGGCGCCGCCGTGACGCTCGTGTCCACCGTGTCGCTCCCGACACCACACGGCGTCGAGCTCGTCGAGGTCGAGACGGCCGCCGAGATGCAGCAGGCGCTCGAGTCGCGGGCAGCCGGCGCCGACGTGATCGTGATGGCGGCAGCGGTCGCCGATTTCCGTCCGGTCGCGCCCGCCGACCACAAGCTGAAGAAGCACGATGGAGCGCCCGACGTGGTGCTCGAACCCACGCCCGACATCCTCGCCGGTCTCGGTGCGTCGAAACCCGAGGGCCAGGTTCTCGTCGGCTTCGCCGCCGAGACCGACGATCTGATGGCGAACGCCCGCTCCAAGATGGAGCGCAAACACCTCGATCTCATCGTCGCGAACGACGTCAGCGCCCCGGAAGTCGGGTTCGCTCACGACACGAATGCGGTTACGCTGCTGCAGCCCGACGCGGAGCCTGTCGAGATCGACCTCGCCGCCAAGCGAGACGTCGCCCGGGCCGTCATCGACACGATCGCGACGATCCGACGATCGTCCCCGACAGGAGCAGACTGAGCATGTCCAACTACACCTTCACGTCCGAGAGCGTCACCGAGGGCCATCCCGACAAGATGGCCGACCAGATCTCCGACTCGATCCTCGACGCCATCCTCACCGACGATCCCGATGCCCGCGTGGCCTGCGAGACCATGGTCACGACCGGACTCTGCGTGGTCGCCGGTGAAGTGTCGACCTCGGCCTACGTCGAGATTCCGAAGATCGCCCGCGAGACCATCAACGGCATCGGGTACGACAACGCTCTCTACGGCTTCGACGGCAACACCTGCGGTGTGATGGTCACGCTCGACGAGCAGAGCCCCGACATCGCTCAGGGCGTCGACACCTCCGAAGAGGTTCGCGCTGGCAGTTCCGGCGAGAGCGACGCGATCGAGATCCAGGGCGCCGGCGACCAGGGCATGATGTTCGGCTACGCCTGCAACGAGACCGACGTGCTCATGCCGCTGCCGATCAACACCGCGCATCGGCTCGCGGAGCGCCTCTCCGAGGTCCGTAAGTCGGGCCAGGTTCCGTACCTCCGCCCCGATGGCAAAACCCAAGTCACCTTCGAGTACGACGAGTCCGGCAAGCCCGTTGCGCTCAAGGCTGTGCTCATCTCGACGCAGCACCAGGACGGCATCGACCGTGACACGGTCATCAAGCCCGACCTGATCGACGCTGTGATCCGCCCGGTGATCCCCGAGCAGTTCGCCGACGACGACTACGAGATCTACGTGAACCCCACGGGCAAGTTCGTCATCGGTGGTCCGCACGGCGACTGCGGCCTCACCGGCCGCAAGATCATCGTCGACACCTACGGCGGCATGGGCCGTCACGGTGGAGGTGCCTTCTCGGGCAAGGATCCGTCGAAGGTCGACCGCTCCGCCGCATACGCCGGCCGCTGGGTCGCCAAGCACGTCGTGGCCTCCGGTGCCGCTGACCGCTGTGAGATCCAGCTCGCGTACGCGATCGGCATGGCTCAGCCGATGTCGATCCTGGTCGAGACCTTCGGCACGGCCAACGAGGACCCGTCCAAGATCGAAGCCGCCGTGCGCGACACCTTCGACCTTCGTCCTGGCGCGATCGTGCGCGACCTCGACCTCAAGCGTCCCATCTACAAGAAGTCGGCGGCGTACGGCCACTTCGGGCGTGAGGAGTTCCCGTGGGAGCAGCTGACCAAGCTCGACGCTCTGAAGTCGGCGCTCGGCGCCTGATCCGCCGTTGATCGTTCGAGTCCTGCCCGATGTGACGGGGCTCGACAAGTCATTCGACTACCGCGTCCCCGACGATCTCGTCGATCGTGTCCAGGTGGGCACGATCGTTCGCGTCGAGTTGCACGGCCGCCGCGTCGGCGGCTGGGTCGTGCGCGTGCTCGACGAGCACGAGGCAGCGGTGTCGAGTGAGGACCTGAAAGACGTCAAGAAGGTCACCGGGCATGGCCCGTCGGCCGAACTCATCGAGCTGGCCTCGTGGGCACACGTCCGGTGGGCGGCGCGGCGCGTTCGTCCGTTCCTCGTCGCTGCGTCGCCGAAGACTGCGGTGCGGGCGCTGCCGCTCGCGCATCGTCGGGCGCAGTCTCCCGCCCTGTCGTCGCCTGCGACCACGGCACTCCTCGAACGCGGTGGGGGTGTGCTGCGGTTGCCGCCGCGGAGCGACGTGTTGCCGTCGGTGCTGTCGTGCATCGGCCTCGGTTCCACGCTGGCGGTGCTGCCGAATCACTCCGATGCGCAGCTTCTGGCGTCCCGCCTGCGGCGTGCAGGAGCCACGGTCGCGCTCGTCCCTGACGAATGGGCAGCGGCAGCCGGTGGCGTGGATGTTGTCGTCGGCACCCGCACGGCTGCATGGATGCCGTGTGCCGACATGGCGGCCGCGATCGTGATCGACGAGCACGATGAAGCGCACCAGGACGAACGATCGCCGACATGGCATGCCCGCGACGTCATTGCCGAGCGGTGCCGGCGAGCTGGGGTCCCGGCGGTGTTCGTATCGCCCGTGCCCACGTGTGTGGCCATCCACGAGCTCGCCGGACCCGACGGGCCCCTGCATCCGCCGAAGCAGCGAGAGCAGCAGGGATGGCCACGGGTCCGCGTAGTCGACCGCAGCGCCGAGGAACCGTGGAAGCGTTCGCTGATCACCTCCGAATTGATCGAGGTCGTTCGCGACCCGCTCCAGCGAGTGCTGTGCATCAGCAATACGACGGGTCGAGCTCGGGTGCTTGCGTGCCGCTCCTGTTGTGCGCTCACGCGATGCGAGAAGTGTGATGCCGCCGTCGGCCTCGGCGACGACGGTCGGCTTGCCTGCCGTCGGTGCGGGACGATCCGCCCGGCAGTGTGCCAGGCGTGCGGTGCCGGGGACTTCGCGAACCTCCGGCCGGGGGTCACGCGACTCGGCGAGGAGCTCGCTGCGGCGGCGAACCGCGACGTGGTCACCGTGACGGGTCGCGATGACGAGCCGCCACCTCGCTCGGACCTGTACGTCGGCACCGAAGCCGCGCTGCATCGAGTCGGCTCGGTCGACGTCGTCGCGTTCCTCGAGTTCGACTCCGAGATGCTCGCTCCACGCTTTCGCGCTTCGGAGCAGGCGATGGCGCTCCTGGTGCGCGCCGCGCGACTGGCCCCGACGGTGATGATCCAGACCTTCGATCCCGGCCACGAGGTCGTGCGCGCCGCCGTGGCCGGCGATCCGTCGATCGTTGCAACGGGCGAGCGGGAACGTCGGTCGATGCTGTCACTGCCACCGTTCGGGGCACTTGCGTCGGTCACGGGTGCCTTCAGCGACGAGGTGGTCGCACAACTCGATCGCGCCGCGGTGCAGGTGGGTGGTGATGGCGACGATCGCTACTTGCTGCGTGCTGCTGACTGGACCACGCTCGGCGAGTGCGTCAATGCGACGTCGCGGCCACCGGGTTCCCGAGTGCGAGTCGCCGTCGACCCGCCGCGCGTCTGAGCGCGATCCCGGCTGTCACGCAGTGCGTGCCACGAAGTGGGCGATCCGGGTGCTCCACGTCGCGAGTTCCGTCGCGGTCGATGCGACGTGGTGTTCGACGTCGGGTAGCAACTCGGTGAGTTCGTCGGCGCTCGATTCGGGGTGAACGGCATCACCGGTCCACGAGAGGACGAGCGTCGGGCAAGCGATCGCCGCGATCGCGGAGCGGTCGGGGAGCTGGGCGCGGGCGGCACCGAGCATCACGCGAGCGAGGCGCTCGGTGTCCCAGTTCCGCATTGCCGCCTCGCCCACCTCTCGGTATGCGGGGTCATCGATGAACGGATCGGGCGGCGGCCGGAGCCGAGAAGCGCGGATCAGCGGTTCGATGCCCTGGGTGGCGACGACATGCGCGCCGGCCTCGTACACGTCTGTCTGGGCGGCGCGAGTCTCCCAGCCGGTGGGCGGGATCACGAGCACCATCGCCCGGATGCGCTCTGGTGCGACCACCGCAGCATGCAGGGCGGTCGCGCACCCCATCGATGCGCCGGCTGCGACGTACCGCTCGATGCCGAGAACGTCCGCGAGGCCGAGTTGGTCGAGCGCGAGTGCCGACCAGTGGTAGGCGTCGAGGTCGTCGGTCGACTCCGATTCGCCGTGCCCGCGGGCGTCGTAACGGGTGACCGTGGCCGCGACGTCACGCCAATCGACGAGCCCGCGACGGTCCTCGAGCGATCGGCTCTGCGTCAGGCCGTGTCCCCACACGACGTCGGGTCCCTCCCCGAACCGTTCGTAGGACACGTCGAAACCTCGGACTCGCTCAGTGGGCACGTTCACTAGATTGGCACGCCCTGTGAGCACCGACCTGTTCCCCGATCTCGACGACGAACGCCGCCACCTGGCCGTCGCTCGCGCCGCAAAAGACCGGATGATCGAACGGTTCGAGGCCGTTGACCCCGAGAGTGCGGCCGACGAGGTGACGAAGGACTTCGTCGAGATGACGGTCGCGCACGCGCTCGACGATCTGCGGAGTCCGGGTGCTGGCGACTTCTTCGGTCGTATCGATGACGACGAAACGCGCTGGTACGTCGGACGTCGCCATGTCGAAGACGATCGACACGAACCCGTCGTGATCGACTGGCGCGCTCCGATCGCGGCGCCCTTCTATCGCGCCACCGGGGTCGATCCGCTCGGGCTCGTGTTCCGGCGCCGCTTCACGCTCGACGACGGTCAGATCGTCGCCTACCTCGACGAGCCGCTCGACGATCCGGATTCGGGGTCTGCGGCGGCGGGGATTCCCGACCCCGTGCTCGCAGAGATCGGCGCAGAGCGCAGCGGCGAGATGCGCGAGATCGTCGCGACGATTCAGGGCGAACAAGACGTCGTGATCCGCTCCGACATCGACCAGGTGCTCATCGTGCAGGGTGGCCCCGGCACGGGCAAGACCGCCGTCGCGCTCCACCGCGCAGCGTTTCTGCTCTTCGAGCATCGTGCGAGGCTTGCACGGGAGGGCGTGCTGGTCGTGGGACCGAACCAGGCGTTCCTCGACTACATCGGCAACGTCCTGCCGTCCCTCGGCGAGCGCACGGTCCGTCAGGGCACCGTCCAAGATCTGTGCCTTCCGAAGGTCGAGGTCACCGGAGTCGATGAGGTCGAGACCGCTGCGTGGAAAGGCTCGATCGAACGGCTCGCCGACCTCGAGCAGGCGGCCCTCGGTCGCATCGTGGCGCCGCAGGACGACATCGTCGTGCCGGTCGGAGTCCGGAACCACGTGATCACGGCGATCGAGTTCGGCGAGTGGATCACGACCGCCGTGTCGAGCACGGTGCCGATCAACCAACGGCGAGAGCGGTTCACCGCGATCGCGAAGCGTGAGATGCTGCGGCGCTCGGGACGCCAAGAGGTGTGGCGTGATTCGGGACCCCTCAAGGCGGCGATCACCACAGCGTGGCCGATGCAGAAGGCTGTCAAGCTCGTCGACTCGATGCTGCCAGGGCCGCGCGGGAAGCGTCGTGTCTGGACAGCGGCCGACCAGCTCCTCGTCGACGAGGCCAACTCGATCCTGGAGGGCACGCGGTTCACCTACGGTCACGTGGTGGTCGACGAAGCGCAGGATCATTCGGCCGTCGCCCTTCGCGTGATCGGCCGACGCAGCTCGAATTCGTCGATGACGCTCGTCGGCGACGTCGCTCAGTCGACGACACCGGCTGGCCAGGAACGCTGGTCGGAGGTCTTCGCACACCTCTCGGCGTCCGGGACGTCGGGCACCGTTGCTGATCTCACGATCGGCTATCGAGTTCCCGAACCAATCCTCACCGTCGCGAACCGACTGCTCCCGCTCACGGGCGTGGACGCAACCGAGAGCCGAAGCGTCCGCACGGCCGGTGAACCGCCGATCTGGAACACCGCCACCACTGACCGCCTGGTGGACGACGTCGCTGCGGTGACCGGTCGGGTCAAGAAACTCCATCGACTCACCGGAATCGTGGCGCCGGTCGAGTTGCACGAGGCGATCGCCGCGGCGCTCGGGAGCATCGAGCTCGTCGGCGTCACGCATGTCCACGAGCTCGCGGGACACGAGGTGCCGATCTTCGGAGCCGAGCAGGTGAAGGGCCTGGAATTCGACGGCGTGGTGGTGGTGAACCCGCACGACATCCTGGGAGACACGCCTCGCGGCGCCCGGCTGCTCTACGTCGCGATGACTCGTGCCGTGCAGCGCCTCGAGTTCGTCACCGACGCATCCCCACCACCGGTCATTGCCTGAGGCGGATCGGGGTCCGACTTCGGTGCCTGCCGGCCGTCGTCCACGATCATCTCATGCAGGGTCTGCGTCTGACCCAGTGCGTCGCGGCGACACGTCGAGGAGGCGAAATCCGGATTTCGATGCGACTCGATCCGTGGGAAAGCCCTGCGTCACGAGCCATTTCTGGAGCGAATCCGCGCCGAGGTGCTTCTGTACGACGAGGCACGCCGAGCCGTCGCTCGACAGCCGTCCGAGCCAGGTGCTGAGGAGCTCGTGGAGCGAGCCCTTGCCGATGCGGATCGGCGGATTCGACCAGATCGTGGCGAATCGGATGTGCTCGGGCACGTCGTCGGGGTGAACGACTCGGATGTTGTCCAGACCGTTGCGCTCCGCGTTTCGGCGGCACAGCTCGATGGCGCGGCGGTTGACCTCGACCGCCCACACGGTCGCGTCGGGAGAGCGGCGCGCCATCGCGATCGCGATCGCACCGGTGCCCGCGCCGAGATCGAGAATGTCGCCGTCGGGCGCGATCGGTCGGTCGGAGCGCAGCAGGAGTGAGGTGCCGGTGTCGAGGTGGCCGCGGCTGAACACGCCGGTGTCGGTCTCCATCGTGAAGGCGGTGTCGGGCAGGGTCACGTCGACGACCACGGGATCCGAGGCGATCGTGGGGTCTTCGAAATAGTGCGATCCCGCCTCGGGTGGCCCTTGGGCCTGCGACTCGTCGGTCATGGCCGTAGCCTGGCACCGATGTCGTACGAGATCCGGACATACGGCGATCCTGTGCTCAAGAGCCAGGCCGCGAAGGTGCGCGACGTCGACGGCAAGGTGATCCGCCTCGTCGACGACATGTTCGACACACTCGTCGACTCAGGTAACGGGCTCGCTCTCGCCGCCCCCCAGATCGGGGTGCAGAAGCAGGTCGTCGTGTGGGACATCGATGACGAACCTCTCGCCATCATCAATCCCGAGATCGTCGAGTCCGACGGTGAATGGGCGTTCGATGAGGGCTGCCTCTCCATTCCGGGCCTGTACGTCGAGATGATTCGACCAAAGCAAGTCCTCGTGCGCGGTGTGAGCATCGACGGCGAGATCATCGAGATCGAAGCCGACGAACTCGAAGCGCGGATGTTCCAGCACGAGATCGATCACCTCAACGGTGTGCTGATGTTCGACCGGCTGGAGTCCGATCGGCGCAAAGCGGCCCTGTCGGAGTACCGCCGAATCGAAGAGGAAGCCGCCCAGGCCACCACTGCGGCGCAGCGCAACGGCATCTTCCGCCGTCTGCGCGCGGAATAGATGCGCATCGTCTTCTTCGGCACGCCCGAGATGGCCGTCCCGCCACTGCGGGCGTTGGTCGATGCCGGCCATGAGGTCGCGAGGGTCGTCACCCGAGTCGACAAGAAGCGTGGGCGTGGCGGATCGCTGTCACCGAGTCCGGTGAAGGCCGCCGCCCTCGAGCTCGGCCTCGAGGTATCCCACGATCCCGATGACGTGCTCGCGCTGGCGGCCGACGGTCGGGTCGACCTCGGCGTCGTCGTCGCGTTCGGTCGGATCATCAAGCCGCATCTGCTGGACGCGTTGCCGATGATCAACCTGCACTATTCGCTGTTGCCGAGATGGCGTGGGGCCGCGCCTGTCGAGCGTGCGATTCTCGCGGGCGACACCGAGACCGGAGTCGACGTCATGCGCGTCGAGGAAGGACTCGACACGGGCGGCATCTACGCCGAGGAACGCGTCCCGATCGGTCCCGACACGACCGCGAACGAACTGCGCGTTGCGCTCACCGACGTCGGGTGCCGCCTGCTCGTCGATGTGGTCTCACAGCCGGTCGAGGAGTGGATCGACGCAGCGCGACCGCAGACCGGTGAGCCGATCTATGCCTCGAAGCTCGACAAGGCCGAGTTCGAGATCGACTGGTCCGACGACCTGATCGAGGTGTATCGACGGATCCGGGTCGGTGGGGCATGGACGATGTTTCGCGGCAAACGCCTCAAGATCCATGCTGCGACGCTCGTGGACGGCCGTCTCGTGCCGTCCTCGGTGCAACCGGAAGGGAAGGGTCCGATGGACTTCATCGCGTGGCGCAACGGCGCCCAACCGACCGCAGACGAACTGTTCGCCGATGTCTGATCCGAACCGCCGGCCGGTGATCCGATGAATCGCAAAGAACGACGGGCGGCACTCCAGGGAGGCCCAAAGACGGACGTCGGATCGACGACTCCGAATCCGACATCGCGCAGTGCGGCCCGCAAGAAGGCGCGCGGTGTCGCACTCGAGGTCCTCCGTCGGATCGAAGACGACGGTGCGTATGCGAACCTCGTGCTCGGACCGGCGCTCGATGCCTCGTCGCTCTCGGAGCAGGACCGCAAGTTCGTGACCGAACTCGTCTATGGCTCGACCCGCATGCGCCGTGCGTGCGATGCGGTCGTCGATCGCTTCGCCAGCCAGCCGCCCGACGATCAGACTCGTTCGATCCTTCGACTCGGTGTCTACCAACTCGTGTACGCCGACGTTCCGGCTCACGCCGCGGTCAGCGCGACGGTGGATCTGGCACCCCAGAAGACGCGGGGGTTCGTCAACGCGGTGCTTCGCCGAGTGGCGGACTTCGACGTGACGACCATGGCCTGGCCGTCTGCGGCCGCGAAGCTCAGCTTTCCCGAGTGGATCGTCGACGCGCTCAACGCCGATCTGGGGGCCGAGGCGCTTCCAGCGCTGGAGCGAATGAACGTCGCACCGCCGGTCGCGGAACGGCCCGATGGCTACGTCCAGGACCTCGCGTCGACATGGGTGGCCTATTCGATGGGTGCCGCTGTGGGGGAGCGGGTGCTCGACATGTGTTCCGCACCGGGCGGCAAGGCCACGGCCATGGCCCACTCGGGCGCATCGGTCGTCGCAGCCGACCGCCAGGCTCATCGAGCATCGTTGGTTCAGCAGAATGCCGAGCGGCTGGACCTCGATCTGCCGGTCGTCACCGCGGACGGGACACGGCCGCCCTTCCGGCCCGGAACGTTCGATGCCGTGTTGCTCGATGCACCGTGCTCCGGCCTCGGCGCGCTCCGCCGCCGAGCTGACGCCAGATGGCGGATCACCCCGGACGACGTCGCCGATCTGGCGCGATTGCAGGCACAGCTGCTCACTGCGGCCGCTTCCATGGTCGCTCCCGGTGGGCGGCTCGTGTATTCGGTGTGCACGTTGCTCGATGTGGAATCGGTCGATCACGCGACGCCCGACGGCTTCGAAGTCGACGCCGCGGAACCGCCGTCGGGCCGTTGGCGTGCGCACCGCCAGGGATGGCGAGTGCTCCCGCACGATGCCGACACCGACGGCATGGTGATGATTCGGTACCGTCGCCCGACATGAGCGACGACGCGTCCACCCAGCCGGCCAAGGTCCTCACCTGTTCCGATGGCGTGGTGCACGGGACCCGCGAGGACAAGAGCGGCGTCGCGCTCGCCGACTTCTTGACCGCGAACGGTTTCGAAGTCGTCGAGCGCCGGGTCACCGCAGACGGAACCGAGAACGTCGCGACAGCATTGCGCGAGCTGTCCGATGGGTTCGCCGGATTGGTCGTCTCGACCGGAGGGACCGGGTTCGCACCGCGCGACCAGACTCCAGAGGGCACTCGAGCGGTCATCGAACGGGAGGCCCCGGGACTGGCGGAGGCGATGCGCCTGTGCAACCCGCTCGGGCGTTTGTCGAGAGGTGTCGCCGGGGTGCGCGGTCAGACGATCATCGTGAACACGCCCGGGAGCACCAAGGGCTGCGTCGAACAGCTCGGGGCGGTCATCGATGTTCTCCCGCACGCGTTGCGCCTGCTCTGGGACGCCGACAACTCCCACTGATCCCACACCCACTCCCACCCACTCACACCCACACCCTCGGCGTTTGTGTCTGATTTCCTGCCCGGGGACCGGGCAGGAAATCAGACACAAACGCATGGTGGGGTGCGCCGGTAGCCTCGCCGACGTGCTGAAGATGGTCCTGCCGAAAGGCTCGCTCGAGCGAGCCACCCTCGAACTCTTCGAAGCGGCGGACCTCCCGGTCCATCGCAGTTCGTCGGTCGCCTATCAGGCCGAGATCGACGATCCGCGGATCGAGTCGGTACGCATCTTGCGTCCGCAGGAGATCCCGACGTACGTGTCGGAGGGGCTCTTCGACATCGGCATCACCGGGCGGGACTGGGTCGAAGAGACCGGCAGCGTCGTGGAGAGCCTCGGCGAGCTCAAGTACTCGAAGAACACCTCGAAGCCGATCCGAATGGTGGTCGCTGTGGCCGGCGATTCGACCGCCGAGTCGGTGAAGGACCTGCCGAACGGCGTCCGAGTTCAGACCGAATACCTCGCGTCGACGCGCCGGTTCTTCGAGGCGAACGGTGTCGAGGCCGACGTTCGCTTGTCATATGGCGCGACCGAGGCGAAGATCCCCGATATCGCCGACTGCGTGGTCGAGATCACCGAGACAGGTCGAGCGCTCCGCGCTGCCGGACTGAAGGTGATCGACACGATCCTCACGAGCTACACCGAGGTCGTCGCGAACCCCGTCTCCTACGCCGACCCGGAGAAGCGCAAGGCGATGGATCAGGTGATGACGTTGCTGAACGGGGTGCTCGATGCTCGGGGCCGGGTGCTGCTCAAGCTGAACGTCGACGAGGCCCACAAGGACGCCGTACTCCAGGTGCTGCCGTCGATGAAGTCGCCGACCGTCTCTCCGTTGTCCGACGGCGGCTACGCCGTGGAATCGGTCATCGAGAAGAGCACCGTCAACCTCGTGATCCCCGATCTCCGTGAGGCCGGAGCGACCGACCTCTTGGAGATGCCGATCTCCAAGATCGTCCCCTGAGAGGTCTGTGGTGGCCGAGCTCGCCCGAGGACGTGGTCGCACCGGCACGGTGACGGCATTCGATGCCGCGGTCGGACTCGGCACGATCGAGTCCGATGAGGGCGAGCCGTTCGGGTTTCACTGCATCGAGATCGCCGACGGATCGCGTGACATCGCCCCCGGTACGCCGGTCAGTTTTGACCTGCTCTCGAAGCTCGGACGTCACGAGGCGGCGAACATCAGGCGGTGATCGTCCGATGCCGACGCAGCGA
>JBGCFW010000377.1:0-2749 GCA_045107155.1 Ilumatobacter sp. | reverse complement strand
CTGGGGCGTGAGGCGAGGGCGGGCTGGAAATGCGAACGGCCGGGGGCGGAGACCCCTGGCCGTCGGTGGCGGAGAGGGTGGGATTCGAACCCACGGACCCGTGAAGGTCACACGCTTTCCAAGCGTGCCGATTCGGCCGCTCTCGCACCCCTCCGAGGCGCCGCACCGACGATATCGGGTCGGTGAGGTGGTGGTGACCAGGCGATCTGCGGCACACGGACGATGCCGATGAAGGCTGCTACCTTCCGGTCCTGACCTGGTTCACGGGCGCCCATTGCACAGGACCCGGTCACCACCGCCGGCAATCGTATCGTGATCCTCAGGTGGCGGGGCGGTTCGCGAGGCGTGTGGCGAAGTCGACCAGATCGGGTGCACCGAGCTCGTCGGCCACATCGGCGAACCCGTCCGCCGGGCCGCCCCAGCGCCACTCGTCGACGCTGCCCACATCGATGTCGATGTCGACTGTTGCGATCCGGCGGAAGAGATAGGCGTCCTCACGCTGAGCCTGCAGCGTGGCGGACAACTTGGCGGCGCCGCGCAGACCCGGGACATCCCACTTGCCTGCGGCGTCGGGGATGTCCTCGATGTGCCCGTACACCGCGAGCACGGAGGCGGCACTCTTCGCGCCCCACCCCGGGAGGCCCGGAAAGCCGTCGGCCGAGTCGCCGACGAGGCCGAGATAGTCGGGAATCGACGCGGGCCCGATCCCGAACTTCTCGACGATCGCCGCTTCGTCGAGGATCTCGCGCTTGCGTCGATCGAACTGCACGACGCGCTCACCACGGACGCACTGGCCGAGATCCTTGTCCGGCGTGACGATTAGCACCTGCTCCACGCGTTCGTCCGCGTCCGCGACCGCGGCGGCCGCAGCGAGCGCGTCATCGGCCTCGTGGGTGACCATCGGCCACACCGTGAAGCCCGCGGCGACGAGCGCACTCTCCATCACCGGGATCTGTCGAAGGATCGCCTCGTCCATCCCTTCGCCGTCCTTGTAGCCGTCGTACAGATCGTTGCGGAAGCTCTCGATCGTGTGGTCCGACGCGATGCCCACATGAGTCGCCCCGTCGGCCACCAGCGCGAGTGTCGACGACACCACACCCGCCGCGGCTGCCATCGGATGACTGTCGGCATGGCGAGACACCTGGCCGAAGTGCTGGCGGAAGAGTTCGTAGGTGCCGTCGACGAGGTGCACGCGCATCACCCGACCGTAGCGGTCCGGTGAGCGTCGTATCTCGGGCTCAAGCTGGCACCGGTGTGTGTCGATGACTGAGACGTGAGCCTCTTCACTTCGATCGCAAAGTCCGGCCGTCCCGATGACGACGCCGGACAGCGCGACGCCGGCGCGCCCGAATTCGCTGCGCCCCCGCCCCCACCTGAATCACTCAGCATCGAAGTGCTCGCTGCCGAACTCGCTGCGCTGCAGCACGAAGCCGCAGCCGAGCGGTCGGCGCGCGAAGTGCTCGAAGCGCGCCTGGAGAACCTCGCCGCTCGCTCGGACACTCCACACCACGATTCGCACGACGACGAATCGCACGACTCGGTGCTCCAGCGGATCCAACAGGCGACCGACGACATCACCGCCCTCGTGGCACGGGTCGAAGACGAGCGGGCCGAGTTGCGTGCCCGCCTCGACCGCGTCGACCGTCGCCGCAACGAAGCCGCCGATCGCCTCGAGGTCATCGAAGCGCGCCTCGACGACGACACGACACGCACGGAGGCCACGCACAGCGCTCCGATCCCGGCCTCGACACCCGCGCAGAACCTGCCTGTCGATGACGAATCCCTCGAGGAGCTCGAGGAGCGGATCTCGAGTGCGCTCGGACAAACCGAGCTCATTCGCATCGAGATGGACCGCTTCGTCGAGACCGTCAACCAAGCGATCGACACCACGACGGCCCGCGTCACCGCAGTCGAGACGGCCGTTCAGGAGCAGTACCAGGATGTCGAGACGGCCGCACAGCTCGAACGGCTCGAGGAAGTCGAGCGGATGGTGTTGATGCTCGATCCATCGACCGCCGACACACGCGTGGTGCCGATCCCCGAGCCGTCGCTGATCGGTGACGTCGACGACGCGTCTTCACCGAACGCACCCGACACGGCCTCCGACGCCGACCTCGGCGAACCCGCCCTCGATGTCCCCACCGAAGACCGTTCAACGCCGGACTCCCACGACGACGAGTCGGGCGAACCCGCGATCGATGTCGACCACGCAACGTCCTCGGACACCGATGACGACGACAGCGTCGAGGCGCTGCTGGCGGCCTACAAGGGTCCGCCCGGCAAGCCACCCACTCCGCCGCCGTCGCGCCGCGGCGCCTCTGACATGACGCCCGGGCACGCGGCCTCGTCCGATGCTGGCGCAGCCCCTGCGACCGGCACCCCGACCCTCCCTCCCTCATGACGACGTCTCGAATCGACGGAAACGAACTCGACGGAATCCGCTCCCGATAGCGGACTGCGTCGACGAAAGAAGTGACAACGATGGCAATTGGACGAAAGCCCAAGTCGGACATGCCGGCACCGACCGGCGGCACGGCGACAGCGACCATGGAACCCCCATCGGCCCCGAACGGGTCCGAGGAGTGCCTGGCCGCGGGCCAGGCCCTCGTCGAACGAGGCGAAGTCGACATCGAGAAGCGTGCGAAGCTACGGTCCGCCGCTGAAGGGGACCGCACCAAGTTCAGTGAGTCGGCGCCGACCCGCACCGGCGTGGCGCGTGGCGCCCTGCAAGAAGCGGGCCCCAAGTCCT
>JBGCFW010000376.1:0-3070 GCA_045107155.1 Ilumatobacter sp. | reverse complement strand
ACGCCGGAGCACTTCTTCGACAACCCGCAGGAGGAGCGCACCAAGCTCTTCCTGTCGCAGATCCTCTGACCGGCTCGTCAGCTCGACGCCGCGCGACCACCTGATGGACGTCGCCACGGCACTCGGCCTCCTCGCGCTCGCATTCGTCGTCGGCGTGTACGGGTCTGTGATCGGCGCCGGCGGTGGCTTCGTCATGGTCGCCGGTCTCGTGTTGCTGTTCGATCTGTCGGGTGCGACGGCGGTCGGCACGAGCGTGATCACCACGGCCGCCATCCAGACAGCGGGCGCCTACACGTATTCGAAGAAGGGGCTGGTCGACCGTCCGTCGGCGCTGTGGTTCGTCGCCGGCTCGATCCCCGTCTCGTTCGCGACCGCGCTCTTTCTCGCCGAGCGGATTCCGACCGATGCCTTCGAAGCGATGATCGGCGTCTTGCTGCTCACGCTCGCGGCCTTCGTCGTGCTGGTCCCGCGCCGGGATGCGCCCGAGGGAACCACGCTGGCGCCACGCCGTGCGGCACTCGTCGGCTCAGGCAGCGTGATCGGCATTCTGTCGGGCGGGTTCGGCGTGGGCGCCGGTCTCGTTGCGGTGCCACTGTTCGGCCGATTGCAGCGGCTCTCTGCGTACCGAGCCGCTGCCACCACGACGCTCGCCGGCGCGTGCTCTGGCTTCGCAGCGTCCGTCGGGCACACGATTGCTGACAATCCCGACTGGTGGGCGATTCCGTTCACCGTCGTGGGCGCCGTGGCGGGCGGCCGACTCGGCGCATCGAACGCCGGGCGACTCAGCCCGAGAACGATCCTGGTGTTGCTCGCTGGTGGCCTCGTGGCCGCCGGTCTCCCACTCGTCATCGGTTCCTTCTGAACCGCGCCGGTCCGGAGCCAGACGCCGCCGGACCACACCGCCAGCAACGAGTGCGGCGCTCAGTCCTTGGCGGCGGTACAGACCGGGATGGGTTCACCGTGGCGGAAGAGCGTCACCGGCCCGTCCTCGCTCACGACGAACGCGACCGTGTGATCGTGGTCCCACGTGTAGCGAGCTGCCGACCGGTGTCGCATCCCGGCGTCGATGTGGATCGCGTGCTCGGATTCGTCGGAACTGCGCAGGCCGACTCCCAGCCGGCCGACATCACCGTGCGCCGACACGAGCGTGGCGAGGTCGGTCTGAGCGAGCACGGCGAACAGCGCGGGATAGTGATGGCGCTCGAGAACGCTCAGGTTCGGTGACGGGAGCGCGGCGGACGTGTCGATGCCGTGGTCGTCGTGCTCTTTCGGTTCGAGGTCGAGCAGGAACGTCGCACCGATCTTCGCCGGGCTCAACCAGTGGACGGCGATGTCGAGCAGGCCGCGAAGCAACTCGACGGGCGCCTCCGGAACCGCCGATCGTGCGGTCGGCAGATAGATGCGCGCCGACGGGCGAAGCCGCCATCGTCGCCCGTTCCACTCGACGACCCCCGTCGTGGTGAACAGCCGGGTGGTGCCCATCACCGTGCGCTGCACGATCGTTGCGCCGGTCGAGCGTTGGATCTCGACGAGATCGGCCTCGTACTGAACGGTCCGCCGAAAGCAGGCGAGTTCCGCGGAGCCGTCCGGGCGGCGCACCAGGAACGCCGATCGGCCGTCGGAGAAGCGTCGCGCCTGATCGATCGGCATCGTCAGCTCGAGCAGTTCGACGAGGTTGTCACCCTCGACCAGCGAACGGTCCGAAGGGATCACGAAGGAGCCATACACGGCGCTGCGGTTCTCATGGATCGGCGGACGCCAGGCGTACTCGAGTTCCGTGAGGAGCAGGTCTGCCTCCGCGGGTGAACCAGGCAGCGTGATGCCGTCGTCTTCGAGTTCTTCACGCAGCCGTTCGTGTGCCCTCGAGAGTTCCACCATGTTTGGAACGTCACGGCGGCTGCGCTTGTTCCCGACGACGGGTTTCGCCACCGCGATCGACGTGAGTCACCGCCCGGACGCGACGATGCCGGGAGGGCGCATCACCCTCCCGGCATCGCTGACGGGCCGACGTCGTCGACGGATCAGATCCCGAAGGAGCCGACCTCCCGGAGCAGGACGGCACGGCCGTCCTGCTCCGTCGCATCGGGTCCGCCGGGCACCGCGAACGGGATGCTCAGATCCTGTTCGCACGAGGTCCCGTCCGCCGGCACGACACCGTCGAGCAGGTACGCGGCCGTCAGGTCGTCGACGCAGGTCGAGGTGAACAACGTCGTGTGACCGGAGCCCTCGACGGTCACGAGCACCGATCCGGGCATGCCGTCACGAGCCAGCTGGGCTTGCTGGAGTGACGTGGCCGGATCGTGGACGGTGCTCAGCATCAGGATCGGAGTGTCCGTCTCCTGACCGAACGGGCCGACGAAGCGGTCGGTGTCCTTGCCGGGCCAACGGTGACACACGCTGTCACTCCACGTCCACGGGTCTGCGAACGTCGGTGACTCAGCGGAGAGCCGCTCGACCGCCGCATCCCACGACCGGAACGTCACCGGGTTGGACGTGTCGACACACGCCACCCCCGGGAACCCCTCCACGAAGTTCGGGTACTTCGGCTGCGCTCGCCACTCGCGAGCGCCTTGCAGACGGGACATCGTCGCCTCGAATCCCATGACCGGCGGTTCCGGCGAGTTCTGGACGAACTCGAAGAACGCGAGATCCTGTCCCGTGAAGAACCAGCTGTTGGTGTCGTACAAGTTGCTGAGCGTTCCAACGACCAGGTCGGCGTAGGCGAGTGTGAACACCTCTTCCCCGGTGAAGGGGTCGGTGATCACGATGGGCTCGGTCCTCGCTCCTTCGAACAGTGCGTCGACACGCTCGGCAGCATCTGGGCCGAGCGGGCACACGTCTGGTCCAGCGGCGTCGCACTGTTCGAGGAATTCCTCGAACGTGTCCTCGGCACCGAGGTCGCTGCGCAGTCGTTCGCCGAGCGTGCTCGTGCCACGGGCGAGGGGGCCGACGTCGCCGACCCAGCTCTCGATGTCGAGCACACCGTCGACGATCAGGCGGCCGACGCGATCGGGGAACAGGTTGGCGTAGATCTGACCGAGCACGCTGCCGTAGGAGTAGCCGGCGAAGT
>JBGCFW010000375.1:0-3996 GCA_045107155.1 Ilumatobacter sp. | reverse complement strand
GCGAGGTGTCGTTTGTGGGCTCGTCGCGCTTGGCGTCGGGTCTTGCCTTCTCCGAGTTGCGGTCGTCGCGTCCGCCCCATGGCAGAGCGACGACGGGCCCACCCAGCAACGCGTCCAACCGGTCAGCCGCTCAGATTGTTCACGGCGGGGTCGTTTGACACCGCTCGCTATCCGGCACACAGGAGCACTTGCGGCCGCGAGCCAGTTCGCCAGGAAAGGGCCCAGGACGCTCGATATTGACGGACTCCCCGTCGGTAGCAGGGCGAGCTACGGTCTCGCGTGTTGCGTTGATCCCTTGAGACCGCCGTCGATCGGGTCAGATCTGGTGGGGGCGGAATTCCCAATGCCACGGCTCGCGTGGCACGGTCTCGATCCAACCGAAGCGGGGGCCGTTCTCGACCAACCATGCCCTGGTCTTCGAGTCGGTGACATCGGCGTCGACCGCCAGACCCCAGCCATGGTTCGATGTGCCCGGGGTGGCGCCGAGCCCGCCCTGGGAATACAGGCCCTTGCGGCGAACGAGGTCGACTTGTTGGTCGTATGACCGATACGAGTCGGTGATCCGCAGATCGATCCCGTCGGCCCTCGCTGCTTCGACGACGTTGTTCCACGAAGCAGCTGCTGGCGCGTAGAGGCGATGGTTGCTCTGCTGATCGAGCGGAACCATGGCCTCGCGCGGGATCCGCCCGTTGCCGTATTGCTCGAGTTCGGATGGCACCGGCATCTTGCCGTAGCCGCCGACGGGTCGTGCGCCCGGAGCGCCTCGTCCGGCGATCGCGTCGGTGACGTTCACGCCGAGTCCGCCGCTGGAGAACGCCGAGGCGCCGGCGAATCCGCCGGATGCTGGCCCGAACCCACGCCATACGGCGACGCCCGAGGGAACCGCGGTGTCGCCACCGCTCGCAACGGTCTGGTCTCGTCGAACGAGGGCCGCTTGATACTTGTCGCCGAAGGCATCGAACTCGGCGGTCGATCCCAGGGATCGAGCCGCACCGCTCGTGTCGGCGTTCGGGTCGAGCCGGTTGATGCGCGATTGGATGGCTTGGATGGCGGATTCAGTCATGGCGGACGTTGACCTGCTTGATTCGTGTCGTGTCAGACGGTGAGGCGGGAGGGGCGGCCGATCTTCGAGACGACAATGGGGTGGCGCAGCTTGGCGAGCGCCCTTGCCTCGATCTGCCGGAACGCCTCACGGGAGAGCCCGAGGGTGGCGGCGATCTCATCGAGCTTCTCGAGGGGTTCGCCATCGAGGCCGAAGCGGCGAACGACGACGAACAACTCACGGTCGTCGAGGACGGCCAGAGCGAACTGTTGGAGACCGGCGAGGGTGACGCCCGAGATCACCGTGTGATCGGGGAGCGGTTCGGTTCCCTCGATGTCGGCGTCGCCCGTGTCATCGCCGTCGTCGGCCATCGTCGTCGGCTGGTCGGAGATCGAGTCGAGTCGGGGCGGATCGAGGACTCGCTGAACCTGTGCGACCGTCACGTCGGCAGCGGCGGCGATCTCGGCGAACGACGGCTCGTATGACTCGTCGATCGAGCGAAGCTGGCGCTGTGTGCGCAGGATGAGGGGACGCTTCTCGAAGTCGCCGTAGTTGAGGTTCGAATGGTCGCGGTCACGGACCGCTCGCAGCACCTCTCGCTGGATCGGCTTGAACGCCCACTGGCCGAACGGGCCACGATCGGAGTCGTAGGAGTCGATCGCACGCATGAGGCCGAGCATCCCGGCGGCTTCGAAGTCGGCACGAGCGTCGTAGCTCGCAGCGCCACCGAAACGGCGGGTGTAGGACCGGACGAGGCCGATGTTGGCCGCGACCAGTTCGTCGGTCACCTGATCGAAGCGTCGTCGACTCCGGCGGAGGCGACGACGCACTGCGGCGTCGGGCTCCATCGATTCGAGACGGCTAATGCTCGCACGGAGGTCGCGGCGCTCGGTGAAGAGACGGGCGTTGGTCTCGCGGTGGCCGTCGACGACTGCGGCGTCCGCCGTGTCGGCGGTGGTCTCGATCTCTTCGGCTGCTGCGGTGATGGTTGCCATGAAAGTTCTCCAGGTGAGCTGCCACTACCCGTGGCCCGAGAAGTTGTTCGGTCCACCGCGTCGAGGACTTGAGAGAAACCTGCAGATTTCTTCGCTGACCTCCTGGCACCGGGTTCGCGGCTCCGGAACAGCGGAGTCTCTGGAAATTCTCTCGCGACCTTCTTGCTCACCTGAGAAACACGGGACTGTGATCTTCGCCTACGGGCGGTTCCGAAGGATTGGAGCCTGAACTCATCACAACCCTTACATGGAGGTAAGGCAATGCGTATCAATCAGAACACCATGGCGATCAACGCCTACCGCAACCTGACGTCGAACAACCGGATGCTGGGAAGCTCCCTCGAGAAGCTCTCTTCGGGCTTCCGGATCAACCGGGCCGCTGACGATGCGTCGGGTCTCGTGATTTCCCAGGGTCTGCGTGCGCAGATCGGTGGCCTTCGTCAGGCAACCCGCAACGCTCAGGACGGCATCTCGGTCGTTCAGACTGCTGAGGGCGCCCTTGGTGAGGTGCACAACATCCTGGGTCGTATGCGTGACCTGGCTGTTCAGTCGGCCAACACCGGTTCGAGCGACGCCGCGGCGCGCGCCGCCGCCCAGGCCGAAATCACCGCACTCCAGGCAGAAGTCGACCGCATCGCGAGCACCACCGCGTTCGGTGACCAGAACCTGCTGGACGGCACCTACGGCGGCACGCCGGGCGAGCTGACCACGTTCGATGCCGACGGCTCGCTGACCTTCGTGGCTGGCGACACCTTCACGGTGTCGGCTGCTGGCGGTTCCGGTGCGGTCACTGTTGCGCTGCAGGCTGGTACCTACTCGGGTGCGGGCGCTGCTGCGTTCTTGCAGAACGAGATCCAGAACGCACTCAACGGCACCGGTAACGCTGTCGATGCTGCTGCTGCGACGGATCTGTCGGTGTCGTTCGAGGCTGTTGGCGCCGGTGGTGCCTTCACGATCACGAACAGCGGCGCTGCTGCGGTCACGCTCGCCGATGGCACCAACACCCCGCTCGTCACCGACCTCGGTGGCGACTGGGTCGGCACCGCTGCTGCGGTGGTTGGTGGCGCTGCGACCTTCCAGGTCGGCGCCAACGCTGGCGAGACCACGACGATCAGCATCGCTGCTGTGGACACCACCACGCTCGGGATCGGAACCATCGACGTGTCGACCGACGCTGCGACGGCTCTCACGGCGATCGACGCCGCGATCTCGACGGTGTCGTCGACCCGTGGTGACCTCGGTGCTCTGCAGAACCGTTTCGAGTCGATGATCAACAACCTCACCGTGACGACCGAGAACCTGGTCGCTTCGGAGAGCCGGATCCGCGACACCGACATGGCTGCCGAGATGACCAACTTCACCAAGAGCCAGATCCTCGCTCAGGCCAGCACCGCGATGCTCGCCCAGGCGAACCAGGTTCCGGCGTCGATTCTCTCGCTCCTGCAGTAAGTCGAACACCAGAGTCCGCATCGACTCGAGGGTCGCCCCCTTCACCGGCTGCATCCACCACGTCCATGACGTCGGGTCGGAGCCGATGAGGGGGGCGACCGCCGCGTTCGGCGTCTTGACAGACGCATGAGATTCCGGACGGTACGCCGAAGCGACTCAAGGTTCGCCGAAACCTCCCGAAGCAAACCCTGGCGGTGACGCCGCACCTCGGCACTGTCACCTTCGCCTACGGGCGGTCCCAACGGATTGGGACCTTCAAAAATACAACCCTTACATGGAGGTAAGGCAAGGCGTATCAAGCAGAACACCATGGCGGTCAACGCCTACCGCAACCTGTCGACGAACAACATGTCGCTGGGAAGCTCCCTCGAGAAGCTCTCTTCGTCCTTTCGGCTCAACCGGGCCGCTGACGATGCGTCGCGTCTCGTGATTTCCCAGGGGCTGCGTCCGCAGATCAGTGGCCTTCGTCATGCATCCCGCCACGCTCAGGGCGGCATCTCGGTCGTTCAT
>JBGCFW010000374.1:0-3360 GCA_045107155.1 Ilumatobacter sp. | reverse complement strand
CACGCAAGAAACGCTCCGAGTTCGGCGGTGTCAGACGTTCAGCCGTGGGAGGGCCGAGCATTCGGCGGGATCGTCCTTGCGGCGTTCCTCCTCCACGGCATCGGCAGCGCTGTGGCTGATCGTCCGATCGGCATGGCCCTCGTCTTCGTCAACTCGTTCGCCGTACCGATGCGCCTCACGTCGTCGGGGTCGACTTGGACGTTCTTCGAGCCGGTCAAGACCAAGATCGGAACTCGGATCGATTCGAGCGAGGGCGCCGGTGTCGCTTGCCACCGAGCCGACGTGATCATTCCGACGCAACGTCCTTGTCCGCAGCGAATCCTGACCGGCCATCGAGGTTCTGAGCGACCTCAGAGCAGTCCGTGCTGCCGAGCAGCGTGGACCGCTGGCTTGCGGCCGTCCACGCCCAACTTGCGGTAGATGGCCTTGCAATGCGTCTTCACCGTGTTGAGCGAGACGAACAACTCACTCGCGATCTCGCGTTGGGAGAGCTGGGAGGGCAGGTAGCGCAGGACGGCGAGCTCGCGTTCGGTGATCTCCTCGACGAGTTCGGTCGACGGCGCAGCTCGCACGCCGAGTCCGTGTCGGGCTTCGATGCGGGCGAGTGTTGCGCCGACGATGCCGGCGTCGGGGCACCGGTCGACGGTCTGGCGTGCTTCACGGAGCAGCTGCGGTCCCGCCGGGTCATCGTGTTCACATGCTGTGTCGCCGACGAGTGCGAGGACGTACCCCAGGGTGAAGGGCTCGGGTGCTCGCCGAGCGAGTTCGACCGCTTGCTCCGCCATGGCGGCCCGTTGTTGCGGATCGGAGGTGGTGCACGCCAGCACGGCGTGCGACATGGAGAGATGCGGCGACTCCGCGACGCTGTGGCCCCGGGCGTGTTCCAGGCTCGCCGCAGCGTGGTCAGCTGCCGATGACCGGTTCCCCAGCTCCATCTCGACGACGGCAGCGAACCCGGGCGCGATCGTCAACGCATAGTCGGACGGCTCGGACGCGCCGAGTTCGCGGGCGATCGCGATGTACCGCAGCGCTTCGTCGAACATCCCGGCCCACGTGTATGCGGCGACCAGCCCGATCGCTCGGGTCGACTCGGTCGGGTGATCCATGCGCTGGGCGATCGAGATCGCGTCACCGAGGAGACCTTCGGCGAGGTGCACCATGATTCCGAGCGACGCGGTGAGGTTGGCGTCGGTTTCGTCGTAGAACTCGACGGCGATGTCGTAGTAGTGACGAGCACCCGCGAAGCGACCCGTCGCGAGGTTGATCCAGCCGCGTACGAGCGCACTCGGCGAGTGGCGTTCGGGGAGGTCGCCGAGCTGGTCGAGCAAGCGGAGCACGGTGAAGATCTGTCCGCCGTTGAGCAGCGCTGTGGCGTGGATCGAGATGAGATCGCCGGCTGCGACGAGATCGCCTCCTGCGATGTAGTGCTCGATCGCGGTGTACATGTCGCCGTAATCGTGATGCCACGATGCGGCGGCGAGGTGCAGTTCGGGAAGACGGTCGGGGATCTCACGCTCGGCCTCGAGACGAAGCAGGTCACGCAGGAGGTGGTGATACCGGAACGTGGTGCCCGTCCGGTCGAGACCGATGAGCAGCTGGTTGGCGGCAGCGGTACGGGTCAGCCATTGGCTGCCGTCGGTCGATCCGGTCACGGCGTCGATCAGCGGACCGGTGAGCTGATCGAGGATCGACGTCTCGATCAGGCGTCGGCGCTCGTCGGGTGGGATCGACGCGAGGAGTTCGTCGGCGAGGTAGTCGACGACGAGCTGATCGTCGCCGCGGAAGCCGGCGATGAATCGGGACGTGTCGTCGACTCCTGCGAGCGACAGTCCGGCGAGGACGAGCCCGGCCGCCCACCCCTCGGTTCGGTCGCACAACGTGAGCAGCGCCTCTCGATCCAGAGACGAGGTCCCGAGCAGGCCAGCCGCCTCGTCGGCGTCGAACCGGAGATCAGATGCGCGGATCTCGGTGAGCTGCCCTCGGACGCGGAGTCTGCCGAGTCGGAAGGCCGGGTCGATGCGCGTTGCGATCACGATTTGGACGTGGTCCGGGCAGAGGTCGATGAGTCGTTCGACGCCGTCGTGGATCGCCGTGTTGTCGATGACGTGGTAGTCGTCGATCACGATCACCAACCGATTCGGACCCTCGTTCAGCGCATTGACCAGCGCCGGGACGACCGAGTCGGGCGACCCTCCGGTCGAGACGATCGCCGGCTCCACCATGTCCCTCACGCCCGGTCGAGCACCGTCGACCGCCCCGACAAGGTACGACCAGAACCTGACGGGATCGGCATCGCTGGCTTCCATCTGGACCCAGACCAGATCGTCGTCGCGATCGGCCAGGGTTCCTGCGAGGAGCGTTGACTTGCCCGACCCAGCCGGGGCACTGACGAGCACGAGCCGGTGACGTTCGGCGACCGCTCTGTCCAGCAGTGCGTCCAGGCGGGCGCGCCGAACCAGACCGCCCGGCACCGTCGGCACCTGCAATTTCGTGGCGACCAACTCGCCTGCACCCTGTCCGACCATCACCGTCGAATCTAGGCGAAGGCGCTCGGATCCGAGTTTGGGGGCGAATCACCCGGGTGAGGCGGGTGGGTGAGTGATGGCAACTCACCCCGTTCATCGGGATCGTGATCCCATGACCGAACGAACGGGACCCACCCGCTACGAGATCGAGCTCGGTGGCCACGCCTCCGAACGCGCCCTCCGGCCGGTCATCGACGAGTTCACCGTGGAAATGACCGAGGCGGGCACGACTCGCCTGATCGGCGACGTCCGCGACTCGTCGCACCTCAACGGGATCCTGGCTCACTTCACCTCCCTCAACATCGAGGTGGTCGCGCTGCGCCGACTCGGCCAGCACACCAGTGCCCCATCTCCTCATAAAAAGCGGCGGTCGGTCGGCTGAGCAGCCGGCCAGCCCACGTCTCGAGGCCTCACGCTCCTCGTGAGCACCTGTCTCACACCAACCAAACCAAATGAAAGGCAATCATGACGAAGACCATCAACAACCAAACGAACGAGAGGATCGTCCCGTCTCGAGCAGGCGCTCTCGGCGGCCTCATTGCCGCTGCGACCTTCATCTTCGGCATTGCTCTGCTCGTCACAAGCTTGAGTGACTACACGGACGGTGACGCCACGGTGGCGGAATCCGTCGACTTCCTGGTCTCGCACCAGGGCACACTCTTCACCTGGTACTTCGTCATCTACCTCGTGTTCGGGGTTGCGAGCATCCCGTTGGCACGGGGCCTGCGTGAGCGTCTCGGGGTCGCCAGCCCGGAGCTGCCCGGCGTCGGTACCGTCTTCGCCTACAGCTGGGCGGGCTTGAGGTTCGCGACCGGCATGGTCCCTAACCTCGGCA
>JBGCFW010000373.1:0-12166 GCA_045107155.1 Ilumatobacter sp. | reverse complement strand
GCCGAGCGCGATGACTACTTGATTTGGGGCGCTGAATGATTCCCCGGTATTCCACTCCGGAGATGGACGCGGTGTGGTCCGACACGTCCAAGTTTGCTCGTTGGCTCGAAGTCGAGTTGCTGGCGACCGAAGGCCATGCAGCGGTCGGTGTCGTGCCGCAGGAAGCAGCGACAATCTGTCGGGCGAACGCGCCCGTCGCTGACGATGCGTTCCTCCAGAGAATTCTCGACCGTGAGGCGATCACTGATCACGACGTCGCAGCGTTCGTCGATGTCACCCAGGACGCGATCAACGACCCGGCCGGCTCGTGGATCCACTACGGACTCACGTCGTCCGACGTCGGCGACACGGCACTCTGCTGGGCGATGCGTGACGCCGCCGATTTGATGATCGAGGCATCGAGCGAACTGCTCTCGACACTCGTCGCGATGGCGAACGAGCATCGCGACACGGTGATGATCGGTCGCACTCACGGCATCCACGCCGAGCCCACGACGTTCGGCACGAAGGTCGCGCTGTGGGCGCTCCAGGTGGATCGCGACCGTGAGCGGCTGCGACACGCTCGTGAGGCCGTTGCCGTGATGAAGCTGAGTGGTGCCGTCGGTACGTATTCGAACATTCCGCCGTCGGTCGAGGCGTTCGTCGGTGACGCGCTCGGGTTGGCGCCGATTCCCGCGACGCAGGTCGTCGCACGCGATCGGCATGCGCAGTTCCTGTACGCATGTGCGTCCGTGGGTGCCACGTGCGAGCTCATGGCGGTCGAACTCCGCCATCTGCAACGCACCGAAGTCCGCGAGGTTCAGGAAGGGTTCAAGCCCGGTCAGAAGGGTTCGTCGGCGATGCCGCACAAGCGCAACCCCATCTCTGCAGAGACGATTTCCGGTCTGTCACGAGTGCTCCGAGGTAACTTGTCTGCGGGAATGCAAGACGTCGCTTTATGGCATGAACGTGACATTTCACACTCATCTGTCGAACGAGTGATTCTGCCAGATTCGAGTCAATTGGCGTTCTATGTGATGCGTCGCTTGAACCGGTTGCTCGGCGGCCTCGTGGTGATGCCAGAGCGAATGCAGGCGAATCTCGATGCGAGTTTCGGACTCGTGTTCAGTCAGCCGGTGCTGCTCGCTCTCGTGCAGGGCGGAAAGACTCGTGACGAGGCGTATCGGATCGTGCAGCGCAACGCGATGGCCGCGTGGGACGAGGGCCGGGACTTTCGAACGCTGCTCGAGGCCGATGACGAGGTCCCCAACGAGGTCCTCGACGACGCGTTCGATCTGCGGCGCAGCTTGTCGAATCTCGGACTGATCTTCGATCAGCTCGACGCCGTCGAGATCTGAGCCCGCCTGGCGGCTCAGTCGCCGCGCTGGAGGCCGGCGCGCTTGAGAACGCTGGCCTCGACGCCGACGTCGCGCCAGCTCGAGTACGAGATCTTCTTGCTCGTGCTGTAGCTCTTCGCCACGCCGACGAAGGCGTCTTCGAGTGCAGTCATGTCGACCGTGTTCTGCATCGACTCGAGCTCGGCCTCGAGATCCTTGCGTTCCTGAATCAACAGCAGCTCGTCCATCGGGCTGGCATCGACGAGTTCGGCGTGGACGGCATCGAGCCGGTTCTGCACCGTTTCCGGTGTCCGCTTCCTCCCGCGCTTGGGCTTCGTGGCCCGGAGTCCTTCGAGGTACTCACGCACGATGCGGCCTTCGGTGCGGCCGCGGGCGAGTGCTGCCTTGTGTTCTTCTGACATTGGGGTCTTAGCAGACATTCCGGCAGTCTATGGGCTGACCATTGAATCGAATAACGTGCGTGACGATGTTCGAGTTGTCACCACATGGAGCCGACGTCCATGTCGGTGTCGGCCCGCAGTACCCGTGGGGAGGTCTCTACGGCGGCCAGATCGTCGCTCAGGCGCTTCGAGCCGCCACGTTGTCGGTCGACGAAGGCCTCGAACCGCACTCGATCCGCGCCTATTTCATCCGCCGCGGCGATGCGTCGGAGCCGATCCGTTACGAAGTCGACCGGATCCGCAACGGCCGAAGCTTCGCGACACGGCGCGTCGTGGCACGCCAGGCGATCGGCGCGATTCTGAACGCCGAGAGTTCGTTTCAACGGCCCGAAGCGTCTGCACAGGTGCAGACCGTTCAGATGCCCGACGTTCCCGGGCCTGACGAATTGCCCGGGCCTGACGGATTGCCCGGGCCTGACGGATTGAACGACACGGCGTTCTCGTCGGTCTTCCACCGCGTCGAGGTGCCCGACACCGCGATCAAGGGGCCGGCACGCAGTGGTGCAGGACGCGCTGTCGCGTGGATGCGCGTCGCCGACGATCTCGGCGCGCCCACCGACACGAACGCGCAGCTTCTCCACCGTTGTTGGCTCGCTTTTCTCTCCGACGACATGCCCACCGACGCCGTGTGTCGCGCGCACCCCACCCTGGCGGGCCCCGACTCCGACGGTCATCGTTTCGCCGCGAGCCTCGATCACACGGTCTGGTTCCACCGGCCGGTCGAAGCCGACCGGTGGCATCTCCACGACTTCACGTGCCAGCACTTCGTCGGCGGGCGCGGGCTGGCTCTGGGTCATGTGTTCTCCGGCGATGGAGCCCACGTCGCGACCATCGCGCAAGAGGTGCTCGTACGCGACGCCCGCGATCGTGACGACGCATGACCGGTGACGCGCCGATCCCTCCGGAGGCGATCAGCGTCTTCGACATGCTCAAGATCGGCGTTGGTCCGTCGAGTTCGCACACGCTCGGCCCGTGGAGGGCGGCGGAGCACTTCGTTCAATCGCTGGGCGACGAGCTGTTCGGTGTGGCGCATGTCCGTGTTGAGCTGTTCGGGTCCTTGGCCAAGACAGGTCGCGGACACGGAACGGGAATCGCGACGATGATGGGCCTGGCGGGCCACGACCCGGTGGCCTGCGACGTCGACATCGTCCAGCAGCTCGGACCGCAGACGCGAGCTTCGGGCTCGCTCGCGCTCGGAGGTCGGCACGAGGTCGACTTCGTGAGAGAACGCGACATCGTCTTCGATCCGGCGGTGACACTCGATCAGCACCCCAACGGCATGCGATTCACCGCGACGTTCACATCGGGTGCGACCGTGTCACACACGGCATTCTCGATCGGAGGCGGATTCGTCGTGCACGGGGATGTCGGCGAACCGTCGAACACAGGGTCGCCGGTCGAGTTGCCGTACGCCATCGGTTCTGCTGTCGACCTGACCCGATGGTGCCGCGAGACAGGCCTCGACATCGCATCGGTGGTTCGTCACAACGAGCGGACCTGGCGTGACGATGCCGCCATCGACGAAGGGCTGCGCGAGATCCGCGACACCATGTTGGCCTGCGTGTTCCGCGGCGTCTCGACGCGAGGAATCCTGCCCGGCGGTCTCGGTGTCGACCGCCGGGCGGCGGACCTCCACGACTCGCTCCTCGGAGCGGCCCACCGGTTCGCGTCGCCGGACGAGTGGTTCGCGGGACTGGTCGCAGCGGGTCTCGGATTCGACGACACCGTCCGGTTGATCAGCTGTTTGGCGCTCGCCGTGAACGAGGAGAACGCAGCATTCGGTCGCGTCGTCACCGCACCCACCAACGGCGCGGCGGGCGTGATCCCGGCGGTGTTGTTGCATCACCTCGCAACGGTGGCAGAGGGCTCCGACCTGGTCGCTGGCGCTGTCGCGAACGACGTGGCCAGACGAATGGACGACGTGGCGAATCGCTTCCTGCTCGTCGCCGCTGAGATCGGATCGATCTTCAAGAAGGGCGCCACGATCTCCGCGGCGCTCGGCGGCTGCCAGGCGGAGATCGGCGTCTCGTCAGCGATGGCGGCAGCTGCGCTCACCGATGCGCTCGGCGCAACGGTGGAACAGTCCTTGATGGCGGCAGAGATCGCGATGGAACACCACCTGGGCCTGACCTGCGACCCGATCGGCGGCCTCGTTCAAGTGCCCTGCATCGAGCGGAATGCGATGGGAGCGATGAAGGCCATCGCCGCCAGCCAACTCGCGCGAGCTGGTCAACCCGAGCGGGCGCGAGTGTCGCTCGACGACGTCATCGAGACGATGTGGGCAACTGCGCAGGACATGAACCACAAGTACAAAGAGACCGCTGAAGGGGGCCTCGCGGTACGGATCCCTGTCAGCGTCGTCGAGTGTTAGCAGCGGATCGCTCCAGTAGTTTCGCTTCGATGTCCGACGCCCTGCCCAACCTGTCGCCGACGCTCGACGCGCTGCGTCGCCATGTCATCGAGCATTCGGTGAAGACGGGCGAGTTCGTCCTCAAGTCCGGTGCCACCAGCAACTGGTTTCTCGACACGAAGCAGACGGCGTGTCGGGCGGACGGGATCATCGCGGTGACCGATGCGATCGTCGAGGTCTTCGGTGACGAACTCGACGGCATTGACGCGATCGGTGGCCTCACTCTCGGCGCCGATCCGATGGCATACGGCGTCGCGGCGGTGCTCGGCACGCGTGGCGGTGACCTGCGGAGCTTCAGCGTTCGCAAGGAGCCCAAGGCCGGCGGGATCACTGGGCGCATCGCCGGTGCGCTGCGGCCGGGTGATCGGGTGCTCGTCACCGAGGACACCACCACGCGTGGTACCTCGCTGATCGAGGCGGTCGATCAGATCGAGGCGTTCGGCGCCCACGCGGTCTTCATGAGCGTGATCGTCGATCGTGGCGGCACCTGCGCGGCGATGGCTCAAGAGCGCGGCGTCGACTATCGACCGCTGTTGACAGCGCCAGACCTCGGCTTCGCGTTCGGTTCGTGATGCGTGGGCCGGCGGCTGCGGTCTGCGTCGCAGCGACGGTCCTCGCTGCGTGCGGGGGAAGCGACAGCGCTGCGGTCCCGGCGGCGACGTCGATCGAGAACTCCGTCGCTCCGGCAGCGGATCCGGTCGTTGCCGTCGACGACGATGCCGAGTCGGGACTCGAGGATCGCGAGACGCCGTTGGCGGACCCCGCTGTGCCCGAGTCGGTCGGCGACCTCACGGTCCGGGTCGTCGTCGATGCCGCGGCTCGCGCCGGCGCGCAGGTCGTTGCGGACGAACTCGCATCGCTGGGCGTGACGCTCGAAGTCGTCGACTCTGGCGCGACGGACATCGATGCGTTCATCGCCGCGGGTCCCGATGTCGGTCTGCTCGCTGCCGACGCCGCGGCGGCTGGGGTACCGATCGTCGTGACGCAGGCAGGGCTCGACATCGTGCCCGGTGACGCCACTCGGATCGAGATGGCGACCTCGTCGGCGCTGCTGTTCGACGCCGTTGCGGCTCGCGTCGCACTCGGGGAGTACCAGACGATCATGGTGCTCGGGTCGCCGGACGTGCCGGTGCGCCCCTCCGCGGTCGGGTCGCTGGAGGCGCGCGGTGCCGTGGTGGTCGAGGTCGACCTCGACGATTCGGACCCGGACTCGATCGATACGGCGGTCGAGCAGGTGCGTGACGCGGGTGATGGTGCCGCAGTGATCGTCGCGGCATCTGGAGAAGCAACCGACCTCGTCGCCGCAGTCGTCGGGCAAGTGCCGGAATCGACGACATTCACGGGCGCCGCGGCTGTTCCCGACGCGGCCATTTTCAGTGGGACGCGACTCGTCGTCGTCGGCCCGACGCCGCCGCCTGACGCAATCGCGACCACCGATGCCACCGTGATCTCCCAGGCGGTCGCCCGCGACGCCACCGTGCTCGCCGCGGTGGTCGCGGTCGCAAGCGGCAGCGCCGACCCGCTCGGTGCGTGGGTGTCGGCGAGTCGCGACGGTGAATCCTGCACGAGTGCCGTGGCGTGCATCGAACTCGCCCGGAATGGCATCGACGTCGATGTCGACGGCGGGTCAGGACCGCTCGACCTGGGCGACGACGGCAGGCTTCGAGCGGCGTGGGTCGCGATCGAATCCCTGATGACGGGCGACGTCGACGTGGTCCTTCACCGCGCCGGCGGCTGACGTCGCGCACCGTTGCTCGGCTCGTTGCGGAGTCGGGAACCAGCGGGCTTGCGCGTGGCCGCCGTCACACGATCTAGTTTGAAGCTCGCCGTCGCGAACGCTCGCGAACGCGGCAACTCGGCTCGGCCGAGACGACAGGGGGATCGACATGGAACAGTTCTGGCGCAACACGGGCATTCAGCTCGGCAAACAGTGGAAGGTCGTCGCTGTCGTGATGGTCGTCCTCACCGTTCTGCTCGTCGCGGTGGGCGCGACGCGCATCGAGTTCGCGACCGGCCAGGACAGTTACCTCAACCCGGACTCGCAGACGGCGATCGACAACGTCGCGTTTCAAGACGACTTCGGTGGCGAGACGATCATCCTGCTGTTCTCGTCGGAAGGTGACGCCGACGTCACACAGCTCTTCGAAGGTGCGAATCTCACCGAGCTGGAGCGACTGAACGCCGAGCTCGGAGCAGCGCTTCCCGAGGCCCGTGTCGTCACGCCGCTGACATCGCTCATGTTCTCGTCCGAACTCGTCGGCGGGGGCACGGGCCAGGACGCGCTGCTCGCAGCGATCGGCCGCGACGAGGCCGGGGCATCCGTGCGTCAGGCCGATGCAGGCATCTCGATCGCACGCCGCGGCGCCGCCGACGAGCAGGTCATCGGCGACCCGGTCTGGAACCAGACGCTGATCTTCGACAACACCGGTTGGGAGCAGGGTGCCGATGGACTGGTCGCGCCGGCAGAGGCCGACCTCGTCGTTCGTGAGTCGTTGCGTGGCACCTTCCCCAACGTCGCCGATGGTCCGGTCAACGGCACCGCAGTCGGAGGCATCGTCTTGAAGGGCAACGCGACGCTCGACGAGCTGACCGCGAGCACCGACGATGCGCTCGAGATCCTCGACACCGCATCGTTCGAGGGCTTCGAACTCACGGTGACCGGCTCGCCGATCTATCTGGGTGAGATCAACGACTACCTCCAAGGCGGGATGCTGACCCTCGGCGCTGCAGCTCTGGTCGTGATGGCCATCGTGCTGGCGCTGATCTTCAAGGTGCGCTGGCGCCTCCTTCCGCTGCTCGCGGTGTTCATCGGTGTGGTCTGGGCGTTCTCGCTCCTCGGTCTGATCGGCATCGACCTGTCGCTGGTCACCATTTCTGGTCTGCCGATCCTGATCGGCCTCGGCATCGACTTCGCGATCCAGATCCACAATCGCGTCGAGGAAGAGGTGGTGCTCGACAAGGACGAGCACCCCATCGCGGAGACCGTGTCGAACGTGGCGCCGCCGTTGCTGGCAGCGGTGGTCACCGGCATTCTCGCCTTCCTCGCGTTGCGCATCTCGAAGGTGCCGATGATCCGCGACTTCGGTGTCCTGCTCGCGGTCGGCGTGGTCATGCTGGTGATCGTCGGCATCGTGGTGCCGGTGTCCGTGCTGGGCATCCGCGAGTGGACCAAGCGCACCGACGACCGCGAAGAGTCCGCCGTCGAGAAGCTGGTCGTGCGGCTGGGTGGTCTACCCACCAACCTCGGTGTGCCGATCATCGCATTGGCATCGGTCTTGTTCATCGGCGGTGTGCTCGTCGAGGGTCGCACGAAGATCCAGTCCGATCCGATCGAATGGATCGACCAGAGCAGCCAGACGGTCGCCGATATCGACCGCTTGGCCGAGGAAACCGATTTCGCGTCGACGCTCGGCGTGCTCGTCACCGCGAACAACGTCTTCGACCAGCAGATCGTCGACCTGGTCTGGGGCTTCACGGTCGACGCCGAGGAGCGGCCGGAGGTGGTCGCGACCTCGAGTCTCGTCGGGACCATGGAGAAGGTCATCGCGATCGACGGAGCGACGGCGATCCCGCCGACCTCACAGGACATCGTCAATGCAGCGCTCGATGCCGCCGAGGTCACCCCCGACATCGCGGCGGCGCTCGTGAACGATGTCGAGAACCCGACGGCGGTGCAGGTGAACCTGCGCCTGGTTCAGGCGAGCCTGGAAGATCGCGCCGTGCTGGTCGACGAACTCGCCGCGGACCTCGATGCTCGCATCGGGGCGCTCGATGTGCCGGCCGAGAGCATCTTGCGCGACGGACTCGACGAGGGTCAGGACCCGGCGAAGGCCACGCCTGCCGGTCTTGCCACGGTCGGGATCGGCTTGCTCGAGAACCTGTCGGCGAACCGCGCCAACCTCACGTATCTCGCACTGGTGCTCGCAGGGCTGTTCCTCGTCATTCGATTCCGCAGCCTCGTCCGTGCGGCACTCGCGCTCGTTCCGGTGTTGATCGCGGTCGGCGCCTCGTCGCTGTTCGTCGGTCTGCTCGGCTTCGAGCTGAGCCCGCTCACCACGGTGAGTGGACCACTCGTGATCGCCACGTGCGCCGAGTTCTCGGTGTTGATCCTCGGGCGATACCTCGAAGAACGACAGAACGGGTTGAGTCCACGCGAGTCGACCGACCGGGCGGCGTCGCGGACCGGCCGGGCCTTCTTCACCTCGGCGATGACCACGATCGGCGGATTCGGCGTGCTGGTGTTCTCGCCGCTGCCCTTGCTTCGAGACTTCGGCATCATCGTGACGCTCAACGTCGCGATCGCACTGCTCGCCGCGCTGGTCGCCATGCCGCCGCTGTCGGTGTGGATCGACGAGAAGGGTTGGCTCGGGACCCAGGAGCAGGGGGCGTTGCCCGGCAACTCGGTGCGACTCGCCGCGGTCGTGCCCGGCAAGCAGATGGTCGGTGCGGGCGTCGGCGCCGTTGCGCTCGTGGCTGCTGCGATCGGGGTGTACGCCACTGCCGACACCAGCAGTGGATCTGCCGAGGAGGTCGCCTTTGCCGCGGTCCCACTCCCCACGACCACCACCACGACCACCACGACGACCACCACCGAGCCGCCGCCGGAGGAGGAGGCGCCGGAGACCGACGACACCGATGACGAGCCGCCGGAGCCGGCCGGGCCGGCCATCGACCCGTCCACGTTCGGGACCGAGCGTCCCGACACGCTCGTTGCCGGGGTGCTCTTCGATCTGTTCACGAGCGCTGACATCGGCGTCGAAGCGAACGTCGCGAACTGTGCGATCGAGACACTCCTGACCCGGACCACCGAGGAGGAGCTCCTCGCGGTCGGTGCGGCACAGGCGTCGGAAGAAGCCGTCGCGTTCGTCGAGCCGGCCGCACTCGACTGTGGAATCACGCAGAACCAGGTCGACCGAGCTGTCGCATCGCTGCGCGGCGAGCCGCTGCCGCCGGTCGTCGAGGAGCCCACCGCTGATGCGCCCGCCGACGAGCCAGCGGCGGACGAGCCAGCGGCGGAGGAGCCCGAGGTGGAGGAGCCCGAGGCCGAAGACGCTCCCGAGATCGATCCGGCGGGATTCTCCGCCGACCCGCCAGAGGACCCGATTCAGCAGATCGTCTTCTACCTGCTGACCGGCGGTGGCCCGGACGATCGGGTCGGCCAGGACGTGGAGCCGATGACAGCGAACTGTGGCCTCGAGACGGCGCTCGGCGAGGGCGGGCCGACGATTCTGCTCGACCTCGCGAGCGGAGCGCCTGCAGCGGTGGAGCAGGTGAAGGCGTCGCTGGGCAAGTGCGGCATCGGACCCGAAGTCGTCGATGGTGCAACCGCCGAGTTCGCGGGCGGCTGACGTCGGTCGCTGGAATCGGTGGCGGCGTCGGTCGGCTGCCAAGCTGGCCTGATGTCCGAATCTGTCGAGATCTCTCAGTCCGTCTCCCTCGAACGCGTCGAACACGACGGCGTCGACGTCGCGCTCGTGGTGATCGACAATCCACCGGTCAACGTGTTGAGTTGGCACGTGTGTCAGGGGTTGTTCGAGGCGATCCCCAAAGCGGCCGCGGAGGGTGCGCAAGCGATCGTGGTCATGTGCGCAGGCCGCACCTTCATCGCCGGCGCCGATGTCACCGAGTTCGGCGGCGGGGCGCCGAAGGCGGCGAGCTTGCTCGACGTGCAGCGAGTGATGGAGGAGTCGGAGATTCCGATCGTGGCGGCAGTGCATGGCACGGCGCTGGGCGGAGGTCTCGAGACCGCGCTGTGTGCGCACTACCGAGTCGGGCTCGCGTCGGCGAAGTTCGGGCTTCCGGAGGTGAACCTCGGCCTCCTGCCCGGCGCCGGCGGTACGCAGCGCCTGCCGCGCCTCGTTGGTGTTGCCAAGGCGCTCGAGATGATGACGTCGGGACGGCACGTTGGAGCCGCAGAGGCGGCCGACGGTGGGCTCGTCGACGAGGTCGTCGACGCCGACTACGACGGTCTGCGACCGGCTGCTGTTGCCTTCGCCGCTCGGGCGGTGAACGAGTCGATGCCGCTGGTGAAGGTTCGCGACCGCAACGAGAAAGTCGATGCCCATCGTGGTGACGAGACGATCTTCGCGAACTTCCGCAAGAGCATCGCTCGGAAGGCCCGTGGCTTCCTGGCGCCGGAATACAACATCCGCTGCATCGAAGCCGCGTGCAACGAGTCCTTCGAAGACGGCCTGAAGGTGGAGGGCCAGCTCTTCATGGAGCTGATGACCGGGCCACAGTCTGCGGCGCAGCGGTACTACTTCTTTGCCGAACGCGCTGCGAACAAGATCCCCGACATCGACAAGACCACCCCGTTGATCGACGTCGAGAGGGTCGGCGTTCTCGGTGCGGGAACGATGGGCGGCGGCATCGCGATGAACTTCGCCAACGTCGGCATCCCGGTCACGATCGTCGAACGCGATCAGGACTCGCTCGACCGTGGTCTGGGCGTCGTGCGGAAGAACTACGAGCGCTCGCGCTCGACCACTGCCGAGCAGGCCGAGGAGCGGATGGCGCTCATCACCGGCTCCACCTCGAAGCAGGACTTCGCCGACTGCGACATGGTGATCGAGGCCGTCTTCGAGGACATGGAGTTGAAGAAGACGATCTTCAAGGAGCTCGACGAGATCTGCAAGCCGGGAGCGATCATGGCATCGAACACCTCGGCGCTCGACGTGAACGAGATCGCCTCGGTCACCTCTCGCCCCGAGAGCGTCATCGGGATGCACTTCTTCTCACCGGCCAATGTGATGAAGCTGCTCGAGAACGTGCGGGGTTCCGCATCGTCGGACAGCGTCGTGGCGACCACGATGGCGATCGGCAAGAAGATCAAGAAGGTCGCCGTGATGGTTGGCGTCTGCCCGGGGTTCGTCGGCAACCGGATGCTCTTCATGCGCGGTGCCGAAGCGGAGCGCATGTTGATGGAAGGTGCGACCCCGGCGCAGATCGACAGTGTGCTCTACGAGTTCGGCTTCCCGATGGGGCCGTTCTCGATGGGCGATCTCGCCGGCCTGGACATCGGCTGGAAGGAAGCGACCTCGTCGTCGTCGACGATCCGCGAGATCCTCTGTGAGAACGGGCGCCGCGGCCAGAAGAACGGCCGGGGTTACTACACCTACGACCCGGACACTCGCGCCGCCACGCCTGACCCGGAGGTCGAGCAGATGATCAAGGACTTCGCCGTGTCGAAGGGCCACGAACAGCGTGAGGTGACGGACCAGGAGATCCTCGAGCGCCTGCTCTACCCGATGGTCAACGAGGGCGCGAAGATCCTCGAGGAGAAGATCGCGATCCGGGGAAGTGACATCGACGTGGTGTGGGTCAACGGGTACGGCTGGCCGGTCTACCGCGGGGGACCGATGCACTGGGCCGACTCGGTCGGGCTCGCGGAGATCGTGTCGAAGATTGAGGGTTATGCCGACTCGCTGGGTGGCAAACACTGGGAGCTCAGCCCGCTCCTGAAGCAGCTCGCAGCCGACGGTGGCCAGCTCCAGACCTACGCGTCCTGATCAACGGGGGGCACGGCGCCGACCAAACGAGCACTGACATCGCCTGCCGAGCAATCTCTGACTAAGGTCAGGGAATGTTCGACAACGCTGTTGACACCCTGCGCCGGTTCAACCGGTCGTACACGCCACGCGTGGGCGTGCTCGACGACAGCTTCCTGGGTACCGGCCGGCCGCTAGCGGCTGCGCGCCTCCTCTACGAAATCGGTCTCGGGCCGGTCACGGTGCACGAACTCCGTCGGCGTACCGGCGCCGACTCTGGCTACGTCAGTCGTCTGCTCCGGAACCTCGAGGGTGACGGACTCGTCGAGATGCGCGCCGATGATGACGACCGGCGCCGTCGCGTCGCGGCCCTGACCGCTGACGGTGAGGCGGCGTGGAACGAGCTCGATCAACGATCTGATGAGATCGCGCGTCGGCTCCTGTCGCCCTTGCGTACCGACCAGCACGGGCAGCTCGTGGCAGCGCTCGACA
>JBGCFW010000372.1:0-12780 GCA_045107155.1 Ilumatobacter sp. | reverse complement strand
ACAGCCGCGCTGTCCGGCGAGCCCGTCGAAGCGCCCTACACGCTGTCGACGATGGCCAACGACGCCGTCGGACTGCTCGACGCACACGGCATCGAGGCCGCCCAGATCGTCGGCGCCTCGATAGGCGGGATAATCGTGCAGATGATGGCGATCGAGCACCCGGACCGCGTGCTGTCGATGACCAGCATCATGTCGACGACGGGCGCTGCCGACGTTGGGCAGCCCGAGCCGACAGCGATCGCCGCCCTGCTGGCGCCACCCCCGACTGGTCGGAGCGAGGCGATCGACGCGAACGTGGTGACGAGCCAGGCGATCTGCGGATCGCTGTTCGACGAGGCGGAGGCACGTGCCCGCGCCATCGAGGCCTACGACCGATGTTTCCATCCGGGAGGCGTCGCGTTCCAGATCGCCGCGATCGCGGCGACGGGTGATCGCACCGAGCGCCTGAGGAAGCTCGACGTGCCGACACTGGTGATCCACGGTCGCGAGGACCCACTGGTGACGCTGTCGGGCGGGGAAGCGACGGCGGCAGCGATCCCCGCTGCTGACCTGATGGTGCTCGGGCAGATGGGCCACGACTTGCCGAAGACCTACTGGCGACAGATCGTCGACGGGATCTCAGGCATCGCTCGCCGCGCCGACGACTGAGCCCGATCCCCGGACGTCACCAAGGATGGTCGTGGCCGTCCCACCGAACGAACCGACCGGTGTCGGCGAAGCCGAGCGTTTCGATCGTGGAGGCAATCGTCTGCGAGGTGTCGGCGAGATCGAGCTGGGCGCCCGGGCCGCCCATGTCGGTGGTGAGCCAGCCTGGGTGAAGCATCACGACGCCGATCTTGTCGCCGCGAAGCGCTTCGGCTGACTTCACGCTCAGCATGTTGAGTGCAGCCTTCGAGACGCAGTAGGCGGTGTCTCGACCCTTGCGAGCGGCGACCTGCATCGAACCGAGCTGCGAGCTGATGTTGACGATCATCGAATCGGAGCCGGCCTGTAGGAGCGGGAGCAAGTGCTTGGTGACGAGCATCGGACCCGTGGCATTCACGTCGAACACTGCGTTGAACATCGCCGCGTCGACGTCGAAGGGTCCTCGACCTTCCTCGGGCGCCCCGAAGCTGCGTGCATCAGCACCTGCGGAGTTGATGAGGAGATCGATGCCGTCGGTCTCGCCCGAGATCTCGCGCACGGCCGCCCTGATCGACGCGTCGTCACGAACGTCGAGCGCGACGCATGCCTCGAGCCCGCCGGGCGCCTCGCCGTTCCTGCTCGTGCCCCAGACGCGGTGGCCGCGTTCGGCGAGGACACGAGCGAGTTCTCGGCCGAGGCCCCGGTTGACGCCGGTGATCACGATTCGTCGTTGCACGGTCGGAACCTACGACAGCGACAGCCGCCGAAGCGCACGATCGGCTCCGGTTGGTCGCCGGCCCGCTGCAACGTCGCGTGCGCAGGTGGTGAGGTTGCTCGATCGTGCCGGCGGTGTGCCAGGTGCGACTTGCGCCGAACGGTCATCCGGCGCAAGCTGAAGGGCGTGGACGCGCAGCACGAGAGTGGGCGGCGATGACCGATCGCAAACCGCCGGGCTTGTCGTGGGAGTCGTGGATCGACCGGCAGATCGTGGAGGCCACCGAAGCAGGTGCGTTCGACGACCTGGAAGGTCACGGCAAGCCCATCGGCGATCTCGACCGACCGCACGACGACGACTGGTGGATCCGAGCGAAGCTCGCTCGAGAAGACGTGTTGGTCACTCCACCGACCATCGCGATTCGCCACGACCGTGATGAGTCGCTCCAACAGGCGATGGTCGCGCCCGACGAGGCCACCGTTCGCTCGATCGTCGAAGAACTCAACGAGCGGATCCGAGCGGTCAACCGCGGCGCGACGTGGGGACCGCCGAGCTCGATCGGCCCGCTCGACATCGAGTCGATCGTCGAGCGTTGGCGCACGACCGGGCGCGGCGCCCAACCTGAACCGCCGGAGCCGGTCCCGTCCTCCCCCGGCGACGGGCGAGCGAACGACACGGCTGTCAGGCCCCGTCGAGCGTTCTGGCGACGTACATTCGGCTGAGCAGCGCCTCGGGGCCCCCGTCGCGTCAGAACGGCGATTCGTACGGATCGTTCGGCGGGTTCTCGACGACTTCGATGTCGACGAGACGCGCTTCGATCAGATCATCGGGCCCGTATTCGCCACCCGGCGGCTCGTTCCACACCACGACGACGCGCACCCACTCGTCGTTGTCGAACTCGCGCTCGACACCACGGATCGCCACCTGGAGCGGCAGGCCGTCGGCTGCGCAACAGCTCACGGCGAAGCGCGTGAGCCAGAAACCGTCGTCGATCTCGTCAGCGTTCACCACGAGCCCTTCGAGCTCGACCTCGGTGTCGATCAGCGAACCCGTGTCGTCCCAGATCGCACGCGTCAGGAAGTCCGAGACCTTGAGCGGCACGGGACCGCCGCTGTCGTCGAGCGCCTGCAGGCTGTCGTCGGACGGCGACGGTTCAGCGGGCACGATCGAATCGACGCGCTCAGCAGCCGCTGCGCCGAGCGCGGCCGGGGCGACCGCGAGCAGCACGACGAGCGGTGCTGCGAGGAGCCAGCCGACCGTTGGGCTGATCGAACGCGTGGACGCCTCGGGGTCGGACGACTCCGATCGGAAAGCGGCAACGAGTTCGATCACGCCGAACACAAGGAGCAAGACCCCGGCGACCGCGAGCGGGATCTGCATGCGCTGTTGGACGAAGAACCCGTACTCGCCACTGATCACGAGGCGCATCACGACGATTCCGATGAGGAACATCAAGGTGGCGCGTCCGAGGCGGTTCACAACAGCACCTGCCCGACGATGACCGACACGACGATGGCGACGACGAACACGACGGGAGCGAAGATCATCGCGAAGCGCCGGCCGAACACGCCCGCATGCATCGCGATGAGCTTGATGTCGATGACCGGGCCGACGACGAGGAACACGAGGCGCGACGTGAGCGAGAACTGCGGCAAGCCCACGGCGACGAACGCGTCCGCTTCCGAGCAGATCGACAACAGCACGGCGAGCGAGGCAAGGAGCAGGATCGAGAGCAGTTCGTTGTCGGCGAGCACGTCGAGCGCCGAGCGGGGAACCACGAGCTGGAGCGTCGCCGCCGCGAAGGCCCCGACAACGAGGTAACCGCCAGCGTGCACGAAGTCGCGCGACGACACATCGACGAACTGCCGCCAACGGGGTCGCGGGTCGTGGTGCTGGTGCTCGGTGAGCTTCTCGAACATCTTCACGTCGTTGCGGCGCGCCCACCAGGTGCCGATCGAGATCGCGACGATGAACGAGGCGAGAAAGCGAGCGAGCACGACCATCCGGTCGTTCGGGAACGCGACGGCGGTCGCCACGAGCACGACCGGGTTGATCGCCGGCGCCGCGAGCAGGAACGTGAGCGCAGCGGCCGGTGGCGTGCCGTGAGAGATGAGCCGTCCGGCGATCGGGACGGAGCCGCACTCGCAGCCCGGGAGCGCCAGCCCAGCGGCCCCGGCTGCAGGAACTGCGAACAGTGGACGCTTCGGGACGAGCCGCTGGACGAGGTCCGGCGACACGAATGCTGCGATCCCGCCGCTGATCGCTACGCCGAGCGCGAGGAATGGCAGCGCTTGCAAGCTGATCGACACGAAGAGCGTCGACCAGAGCCGGAGTTCGTCGTCCTGGAACCAGCCGATCCGGCTGCGCACGAGCAGCGCGAGGACGAGCGGGATCATCACGACCATCGGCCCCCACGCGAAGCGGCCCGCGCCGTGCTGATGTTCGTGGTCGGCGTGATCGATGGCCACCGGGTTGTGAGCGACGTCGGTCACGACGACCCACCGTAGGCGCTACGGAAGGTCGTGGGCAGCGCGAGCGGCGCATCGGCCGCGACGAGATTCGCTCGGTCCGTTCGGCGGATCGCCGTGCTAGGAACGAGCTGATGGAGCTGACCTTCCTGGGCACGTCGTCGGGAGCTCCGACGCTCGATCGGAACGTCACCGGATTGGCGATGCGTGTCGCTTCTCGATGGGATCTGTTCGACTGCGGTGAGGCCACACAGCACCAGTTGCTCCGAACACCACTGACGATCCCGAAGCTGCGTCGAGTCTTCATCAGTCATCTGCACGGTGACCATTGCTTCGGCTTGTTCGGGTTGCTCGGTTCGCGCTCGATGGCACGGACGACCGAGCCGCTCACGATCTTCGGGCCGCCCGGCCTCGACCGACTGCTCACCACGGTGCTCGGCGCTTCGAGCACTCATCTCACCTATCCGCTTCACGTCCACGAAGTCGCCCCGGATGGTGAGCGTGTGGTCGACGACGCAGCATCGACGATCGATGCGGTCCCGCTCACTCACCGGGTCACGAGCTTCGCCTGGTCGATCAACGAATCGGAACGATCTGGCGCGTTCGACGTCGATGCCGCCCGGTCGCTCGGTGTGCCCGCTGGTCCGCTGTTCGGGCGTTTGCAGCGCGGTAACTCGGTCCTCCTCGACGACGGCACGACGGTCGGGCCGAACCAGGTCATGGGACCGGCTCGGCGCGGTCGTCGGATCGTGATCGCGGGCGACAACAGCGCTCCCGAGGCGCTGTTCGAACGAACCGGAGGGTCCGACGTGGCCGTTCACGAGGCGACCTACACCGAGCCAGTCCTCGACGTACTCGGTGACGACCACGGCCACAGCACGGCCGCTCGCGTCGCGGCAGCCGCGTCGCGACACGGAATCCGCAACCTGATCCTCACCCACTTCAGCGCCCGCTACAAGGAGTCGGGCAACGGCGCGACGATCGACGACGTCCGAGCCGAGGCCCGCGAACACTTCGACGGCGGCCTCCACCTTGCCCGCGACTTCGACCGTCTCACCGTCTCCGACGACGGCTCGACGCTGCGCCGAGGCAACGCCGAGCGCCCCGCGCCCGCGTGAACGACTGAGCGGGCCCTACTCGCCCGCTCGCGTCTCGAGAACGTAGACCTCGATCTCGCGGTGCGACGCGCGCTGGCGGTACTCCTTGAAGCCCCCATAGAAGCCGGAGGCCACCTCGAAGGCTCGTTCGGTCTCGGCATCGTCGGCGCGGCGCGCGGTCACGCCGACCGTTGCGTCCCGGTAGGCGACCGTTGCGTCGGGCGTGGCACGAAGGTTGTGAACCCAGCCGGGCGTGGCGGTCTGGCCGTAGTTCGAACCGATGACGGCCATGTCATCGCCCAGCGGAACCCCGACCAGCGGCATCGTGCGCGCCTTGCCGGTCTTCGCGCCGGTCGTGGAGAACAGAATCACGGGGAGGCCCGCCAGCAGACCCGGCACCGTCACGCGCCCCTTGGTGACGCGGAACAGCCACTTGTCGATCGGAAAGAGTGTTCGTTGGAAGACCCACGAGCCCGGCCCGCTCGCCGCGATCTTCTGTGTCAGGCGCTGGACCGCGTTCGCGTCCTTCACCTCGTACCCCAGTTCGGTGATCACTCCCATGTGTGTGTCCTCTCTTTCCAGCGGTCACGACGACCGTTGCTCAGCTTGACCGCCGGGCTCCCGACGCGTCGAGACAATGATGCCTCGGCAACCGTGACACGATCGTTGCTGGCTCTCAGTCGGGCGGGTGTACTCGACGGTGCTGATCGACGCGATGGCCTTCAGCTTCGAGGAGCGGCTGTTGCGCGGCGACGAGATCTCGATACAGGCGGCCCTCGCCGGGCACGACCCGCCACCACGGCAGGTCGGGAACCCCGCGCAGGACGTTGGCGACCGCCTGGCCCCCACCAGGCCGACCCAACTCGATCGCGAGCTCGCCGAACGTCACGAGTTCTCCGGGGCGCAGCGCGCTCACCGCATCGATCACGTCCTGTTGGAACTCGGTCGGCTCGTGACCCGGTGGCCACGGCGCCGCGTTCGGATGGGGGGCGCTTCGTGTCATCTCGGAGTCCTCTCTGTTCTCGCCAAGACGTGTGAGCGACAGCAGTGCGATCTCAGACGACGCGATGCGCTGCGGTCGAATCGTCGCCGATGCTCATGATGCAACGCGACGCCGCACGCGGTCCCGCCTGGCCGCTCGACCGGTTGGGCGCAAGCCGATCTCGTCGGGCTCGTCAGTCGCGTTCGATTGCGTCGAGCACGTATTCGGCGATCGCCAAGCTCGACGTGGCAGCCGGCGACGGGGCGTTCCGCACGCTGACGATGCCGTCTTCGTCCTCGATCCGGAAGTCGTCGACGAGCGAGCCGTCGCGGTCGACGGCTTGGGCTCGCACGCCGACGGTGCCGCGCTCGACGTCATCCACCCCGATCTCGGGCACGTAGCGGCTCGCACCCTTCATGAACGCCTTGACCGACAGTGAGCCGTAGACCTCTTTCGCGCCGGTCTTCCAGTGCTGAGACGCCATCCGCCAGAACCCCGGCCAGGTCGCGATGTCACGGATGTCCTTGCTGCGGGCGCTGAGCCGGCCGTACCCCTCTCGGTCGAGGCCGAGCACCGCGTTCGGACCGATGTCGACCACGCCGTTCACCCGTCGGGTGAAGTGCACGCCGAGGAACGGATACCGCGGGTCGGGCACGGGGTAGATGAGGCCGCGCACGAGGTCTCGTTTCTCCGGCTTGATGTCCATGTACTCGCCGCGGAACGGCACGATGCGCGCCTTGGGGGCCTCGGCGCCGTTGCGGCCGACCCGGTCGGCTTGCAGGCCGGCGCAGATCACGAGCTTGTCGACCTCGACGGTTTCGTTCGGGGTGGTGACGGTGATGCCGCTGCCCGTGCGGTCGATCCCGGTGACCCGGGCGTTCAGGACGATGCGGCCACCGGCCTTCTCGACGGCCGACGCGTACGCGCGAGCGATGGCGCCATAGTCGATGATCGCCGTGGCCGGTGAGTGCAGCGCGGCGATGCCGGCGGCGTGCGGCTCGATCTCCTTGATCGCTTTCGCGTCGACGCGACGGAGGCCCGGCACACCGTTCTCGGTCGCGGAGCTTTCGAGCGCATCGAGTCGTTCCATCTCGGACTCATCGATCGCGGTCACGAGCTTGCCGCACTCGTTGTATTCGATGTCGTGCTCGGCGGAGAAGTCCTTGAGCAGGTGCCGCCCGCGAGTGCAGAGCTCGGCCTTCAAGCGGCCGGGTTTGTAGTAGATCCCGGCGTGCACCACGCCCGAGTTGTGCCCGGTCTGGTGCGTGGCGAGCTCGGCTTCTTTCTCGAACACGACGACCTCACGGCCCGGGTAGCGGCGCGTGACCTCCCGAGCGATCGCCAGCCCCACGATTCCCCCACCGACGACTCCGAACGGACGCTCTTCCACGACGCAGGAAGGTACTCGGATCAACCGCGTCTCGGTCGGCTGTTGCACTGGCGCGATTCGTCGCGTCGCCACCTAGGTTCGTGGTGTGACGGTCACCGACGGTTCCACCGCCCCCGCTCCCCGCCCGGGCTCGATCATCGGCACGCGGGTCCAGCGAACCGAGGACCCCGGTCTGTTGCGCGGCGATCAGCGGTACCTGGCCGATCTCGTGCTCGATCGCCCGCTGCACGCGGTGTTCGTGCGGTCCGACGTGGCGTTCGGGGAACTCGGCGAGATCCACGTCGACGAGGCACGATCGATGCCCGGGGTGTTCGAGGTGCTGACCGCCGACGAACTGGGCGTGAAGCCGCACCACGGGTTCGCCCCGGTCCACCGTGACTTCAAGCGTCCGCCGTTGGCTCAGGGGCGCGTGCGTTTCGTGGGCGACCCGATCGCCGTGATCCTCGCCGAGTCGCCACAGGCGGGCGCCGACGCCGCACAGACCGTGTGGGCCGACATCGAGCCGCTCGACGCGGTGGTCGATCCAGCCGATGCATTCGCCGAGGACGCTGCGGTGATCTTCGAGCCGCACGAGAGCAACGAGGCCAGCGCTGTTGTCGACGATGCGCCGGTCGTCTTCGACGACGAGCGCGTCGTACGGGGGACCTACGTGAACCAGCGGATGGCGGTCGCACCGATGGAACCCGACGGCGCCGCGGCCGAGGTCGACCCCACATCGGGCCGCCTGACGTTGTGGGTCTCGAACCAGATGCCCCATCTCGTACACGGCCAGGTGTGCCAGGCGCTGGGCCTCGAGCAGACACAGGTTCGAGTCGTGACCCCGCAGGTCGGAGGCGGCTTCGGCGGCAAGGCTGGCCTGCACGCGGAGTACACGGTGGTGGCCGCATGCGCACTGCGGACAGGACGACCCGTCACGTGGACGCCGACGCGCAGCGAGGACATGATGACGCTGCCGCACAGTCGCGGCCAGGTGCAACACGTCGAACTGGGAGTTCGGGCCGACGGCACGTTCACGAAACTGCGGGTTCACCTGCTCGGCGACGCGGGCGCGTATCCCACGGTGGGTGCCTACCTCCCCGGCGGCACGCGACGCATGGCGCAGGGGACGTACTCGTTCGACCAGGTCCAGGTGGACATCGCCGTGGCGGTCACGAACACGACCCAGATGGGTGCGTACCGCGGTGCTGGGCGCCCCGAGGCCACGGCGATGCTCGAGCGGGCGGTCGACCAGACAGCTCTCGAGTTGGGGATGGATCCGATCGAGATCCGCCGAAAGAACCTGCTGACCGACGAGGTGTTCCCCTACACCACGCACTCCGGCGTCGTGTACGACTCGGGTCGCTATGCGCTCCCCCTCGACCGGGCGGCCGAGGTGGTCGGCTACGACGAGCTGAGAGCCGAGCAGAAACTGCGACGTGACACCGGCGACCGGAAGCTCTTGGGCATCGGCGTCGCCTCGTACGTGGAGATCACCGCAGGTGGCGGGCCGAGCGAGTTCGGTGCGGTGGAAGTGCACGGCGATGGGTCGGTGACGATGTTCGCCGGTACGCAGAGTCACGGCCAGGGTCATCAGACGGCGTACGCGATGTTGGTGTCGGAGCAGACCGGGATCCCGGTCGAGTCGATCCGATTGGTCGACGGCGACACCGACGCCGTTCGCACCGGCGGCGGCACCGGCGGGTCTCGGTCACTGCAGTTGGGAGGTTCCGCGGTTCGCGGGGCCACCGAGGCGATGGTCGAGCAGGCCCGCGAGACCGCGGCACGGTTGTTGGAGGCGGCGGTCGACGACATCGTGGTCGACACCGCCGCCGGCACGATCGGCGTGGCCGGCGTGCCGGCACAGGCGTTGTCGTGGGGCGAGGTCGCCAAGCAGGCCGAGGCCGACGGCAGCCCGCTGCAGGGTGAGTTCGACTTCGTGCAGGAGGGTGCGACCTTCCCCTTCGGCGCCCACATCTCGGTGGTCGAGGTCGACCGGGACACCGGCGACGTGAAGGTGCTCCGTCACGTGGCGGTCGACGACTGTGGCACGGTGCTGAACCCGCTGCTGGTCGAGGGACAGCAGCACGGCGGCATCGCCGCTGGCCTCGGTCAGGCGCTGTGGGAAGAGGTGGCCTTCGACGAAGCCGGTAACCCGATCACCTCCAATCTGGCCGACTACGGCATCCCGACGGCGGCGGAGCTGCCGATGTTCGAACCGGTGTCGACCGAGACGCCGACGCCGCTGAACCCGCTGGGAGCGAAGGGGATCGGTGAGGCCGCGACCATCGGTGCGACCCCCGCCGCTCAGAACGCGATCATCGATGCCGTGTCACATCTCGGCGTGCGCCACATCGACCTGCCGTGCACGCCCGAGCGGGTGTGGCGGACGATCCGTGACGCCGAAGCCGGGACCCTCCCCGACCCGTGGCGAGATCACCCGCCGGTCTTCGCCGCGCAGCGCGCCCGCGCCGCCGACGGCGAAGATTTGGTCGAGGACGCGGCGGGCGCCGCAGCCGCCGACGGCATCTGAGCAGGTTCGCCGCCGGAGCCTCTCATGAGGCTCCAGCAGCGAACCCGACCCGCGGCGGCTGCGTGTGGCCTCGGGTCAGAAGGTCCGAATCCGGCGCGTGGCGTCGCGGACCTCGCGCCAATCGGTCGACGTCGACCGGACGGCTTCGACCTCGGCGATCACCTCCGCCAGCGTGCTGCCGCCGTCAGACCGACCAAGGTCCGCCAGACCGACCGCGACGTTCAACAGCGTGGCCACGAGCTGCTGGTCGAACTGATGCTGCTCCCGGGCGAGCTTGTCACCCCTCGCCGGGGCCTCGGCGAGCAGTACCGGCACACCGCGACCGTCGAGGGCAGCCACGTCGGCGGCAGCGATTCCCGCCGACAGTTCGCCGACGACGCCGCTCAGGCAGGCTGCCTGCTCGGCGTCGATCTGACCTCTGCGGTACTGAGCCGCCCACGAGCCGGGGGTTCGCGGGTTGCCCTCGGCATCACCGAGCACGACCACCGTGCGGGACTCCACTTCGGTCGTGCCACCGTCGTCGTCGACGATCAGGAGCGCGACTTCGGCACGACACGCCTCGTCGAGCGAGAACTCGAAGCTGTCGCTGACACCGACGCGTGGCACCATCTGCGGCGACGGGTGCGCGTCCGAACCAACGATCGGCGAGTCGACCCTCGACGTTCGTTCGGCGACGACCTCGCCGTCGACCGTCCACACGAAGGTCACGTCGTCGGAACCAGCATCGTCGGCGACCGCATCGAAGGTCAACGGCTGACCGACGATCCCGATGAGCAACTCGTCGGGCCCGGTCAGTCCTCCCACCGGGTCGAGGTTGTCAACGCGCAGCGTCTGGATCGTTGCGCCCTCACCGCCGTCGTCGTCGACCGCGGCGATCGCGATCTCGAACGAGCCGTCGTCGCCGTAGAGGTTGCTCAGCGTCACGGATCGATCGCCTCCGGCGGCGATCTCGACATTCGAGAACCGGTTGTCGACACCGTCTGCGAAGACGCCCGCTGCCTCGTCGACCACCGTCCACCCTTCGCCCCAGTCGACGATCACGGTGTGCGAGTCGAGCAGCGACGGGTCGTCGACGATGACGTCCAATGTGATGCCGTCTCCTTCGTCGATCGACGACGAGGACAAGGTCGCCGTCACCGTCGGAGCGACGTTGACAACCGTGACGGTGTCCGATGCCGACACCGATGCGCCCGAATCGTCCGTCACGGTCGCCACCACCTCGTGGACACCGTCGTCGCCGTACACGTGGGTCAGCGTCGACACCCGCTCGGCGTCGTCCACCACGATGACGGGAGAACCGTCGCCCCAGTCGACCGCCACCTGGAGCACGTCGAGTGCACCGGGGTCGATGAGGACCAGATCGAGGCTCGCGGTCGACGCCTCGTCGACCACGGCCGCAATCGCGAGTTGCGAGATCTCGGGAGCACCGTTGGTGACGACGACCTGGGTGATGGCGTCGTCGGACAGCCCGCTCGCGTCGGTCACGACGACCGACACCTCGTAGGTGCCGTCCTGCACCCAGGTGTGGGCGAGATCGATCGTGCCGGCGGTTGCATCGAACGACTCCTGGGAGCCGTCGCCCCAGTCGACATCGACGGTGTGGGTGTCGTCGGCCGTCGCATCGGCGTAGGTCAGCACCACGGTGCCGGCCGTACCCTCCTCGATCGACGCCGCCGCCGCAACCAGGTTCTCGATCCGCGGTGCCGGTTCGGTCACCGTGATCGGCACCACGGTCGACGTGGAGCCGCCGTCGTCATCGGTGAGGGTGACCGTCGCCAGGTACGGCTCCGAGCGGCCCGCGCCGTACGCGTGCGTCAGGCTGACGACCTGCCGGTTGTCGGTGCGGAGGTTGATGAATGGCGTCGGCCCGCCCTGCGAACCGTCACCCCAGTCGATCGACACCGAGTGCTCGTCAGAGAGTCCCGGATCCGTGTAGCGGACGCCCAGACGGACCTCGTCGCCGGGCTCGATCTCGTCGCCGGGCTCGATCTGCGTCGGGGGTTCGAGGCCCGTTCCCTCGATTGCGAGGCCCGTTCCCTCGATGATGGGGTCGACGTTCCGGACGGTGATCGTCCGCTCCTCGATAGCGATCAGGCCGGTGGTCGTGCTCTTGACCGTGACTCGGATGGTCGCGGAATCGTCGGGGGTGTCGGGGAACCCAGGCAGGGACGGCTCGTCGTCGCGCACGCGCAACCTCCAGGTGATCGTCTCGCGACCGCCCTGGATTCCGAACTCCCCGGAGGTCTGCCCAGTTTTGTCTTCGACGACCTGGACGCTGACCTCGTAGTTCTCGCCGTTCCCGTCGGCGGTGAAGGTCATCGCCACGTCGAAGAACTCATACTCGACGACCTCGGTCGGCAACACGATCGACTCGATCTGCGGAGCCGCTTGTCGCACGGTGATGGTGCGGCGCACCACGGGCGAGGACAGACCCTCGGCGTCGGTGACGGTGACCGACACCTGGTAGGCCCCGGCGGGAAGTCGGTAGGTGTGGTCCAGGTCGAACGTGGCGTTGCCGTCGGCGTCGGCCGTCGCAGTCGCGCTCGAGCGGGAGCCGTCGCCCCAGTCGACGAGGGCCACGAGCACGCCGCCACCGGGGTCGGATGCGGCCACGTCGATGCTGAAGGTGGACGTGCGAGACACCGAGGCCGGAACCGTGAGTGCGTCGATGGTCGGCGCGACGCCCGCGATCGTCCCGGTCTGCTCGGTGGTGGTCGACAGACCCGACTCGTCGGTCAGCGTGACGGTCCAGGTGACGGGACCGCTGGTCGGCTCTGTCCGCTCGAAGAATGCAGACCGCTCCTCGCCTCCGGAGGCGACGACCGGGATGCCGAACGGGCCGCTCGGAACCACCGTCGCTCCGACGATCTCGACGGTCTGGCTGGAGCCGTCGGGGAAGGCCACCGTGGCCGTCACGTCCTCGGCGAGGTTCGGGTCGGTGACCACCAGTCGCCACAACACGTTCTGACCCTCTGTTGCGATGATCGACGGGTCG
>JBGCFW010000371.1:0-20545 GCA_045107155.1 Ilumatobacter sp. | reverse complement strand
AGGTCGAGACCGACGGCGAACGCTCGACGGCCATCGATTCACACTGCCACATGGTCGGGGGCGAAACGTTCGAGCATCACGCGCTCCAGCATCGTGGTGAGCGGGTAGACGACGATCGCGAGGCTGGCGAGCGTGGCCGTCGCCGCCCACAGCTGCTTGTAGTCGTTCTGCGTCGTGGCAGTGAGCATCTCATAGCCCAGACCCGCACCGGTCACGAGCCACTCGGCGAGCAATGCTCCGAGGATGGCACCGGGCACGGCGATCTTGGCTGCTGCAAAGATGCTCGGCATCGCGGCCGGGAGGCGCAGCTTGAACAGCACGGTCCGCGGCGACGCGTCGTAGGCGCGGAGCAGATCGATGCCCTGTGTCGACACCGAGCGCATGCCGTGGGTCACGAGCACGAGCGTCGGGAAGAACACGATGATCCCGGTCACGATCACGGTGCTCACGAGCCCTCGCCCGAAGACCAGCGCGAGCAGCGGGACGAGTGCCACGATCGGCACCGTCTGGAGCGCCACGCCGATCGGCAACAGCGCGCGCTCGACCGGGCGGTAGAGCACGAACAGACAGGCGATGCCGATCGACCCGAGCCCGCCGATCACCAGTCCTGCGCCGGCATCGAGCAGGGTGCGCCCGAGACCTGCGACGATCGCTTCGCGGTTCTCCGCGGCGTCGTCGGCAGAGGTGAGGTGTTCGAACACCCGACTCGGCGACACCCCGACGAACGGCGAGACATCGAAGATCCGCAGGAACGCCACCCACACGATGATCAGCGCGCCGAGCGCCACGATCATTCCCCCGAGCGGCTTGAGGAGGTCGACGATGAGCGAGCCGCGCATGCGGCTGTCATCGGCGTCGCGGATCGCTGCGGTCATCGCCCCGCGTCCTTCGCCCATGGCGCGAGCAAGCGTCCGACGAGACCGATCAGATAGAACGCCGTCCCGGAGATCAGCGTGAGCACGAGAGCGATCGCCCAGGTTCGATCGGGTTGCAGTGCGAAGGCAGCGTTGACCATGAAGAGGCCGAGACCGGTCGTGACCCGGCCGAGGTACTCTCCGAGCACGGCTCCGAGTATCGCTGCGGGCCCGGTGATCCGGAGCCCGTTGAAATAGGTCGGGATCGCCGCGGGAATCCTGACGCGACGCAGCGCGGTGAGCCGGTTCCCGCCCATTGCGGTGACGAGTTCGATCGAGGTCGGGCTCGCCGAACGCAGTCCGAGAATCGTCGAGATCAAGGCTGCGAAGAAGACGGCGAGGCCGGCGAGGATCGCACGCGGCGTGTTCCCGGTGAACGTCACCTGCAAGATCGGGCCGATCGCGATGATCGGAAGTGAGTACGTGGCGACTGCGAACTGCAGCGTCGCACGCTCGGTGATCGGCACGAGCACCGCGACCGTGCCGAGCAGCGTGGCGACGGTGACCCCGACGATCCATCCGCGGAACGCCGGCGCGAGCGTGGCGGTGATGTGGCGGGGATACAGATCCCACTCGCTGATCAGGCTGCCGACCATCCGCGTGGGCGGAGAAAGGGTTGCCCGACCCTCGAAGTACGTGCGCCCGAGCACCTCCCACACGACGAGGATCACCGCCACCGCAAGAATCGTGCCCGCCCACGAACGCAGCCCGTCCCGCTCAGCGGCGTCGTCCGCCGCCGCGTCGGCGACAGCGGGTGCACCGAGTGCGGTGTCGATCGTCATTGCTCGGTCACCGGCTGCTCAGCAGCGCCCGACGGCTCCTCGCCCTCGAAGAGCATCTCGCTGATCGAGTCGGCGATCGCGTGGAACTCGGGCGTCCGTTGCATCTCTGGGAGTCGCGGACGTGGGAGGTCGACCGGGATCACGGCCTTGACCCGCCCCGGACGTGCGCTGAGCAACACGATCTGGTCTGCGAGGAAGACGGCCTCACTGATCGAGTGCGTCACCAGCACGGTCGTGGTGGTCCGCTCTCGCCAGATCCTGAGCAGTTCGAGATTCAGGCGTTGGCGGGTCATTTCGTCGAGCGCTCCGAAGGGCTCGTCGAGCAACAGGATCTTCGGCTCCATCACGAGTGCTCGCGCGATCGCCACGCGCTGGCGCATTCCGCCGGACAGCTGGCTGGGGCGGGCATCTTCGAACCCCTCCAGCCCCACCAGCGCGATCAATTCGTCGATCAACTTCGGGTCGGGCTTCTCCCCCGTCACCTCGAACGCGAGGCGGATGTTCTTGCGGACAGTGCGCCAGGCGAGCAGTGCCGCGTCCTGGAATGCGATCCCCAGCTGGTGACCGCGCCGGATCTCGCGCGGCTCGACGCCGTGAACGAGCACTTGGCCACTCGTCGGCGTCTCGAGATCGGCGAGGATCCTCAAGATGGTCGACTTGCCGCAGCCCGACGGACCGAGCAGCGCGGTGAAACTGCCGGCGGGAGCCTCGATCGACACGTCGTCGAGCGCGGTGATCGTCTGGCGCCCGATCGTGAATTGCTTGGTCAGGTTGTCGATCGCGAACCCTCCGGCCGACGCAGGCAACCCGAAGTTGATGGTCTCGGGCGGCGCCGGCGTCGGATGAGGAGAACCGTCGCGAGGTTGGACGTTCTCGTCCAGGTCGCTCATGGCTGTCGGCCTCAGATCAAGTCGATGCCGTCTGCGTAGATCTCGTCGAGGATCTCCGTGGTGTACACCGATGCGTCGATCGGAAGGCCAATGTTGCCGAGCGTCTCGACGTTGGCGGCGATGTCCTCTTCCGACATGTAGTAGATGCCGAGTTCATCGGTCGTCGGCGTCACCATCATCCGGTTGATCTGGTCGTTGATCTCGGCGAGCGACGCCTCCGGGTTGAGCCCGAGGTCGGCGCCGTACTTCTCCTGGGTCCACTTCAGCCCCAGCTCCGGATCCGCGATCGTTGCCTGCCAGCCCTGGATCTCCGAACGCAGCGCAGCGACGAGATAGTCACGCTCGTTCGCAAGCACTTCCTCGGTGGTGATGATGAGCTGCTGATAGAGCTCGAAACCGAAGTCCGACAGCGAGAAGTCGACCACGTCCAGCCCTTCGGCGCGGAGGATGTTGGGCTCGTTCGTCACGAAGCTGAACCAACCGTCGACTTCGCCGTTCACGAACGGAGCGGGGTCGAAGCCCGCTGGCACCTTCTCGATCTCGTCATCGCCGATGCCGTTGATCTCGAGCAGTGCGGTCCACAGCGATTCGTTGACCGCCTGCACGCCGATGGTCTTGCCGATCATGTCGGTCGGCGAGAGGATCGGCGCGTCGGCCATCGACATGACGCCGAATGGGTTGTTCTGGAAGCCGGCGCCGATCACCTTGAGCCCTGCGCCTTCGGCGACGGCGCCCGACATCGACTCCGAGATCGTGTAGGCCATCTTCGAGTTGCCTGCCACCACCGCCGGCTCGACGGCGACGTCGGGGCCACCAGGCACCACGTTGACGGTGTCGAAGCCATTCGCCGCGTAGTACCCCTCTTCGACCGCGACGTAGGTACCGGCGAACTCTGCGTTCGTGATCCAGTTCAGCTGGAGGTCCAGCGAACCGAAGCTCGCCGATTCGCCCGCACCGTCGGTCGATGGCGCCGCGGCGTCGGAGCTGGCTTCGTCGTCGTCGCTGCCGCATGCTGCGAGGAACGCAGAGCCTGCACCGACGGACAGCCCGAGCGCTCCGGCACGTCGCAAGAACGCCCGCCTCCCCATCGCTGCGGTCACGTTCGGATCGATCGATCGAGTCATGTTTCTCCTCCCTCTGGCACCCCCCGTTGAGCGCCCTTGGAAAGGTAGGGACGGTTCGTTTCGGGCACTTTTCCTCGCCGTGAAGGGCACGGATGGGGCCTGTGTCGACGAGATGTCGGGCATGTTCCGCCCACCTCGCACGCATTCGGACGAGTGTGGTCAGCGGATTCGGGCGCCGGTGTCCGGGTCGAACACGAGCGGCTGCGCGACGCGGAAGCGGTGGGTCGTTCCGTACTCGCCGGGTTCAGCCACCCCACTGGCCATCGTCATCCGACCACCCCATCGGCACACGAGGGTGCCCGGTGAGCCGGCGACCGACCGGACGATCTCGACCTCGGCGTCTCCACGGGCGTCCCGAGTGAGCGCTCCAGGCCGAACGGCCAGGGTGACGTCCCGGCCGAGGTGAGCTCGCAGTGCGGGCGGCCACATCCGGACTCGCGCAGCGCCGTCACGCTCGAGCCAGAACCCGTCGCCGTCAGATCGCACACTCGTCGAGATCGATGCGAGTGGGCCCATCGCTGTTGCGGTGTCGATCGACACGGGGTCGTCGAACACGAAACTCGGAGGACCGGATTGGACGACCGTTGCAGGCTGGTCGCCGAGCACGACCACGTCAGACGCCAGCGCAACTGCATCGTCGGGATCATTGGTGGCCATCAGCGTCGTGACCCCGTAACCCTTCTGGAGCAGCGAGATCTCCGCTCGCATCCGAGAGCGCAAGTGCGCGTCGAGCGGCGCGAACGGTTCGTCGAGCAGGAGCACCTTCGGCACACGAACCATCGTTCGGGCGATCTGGACGAGCTGCTGTTCGCCCCGTGAGAGTTGGAACGGGTCGCGTTCGAGGAGGTGCTCGATCTTCAGCGAGCGGACCTCCGCGTTGACGCGGTCGCGGATCGCCTCGGCAGTGGCGCGGCGGATCTCGAGCGGGAACTCGACGTTCTTGCGGACGTTTCGTCGCGGCAGCAGTGCCGACTCCTGGAACACCATGCCGATGTCGCGCTCAGGTGCAGACAGTCGGGAGATGTCGACACCGCCGAACGAGACCGTCCCGTGCGAGGATCGAACGAGCCCGGCGATCGCTCGCAGCAGCGTCGACTTCCCAGAGCCCGACGGCCCCACGACCGCCACGAATGCGCCGTCGTCGATGTGGACGTTGAGATCGTGCAGGACGCGCTGGCGATCGAGGTCGACGCACAGGTGCTCGAGGTCGATCGACGCCATGGTCGCTCCAGTCTCCCACGGCCATCGAACCGACCCGGTGCGGGCCTCGGGATCACGTGACGCCGAAGATCCAGCCTTCTTCGTCGACCACGGCGTCGAGCGATGCCGGCGGAACCGGCGGCATGAACAAGGGTTCCAGATCGGCGGCTGCGAGGTGCGCGGCCAGGGTCTCGACCTGCACCTGATCGCGCACGCGGACATTCCACGGATCACTCGGCGGCTCGGGCAGCGGCACCAACGTCGGCCAGATCTCGACCAGCACGGCATCAGCTGTCGGCACGGACAAACCGGTGCTGAGCGGCCAGACATCGACCGACCGATCGGACGCAGCCACCGCTGCAACCACGCGGTGCAGCGTTGCGATGCCGAGCAGGCTCTGGCTGCCGACCGCTCCCGCACCGGTGAGCTGCCACGCCGAGAACGGGTGGTGGCCACGGGCCCGCAACAGCCCCTCGACAGCGCGCCACTCCCCCAGCGGGGCGCACGGTCGCTTCGTGGTGGTGAGGAACGCTCCCGCTCGCGAGGGTGGACACCCCCAGAACGGCCCCGGCTCAGCGCCCAGCCGCTCGTTGAGCTCGGCAGCCACCGCGAAGCGGTTGTTGCGGTTGTGCTCGTCGTCATCGAGCAGCCGTGCGAGCTCGCTCCACATGGAGCGCCACGATTGCTCCTCGAGGCCGAGAGCCGCCGCGGTCCCGGACGGGAACCCAAGCGAGAAGTCGACCCCGATCAACACACGGCCGGGTTGGACAGCGGTGTACGCGAGCAGTTCCGCCGCATCATGGCGGGTAGGGAGATTGACGCTGCGGACAGCGCCGGTCGTGACCTCGGCCTCGGCGGCCCAGATGGAATCCTTGCCACGCTTGGGAGCCGAGTTGGCGCTCCAGTCGACGATGACCACCCGGTCGAAGGACGCACTCATCGAACCGGCGGTCAGTCGAGCGTCGCGATGAGCGCGACGAAGGCGTCGCCGTACTTGTCGAGCTTCGCCGGGCCCACACCCGAGATCTTGGACAACTCCTGCTTCGACGCCGGAGCGACCCGTGCGATCGCCGCGAGGGTCTTGTTGTCGAAGACGACGTAGGCAGGCTTGCCCGCCGCCAGTTCGGTGCGGAGCATCTTCAGGCGCTCGAACCTCGCTGCGGCAGCCGTCCCGAGATCGGCGGTCGGGTCGCCCGCCTTGGCCGTCTTCTTCGTCGGAGCAGCCGCCGGCTCCGCGCGGTGAGTGGACACGATTCGACGTTCACTCGGTTCATTGGTGAGCTCGTCGACAAACGGGCTCGGTGCGGGCCCCGTGACCACCGTGACGTGCTGGCTGGCGCGCGTGATGGCGACATGGAACAGGCGCCGCTCCTCCTCGACGTCCTCGGCCAGTCGATGCGGATACTGCTCGGCATCGACGTGGTGGACCACGACGTGTGGCCACTCCTGCCCCTTCACACGGTGCACCGTCGACAGCGTGACGCCGCCACCCGAGCGTGGCGTGTCCAGACGGTCACGCAGCCACGTCGCGAACGACGCCGCGTCGTCGTGCAACGCAGCGAGATGCTGCAGCGCGGTGAGGTCATCGCCTTGCGCCGAGCGGTTCATCCCGCGCCGAGTGGCGTCGAGCCCGGCGACGGAGCCCGCCAATCCGATCTCGTCGATCAGCGTGAACACGAGATCCGACGTCGAAGCACCCGCCGCCGCCGCCTTTTGCATCGTCTGGATGTCGGCGCCGAACTCCATCAGGCGGTCGACGTCACGCTCGTTGTTGAGCCGCCCAGCGAGCTTGAACAGGTCGACGAGGCTGGACTGCTCGGCGATCCATGAGGTGATCCGCGGATGGAACGAGCGAGAGGGACGACGGAGCGCCTCACCGATGTCAGCCGGCAAGAAGCGTCCGCGCTCGTCAGTGGTGGCGAGGCGGAGCCAAGCGAGCACGCTGCGGACCGCCGTGCGCTCCAGGAACTCGAGCCCGACGCCACCGGACACGGGGATCCCTTCTCCCGCGAGCGCGACCTGCACGGGAGCCAACACGGCATTCACACGGGCGAGCACCGCCACGTCGGATGTGGGCGCGCCACCCGCGAGAGCGCTGCGGACCGCATCGACCGTGGCGCCGACCGGATCCTGCGACGTGTCGACCGACCATCCACCCGGCGCATCGGAGTCGGCACGAATGGTCTTCGTCACTCGGCGCGAATTGTGACGTACCAGGCGGTCCGCGATCTCAACCACCCCCGCCGGGCAGCGATAGTTGACCTCGAGTGGATGAGCCCCCGCACTCGGGAAGTATTCGACGAAATCGATCAACCAACCGGGGTCGGCACCGTTGTAGCCGTAGATGGTCTGATCGTCATCGCCCACACCGAACACGGCCCCACCGGGCGCAGCGAGCAACCGGATCATCAGCAGATGCGCAGGTGTGAGATCTTGGAACTCGTCGACGAGCATCACGCGACACGCCCGCTGAGCAGCTCGCCGTGCAGCCGGATCGGACAGCAGGATGATCAGCGCCCGGTAGATCTGGTCATCGAAGTCGACCACACGCTGGCGTTCGAGCGTTGCGCGATAGTTCGGCCAGAAGTCGGCGAATCCGTCGACGTCGCCGTCGTAGCGAGCTTCGACGTGCTCAGGATCGACGAGACCGAGCCGGACGAGGCTGAGCGCCTCGATCCATGGCGCGATCGGGTCGCTGTTACGGCGTCGAGGAAACGACACGAGGTCGCCGATGATCCGACGGACGTCGACCTCGTTGATCGTGCGCCACGTGGTCGTCTGCGGCGCAAAGGGCGCCGAACCGTTGACGATCGCCAAACCGATCGCGTTGAGCGTGCGCACGTGGAGCGATGCCAGATCGGGTGTGCGCTCGCGCATCTCCTCCTGGGCTCGCTTGTTGAACGCGACGAGGCTGAGCGCCGACGACGGAAGGTTCCAGTTCACCAAGAGGTGGCGGGCCCGCTCGGTGAGCACGCGGGTCTTCCCCGAACCGGCGGGAGCGATGATTCGCGCCGCTCCGCCAGCATGAGTGACCGCAGCCAGTTGATCTGCCGCGAGATCTGCGCCGCTGTGATTGGTCCTCGGGAGCGCAGATCGACCGTGCTCGATCCCGGTGACGTGGAGCACACCGACGCCGTCCACCGGCTCCACGAAGCGCATCGGGCCCGCGTCGATCCATACCGGCGTCCCGTCGTCGAGCAGCACATCGCCCGGGTCACCAACAGGTGTCGGGCGGAGACCGGCGGCAACGGCCCGGTCGAGCGCATCCCAGGTCGGCGCGTCGCCGCGCAGGTCGATGCCGTTGGACCACAGGAGGTGGTGCAGCTCGTCGCCCGCGAATGCGAAGTCGGCGCCGACTTCGAACGGCGCCGCGGAGGTCATCAGCGCGGGAGTGCGGCCGGCGTGGAGTCGGTCATCGAGTTCTTCGACGATCTCGACGACCACGCGTCGGCGGCTCACCGCGGCCGCTCGAAGCGCGGCGATGATGTCGCCCGGCCGCCGAGCCCCATCGAGGTCGACGACGACCCTGCCAGCGCCGGTCCAGGGACTCGGCACGTCGGCGCCCGACGCGACGATCGCATGCCGTGCGAGCACGTCAGGGCCGGCGGCCGCTGCAGCCACCCCACGCGGGACCTCGACGACGGCAGGTGGCCGAACCGATCGGTCGGGTGTCCTCGCCGGAGTCATCGAGCGCTCTGGCACGTCGAGTGCTGCGTCGGCGGGTATCGGTTCCGGCGACGGAATCTCCTCGTCGACAGGCACCTCCCGCTCGCCATTGAGCCTCCAGCAATCACGCACCTCGGCAGGCCGATCGTGCTCGCCTCCGCAGTACGCACACTTGATCGCCATCCCGGCGACCATACTCAGTCACTCGAGCGATCGCACACCTGTTCGATCGAGTCGCGGGTCACGCTCAGAGACCTCCGACGGCGAGAGTGGCCACCCGAAGTGACCAAGAGATGGCAGGCCGTGGCGGTTCTCGCAGGTTCAGGTTCCCCCAAGCGCAATCCGGACACAACCCCGGGCGGCTGCCGCGGTCCGCCACGACCAGCCATGGAGCAACTCTAGAGGCCTGCGGTTGTGGGTTGAAAGAGGAACAAGCCTGTGAATTTCGATGTGGATGAGCAACGGAAAAGTGTGGATGACCTCGCGAGGTTGTGAAATGCCAGCTCAGACGTCACATCTGTCTCGAGGCGACACCCACAGAGGTCTGATCGACCACGACACGCCCGGGCCTCGGCAAAAAATTTTCCGATGAACACCGCGAGAGATGCCCCGAACCGATGCGTCAGAGCGCTGATCGGGCACGATGGACACCGATGAACGTCGACCTGCACCACGTGTTTCCCGGACCATCTCACGCCACGACGCTGGCCGAGGCGTACGCGGAGCCGCTCGGCGCGCACGATGACCGTCCGTGGATCTGGCTGTGCATGGTGTCGTCGCTCGATGGCTCGACCGTCATCGACGGAGCGTCTGGCGGACTGTCGAGCGCGAACGATTCGGGCGTCCTGCTCGGACTGCGGACGATCGCCGATGTGATCCTTGTCGGATCCGGCACGGTGACCGGTGAGGGCTATGGCCCACCGAAGAAGGCCGGTCAGCGAATCGGCGTGGTGACCGGCCGCGGCTCGGTCGACACGTCGAGCGACTTGTTCACCTCGGGTGCCGGCTTCGTCATCACGACCGAGCACGCCACATTCGACGACGGCGGGGTGGACGTGATCCGCGCCGGGGAATCCCAGGTCGACCTACGATCAGCGATCGAGCAGATCCCGACGGTGTGCCCCGGCGCACGCTTCGTCCAGGCCGAGGGCGGACCGACGCTCAACGGCGCCCTGACCGACGCCGATCTCTTCGACGAGCTGAACCTCACGACCTCACCGGCACTCGTTGGCGGCTCGGGACCTCGGCTGGTCGAGCGAGCCGAGGATCACTCGCACCGCTTCGAGATGGCTCAGATGGTGATCGACGACGAAGGATTCGTATTCAGTCGCTGGCGCCGACGCCCGACTTCTCCATGAGCTCCAGCTCGCGGTGGAAATCGGCGGCAGCGTCGAAATGCTTGTAGACGCTCGCAAAGCGGAGATAACTCACGTCGTCGACGCCGCGCAGTTCATCGAGCACGGCGACACCGACCTGCGCCGAGCTCACCTCACTCCCCTTCAGACGCACCGCGTCTTCCACACGCACGGCGATCTCGTCGAGCCGCTCGGCTGAGAGCCCACGGCCCTTTGTGGCAGCGGCGATTCCGGCTGCGACCTTCGATCGATCGAACGGCTCGACCGCCCCTGTGCTCTTGCGGACCGTCAACGGAGCATGGTCGACTCGCTCGAACGTGGTGAAGCGCGACGAGCACGAGACGCATTGGCGGCGCCGCCGAATCGCGCCACCTTCCTCGGCGAGGCGCGAATCGACGACCTTCGTGTCATCGGCGCGACATGTCGGACACAGCACCCGCACATCGTACCTGCGTGGTCAGGCGGGCGTCGGAAGGCGCACGGCTTGTCCGACCGCAATCGCGGTTCCACCATTGAGCGACACCAGCGCGTCGATGTAGGCGTCACGCGACATCGTGCCCCGATGCGCCTCGGCGATCGACCAGAGCGTGTCGCCCGCGACCGCGACGTGGGTGGGACCGGCGTTCGTCGGCGTGGCGACCTCGGCGACCGCCTGGGTCTCGCCCGCTGCGAATGCTGTGGAGGCGTCGAAGAACGACATGCCGGCGACCAGCACCTGTGCGGCCACGAACAGCGCAACGATCAGCACGCCGAGCGCTGCGAGCCGGCGAGCGACGAAGTTCGGCGCCGGCCGCTGGGGCGCCGGGCGCTGCACGCGGCGTACGGGAGCAACCGGTCCACCGACCAACTGGCGGCCGCTGACTCGGTCGATGGTGGTGGGGACTGGCGTGGTGGCGTACGCACTCATGAAACGGCTCCGGATCGGACGATGACTCGATTGGTGTTCGATCTTTCGATCGTCTACCAACATGTGTTCGATAGTCTGGCCGGAACCGAACGACTCGTCAAGCCGAATTCGAACGGATGTTTGACCTCATGGTGACCTCGCCGTAGTCTGTTCGCTATGGCTCCCAAGATCAGCAAGCGACAGCGGTCGATCCTCGACTTCATCGAACAGCAGATGCGCGATCGAGGGTTTCCCCCGTCGGTGCGCGAGATCGGAGACGCCGTGGGGCTCACGTCCCCCTCGACGGTGCACAGCCATCTGAACACGCTGCAGCGCCTGGGCTATCTCAGGCGCGACCCCGACAAGCCACGTGCGATCGAGGTTCGCTTCGATCCGAACAGCGGTGCGGTGATGGACCGCCGACCGGCTCGATTCGTACCGTTGGTGGGCGACGTCGCAGCCGGCACCGATGTGCTCGCCGAAGAGAACGTCGAAGAACTCCTCCCGGTGCCGGTGGACTTCGCCGGGGAAGGCGAACTGTTCATGTTGCGCGTCCGCGGCGAGTCGATGATCGATGCCGGCATCCTCGATGGCGACTACGTGGTGGCCTCACAGATCGATCACCCGAACAACGGCGACATCGTCGTTGCGGGCATTCCTGGCGGCGAGGCCACCGTCAAGACCTACGAGCGGTCCGGAGCCAACGTCACCCTCGTCGCATCGAACGAGGCGTTCGAGCCCATGACCTTTCACGCAGACGAAGTCGAGATCTACGGTCGCGTCGTCACGGTGATGCGTCGCTACTGAACCGTTCGTCCGATTCGCTCGGCGCGGCGGTGCCGCAGACTTCGCCCCTCGTTCACTGCGGAGGAGGAGGAGGCGGTGCGTCGCGCTGGGCCGGACGCTCGACCGTCGAGTCCTGATCGGCCCGTTCCTGTGAGGGCTGGATTCGAATGGTGGCGTCCGGGTCGCCGGAGCCAGGCGCCGACTGCGCCCACTGATCGACGGGGCGGCCCGCGTCAGGCGGAGCAGGCGCAGGGCTCGGTGGCGCCGAATCGGAGCCGGGAGCGAGCCACATCGGCTCACCGGGAATCTGCGGGGCCGCAGAAGGTGCCGGGACCGACGGCGCAGGAGGCGGCGGTGCTGGCGCCCACGAAGGCGGAGCGGCTGGTGCGGGCGGCTGTGGACTGCCCGGGGCCGGCGGCGGTGGCGGAGCTGAGAACGCGCCTGGAGGTGACGTCGGTGCCGATGGAGGCTGCTGCCACGCAGGCGGCGGCGAGGAACCCTCCGGCTGGCCATAGGCGACCGGACCACCCGGTTGGGTGTAGGTCGGCGGGCCCTGCGGCGCGTGACCCACGGGAGTGAACGGCGGCGGCACATACGCCTGCGCGGCGACCGGTGCGATCGACCTGGCTCGCTTGCGACCGATCAGAATCAGAAGGCCGCCGACGAGCAGTCCGACGAGGGCCGCGGCGACAGCTCCACCGATCAGCGCCGTCGCGCCCTGCGATGGGTCCGGCCCGATCGCAACCGCGAACCCGCTGCTGTCGGACTCGACGCGCATCACGTGATCACCACTGACGGCGATGTCGATCACGAAACGCGCAGAGCCGGCGAACCCATCGACGTCATAGTCGATGTCATCGAGCGCTCGATCGACATCCAGCGGGGCTCCGTCAGGGTCGACGAGGGTGATGTCGACCGACACCGAATCATCCGACAACTCGTAGGTCTCAGGCGCATCACAGTCTCCACGCACGCCGGCGATCGAACCGATGCGCTCGACGTACACGAAGTACTCCCCCGACTCGGCGAAGTCGAGCGTGGTATCACAGCCGACAGGGGCACGGGCGAACCCTTCGACAGCATTGGCACGCCGCTCGCCAGCGGCGAACACGAGCACCACCGCACCGACGAGACCGGCGATCAGGAGCAGGACGCCAAGCGTCGTGAGGAGTCGTCCGGGTCGTGATCGTGACATTGCTCAGCTCTTCGTCGAGGTACGCAGCCGTTCGGCCACGAGTGCGATCTGGTCATCAGGTTGTACCACGGCGATCCGCACGTGTGCTGTCCCCTCGGCACCGTAGAACTCGCCTGGGCTCACCAGGGCTCCCGCATCGAGCGCCAGACGTCGTGTGTATTCCCAACCGTCGGCGGTGGGCACCCAAAGGTAGAACGCACCAGCCGGACGCTTCACAGCTTCGCCGGACCACTCGCTGAGCACCTCGGCCATGAGCTCGAGTCGCGCGAGGTACCGGTCCCGTTGCACCTGTACGTGCACATCGTCGTCGAGCGCCACGACACCCGCCGCCTGCGCCGGTCCCGGGACCATCAGGCCGGCGTGCTTGCGCACCTCGCGGAGATAGTGAACGATCTCCGCGTCTCCGGCATAGAACCCCACCCGGGCACCCGCGAGGTTCGAGCGCTTCGAGAGCGAATGGACCGCCACCACTCCCTCGGTGCCGTGCTGGAGGATCGTGCGACCGGGACCATCCCATGTGAACTCGATGTAGCACTCGTCGGAGAAGACGGGCACGCCGTGTCGCCGCCCCCACGTTGCTGCCAATCCGAGGTCCTCGACGTGCCCCGTCGGGTTGCCCGGACTGTTCACCCAGAGCAGCAGCGCGCGCTCGGCGTCGGACACCGACACAGCGTCGAGGTCGAGCCCCGCGCCATCGGCTCGAAACGGCACCGGTACGGCACGAAGGCCGGCGAGCGTGGCGCCCATTTCGTAGCTCGGGTAGGAGATCGCCGGATAGAGCACGGTGTCCTTCGACGGGTCGCGCAATGCCATGAACTGCGGCAGCAATGCCACGAACTCCTTCGAGCCGATCGTGGCGCCGACCTGGTCGGCGACGACGTCGACGCCGTAGTGCCGATCCAGCCAATCGCGGACGGCGTCATGAAGCGCTGGCGTTCCGACGCTCGGCGGATAGGAGCGTTCCGAACCGCTCGAACTGAGCGCGGCGACCACCGCGGCCGGGGGTTCGTCGAAGGGCGTACCGACCGACAGGTCGACCATGGAGTCGTGGCGCTCGGCGATCTCCACCTTCAGCGTGTCGAGCCGGTCGTACGGGTAGGGCGGCGGCACGAACGACTCGGTCATGACGGGCCCTCCTGCTTGGTGACGAAGTCCGACAGTCGTCCCGCGGAGGCATCCGAGAGCCGCGCCCGCATCGTCCAGGCGGTCTCCCCATCGGTGGTGGACACCACCTCGCCCTCTCGATGAACCGAAGCCAGCACGTCGCCGCGCTCATACGGGATCTCGAGTTCGTACACGATCGCAAGCGAGCGGAGTCGGTCGGCGAGCGTCCGGAGGAACACCTCGATGCCTTCGCCGTTGGCCGCGCTGACAGAGACCGAGCCCGGATGATCGGCAACCAGCGTCGCGGCCACCTCCGGCGCCGCATCGGACTTGTTGAACACCAACAGCTCGGGGACGTCGTCAGCATCGATGTCGCGGAGCACTTCGCGTACGGCTTCGATCTGGCCCTCCGGGTCGGGCGACGTGGCGTCGACCACGTGCACCAGATAGTCGGCGAGCGCTGCGACTTCGAGCGTGCCCTTGAACGACTCGACCAGCCCGTGAGGCAGGCGACTGATGAATCCGACCGTGTCGGTGAGGAGTACCGGCTCGCCGCCGGGGAGAGCGAGGCGTCGCGTCGTCGGGTCGAGGGTTGCGAAGAGTCGATCCTCGCTGAGCACGCCGGAGTCGGTGAGCCGGTTCAGCAGCGTCGACTTGCCGGCGTTCGTGTACCCGACGATCGTGACCGACGCGAGTCCGCTGCGGCGACGCCCCTGACGTTGGAGCGAGCGGGTCTCGGCCAACGACGCCAGGTCGCGTTCGAGCTTCGTGATTCGCCGCATGATCCGTCTGCGGTCGGTCTCCATCTTCGTTTCACCAGAACCGAAGCGACCGCCCACACCACCGCGCTGCTGACTGAGCTTGGCGCTGGCGCCACGACGCAGCCGCGGGAGCCGATATCGCAGCAGAGCGAGCTCGACCTGCGCTTTGCCCTCCATCGTGTGGGCGTTCTGACCGAAGATGTCGAGGATCACGGCCGTGCGATCGATCGCGGTTCTGCCGAGCAGCTTCTCGAGCTTGAACTGCTGCGCCGGAGCGAGCTCGTTGTCGAACACGACGGTGTCGGCGTCGACGGCGAGGCAGAGCTCTTTGAGTTCCTCGGCTTTGCCCTTGCCGATGTACCAAGTGTGATCAGGCGCATCGCGCCGCTGCACGAGGCGAGCAACCTCGTCGGCACCGGCGGTGTCGACCAGGAGTGCCAGCTCGTCGAGGCTCGCATCGACGTCCTCGTCTGAGTCCCCCGGCAATGCAACGGCGACCAACACGATCTTCTCTCGGATCGAGCGGTCGATCAGCGTTCCGGCGAGTGCCTCGTTGTACGGGGTGCTGGGCCCCGATCCGTTGTCGCTCACGGGCGCTCGACCTCGATCGAGGCGACGAACGTGGCGGGCCCCGTCAGGATCGCCCGGTCGGGCGCGGCATCGTCGAACGACACCGATGCGGTCCCACCGTCCATGTGGACCACGACCTCGGGTTCCGACGGCGTGACGAGCCCCCACGAGCGAGCGGCGAACGCTGCTGCGCACGCACCGGTGCCGCATGCAGCCGTGATGCCGGCACCGCGCTCGTGGACGCGCATGGTGATCGCGTTCGTCTCGGGACCGGGCTCGATGATCTCGAGGTTCACGTGCGGAACCTTCTCGCCGAGCTCGGCCAGGTCGACGACCGACACGTCGTCGACACCGACCACCGAGTGCGGGTTCCCCACGCTCAGATGAGCCACGGGGCGATCCGGATGGCACTGGAGCAGCGACCAGTCGTGGGGTTCGGCGAGCACCCCGACGACGCCCATCTCGACGCGAGCGTCGACCGTGTGGGCCTCGGAGGTGGGCGACAGCGTGACGAGCCGCTCTCCGGCATCGGTGAGGATCAGCTGCGGATCGAGATCGCCACGTCGATCCGCGACTGCCTGCGCGAAGCAACGGATGCCGTTGCCGCTCATCTCGGCAATGGATCCATCTGCGTTGTACAGCGTCATGCGCGCGGCGTAACCCTCTGCCGACTCGGCGACGAGCAGACCGTCGGCACCGATCCCGGTTCGGCGATCGCAGAGCTTCACGGCGAGGTCGGCAAGCTCTTCGACCCCCGGGTGGAAGACGACGAGGAAGTCGTTGCCGAGACCGTGGTGCTTGGTGAGGCTGAGCGTCATCGTGTGAGTGCGTCGATCACGACCGGAGCGACCTCGGCGACGGGATCATGGTCGACATCGACCCAGCGTACGCGTGGATCTCTCCTGAACCATCGCTCCTGGCGGACGGCGAACTGACGGGTTCTCGTGATGATCATGTCGATGGCCGCATCCTTGTCGATCTCGCCACGCACGCACTGCACGATTTCCTTGTAACCGAGTGCCTGCCCGGATGACCGCGAGAACCCGCCTGCCCCGAGGAGCCGTTCGACCTCTTCGACCAGCCCCTCGGCGATCATCGCGTGCACCCGTTGCTCGACACGCTCGGCCACGACCTCCCGTGGGCGCCGGACTCCGATCTGCGTCACCGGTGGGTCCGGATACGCGTCGACCCCCGGTCCGAAGCTGCTGAACGGACGACCGGACCCCACGGTCACCTCGAGCGCGCGTACGACGCGTCGACGGTTCTCGGGTTCCATCTTCGCGGCCGCGGCGGGGTCGAGTTCGCTGAGCCGTGCGTGCAGCGCCGCCGTGTCAGGTTGCTGCTCGAGACCGGCGCGCACGTCGGGGAACTCCCCTGGCAGGTCGAACCGGTCGATCACGACTCGGTGATACAGCCCCGTGCCGCCCACGAGCAGGCACCTCTTGCCACGTGCACCGATGTCCGCTCGGGCGGCATCATGGGCCTCTTGGAAGTCGCCGACGGTGAACTCATCGGTCGGCTCGACCAGGTCGAGGCAATGGTGCCGCACCTCCCTGCGCTCGGCCGGCGTCGGCTTCGCGGTGCCGATGTCCATACCCCGATACACCTGCATGCTGTCGACCGAGATCAACTCGACGTCGCCCAGCCGGCGGGCGACCTCCATCGCAACAGCCGACTTGCCGGATGCGGTCGACCCGATGATCGACACGACGGCGGGCAGTGCATCGCTCAGAGGTGTTCACCCTCGGCGATGCGTTGGTGATGGTTGATGACCTCGGCGACCACGAATCGCAGGAATTTCTCGCCGAAAACCGGGTCGAGTCCCGAATCCTCGGCCAGGTTCCGCAGCCGGGCGAGCTGGATCTCCTCGCGCCCCGGGTCCGCGGGCGCGAGGTCTGCTTGCTTCTTGTAGCGGCCCACTGCCTTGGTGATCTTGAATCGCTCAGCAAGGAGATGGACCAGTGCCGCATCGATGTTGTCGATGCTGGCGCGGTACTCGGCCAGTCGCACGTCGTGCTGGTCGGTGCCGGACTCGCCGTCAAGATCCTCTTCGGACATCACAGCGAGGCTACGGGAATGCGCGTTCGGTGGCGGGGGTCGGCGAGGTGCTCGACGAATCGACCTTCCAAGAAGTGCGGAGCCGCTCGGGTCACCTCGACGGTGGCGTAGCTCCCGGCGCGCAACTTGTTCGGTGCGACGAAGTGGACGAGTTTGTTCTGGCGTGTGCGTCCGGAGGTGACGTCGGGGTTCTTCTTCGATGGCCCCTCGACGAGCACTTCTTCGATGCGTCCGACACGCGCGTCGTGCTTCGCGATCGCTGATCGTTCCACGACGACGCGAAGCCGCTCGAAACGTTCGCTGGCGACCGCCGGATCGATGAAGTCGGCGCCCATCGCGGCGGCTTCGGTCCCTTCTCGTGGCGAGAAGATGAAGGTGTAGGCATAGTCGTACTCGGCCGTCGCCGCGACCTCGAGTGTGCGCTGGAAGTCCTCCTCGGTCTCGCCAGGGAACCCGACGATGATGTCGGTCGACACAGCGAGGTCGGGAATGGCCGCCCGCGCCTGTGCCAGCCGTTCGAGGTAGCGCTCCCCCGTGTAGCCGCGGTGCATCAGCCCGAGCACTCGGTCGCTGCCCGACTGCAACGGGTAGTGGAGGTGTTCACAGACGGCTGCCGTTTCGGCCATCGCCGCGAACGTGTCGGCACGCATGTCCTTCGGGTGCGGGCTCGTGTAGCGAACGCGACGTATGCCGTCGACAGCGCCGACGTCGCGGAGCAGGTCGGAGAAGAGCGGCCGCAACTTCGCGTCAGCGTCGCCTGCGTGGCGGGCGGCGAGCTGCAGGTCACGCCCATAGCTGTTGACGTTCTGACCGAGCAGCGTGACCTCGGTGACCCCGTCGGCTGCGAGTTGTTCGACCTCGGCGACGATGTCGGCGTACGGCCGGGAGATCTCCTCACCGCGCACGGCGGGCACGATGCAGAACGCGCAGTTGTTGTCACAGCCGATCTGGATGGTGACCCAGCTGTTGTACGACTGTTCCCGGCGCACCGGGAGCGCCGACGGGAACATCGCGTGATCGTCGATCACCGCAGCATCGAGGATCTCGGTGATCGGAGCCGACGCCGTTCGCGACGCTTCGAGGAGCTCAGCGGCGCGATGGACGTTGTGGGTGCCCATCACGACGTCGACCCAGCCAGCGCGGTCGGCGACGGTGTCTTTGTCCTTCTGGGCGAGGCAGCCCGACACGACGATTTGGCGCCCGTCCTTCTTGCCCTTCCAGGTCTTGAGATGTCCGAGATTCCCGTACAGCTTGTTGTCGGCGTTCTCACGGATGCAGCAGGTGTTGAGCACCACGACGTCGGCATCGTCGGCGTTCTCTGCGCGCTGCAAGCCGTCGGCTTCGAGAAGGCCCGAAATCCGCTCGGAGTCGTGCTCGTTCATCTGGCATCCGTACGTCTGGACGACGTACGTGCGCTGCTCGGACGGCTCGGTCATCTCGACAGGCTACGAACGCACGAAGCGGATGCAGAGTGGATACCGGTACCGCTCGCCACGGTTGGCACGGATCGCGGCGATGACGCTGAACACCATCGACCCGATCGCCACGACGAACACGAGCGGGATCAGGACGAAGAACAGGCCGACTCCGGCAGCGAATGCCAGACCGGAATCACCCGGATCCGCTTCCGGCCCGAACAACGCGAAGCCGATGACCATCAGAAACACCAGCGCGAGCAGACCGAACTGCACGGTGAGCAGTGTCAGCTGGAAGTTCAGCGCCTCACGTGCGTGATGTCGAGTGGCAGGCCGCCGCTCGTCGTCAGCCCACGCATAGAGGCCCAACGGCAGGATGAAACCTCCAGCGACGAAGCCGAGATGCGCCAACGTTGCCAAGTTCTCGTCGTTGGAGTCGACCTGCCGAGGCGCGACGGGCCCCCAGGCCTGTCCGTCCCACCAGCGCAGTTCGCTGCCGTCGGAGTACCACCCTGCGGACGGTTGTGACGGTGGTCCGACCGGAGGGCGCGGATGCGTTGGCGGCTCGGGGTCCTCCGGAAGAGGCCGATCATCTGCTTCCGCGGCCTCGCTCGACGGCTCCTCGGTCGGCTCCTCGGTCGGCTCCTGCGACGATGGCGCAGGTGAGTCATCGGTGCGCACCGGCGGAGGAGAATCCGGCGGGCGTGCATCGGGAGTGGCCATGTTCACGAGCGTACGACCGCGGTACCTCACTCGCCCGCGATGAGCGCACCGATAGCGTCGCCGCCGTGATCGCGATCTTCCTCAACGAGAGTCAGAACCTCGTCCGCCTCCTGTACCTCGTGCACATTGTGACCGTGGTCGGGGCGTTCGGCCCGCTGTTCCTGTACCCACGGATGCACCGAGCCGGTGAGACCACAGCGATGGCGGCGCTTCACATGAAGCTCGTCTTCCCGAGCTTGGTCATCTTGTGGGTGGCCGGCATGGGGATGGCCGGTGTCAACAAGTTCGACCTCGCGTCGATGTGGTGGATCAGCATCACGATCGTGCTCTGGGCCGCCGCGGTTGCAGTGAGCTGGTTTCTGATCCGGCCGGCCATCGCCGACACCTCCGATGCCGCCCGCTCAAAGATGGCTGCCGGGATCGGCATCACCCACCTGATCTTCGTGATCAGTCTCGCGCTGATGATCTTCAAGCCGTTCGTCGACGGCACCTACGTCATCAACCCCTGACCACGACCCGACAACGAGGCCTGACGCGCAACGACCCGACGCTCCGCTTCGGGAGCCTTCGGGCCGCTGCGTTCCGGGGTTGTGCCAGCTCGAGGGCCCCGGCTCAGTCGAGCGAGATCGGCGCCTCGTCAGCGTCGGTGAAGACATCGGTCTCTGCGATGCCCTCGTCGCCTTCGGTAACGGCGTTCGGATCTTCTTTCAGACCCGACGCGATCAGCACCTTGTCGCTGATCTCCATCATCACCTCGGGGTTGTTCCGCAGGTAATCCTTGGCCTTCTCGCGGCCTTGGCCAAGCTGCTCTCCGTCATAGGTGAACCAAGCACCCGACTTCTTGACGATGCTGAAATCGACCGACAAGTCGAGCAGCGAGCCCTCGCGGCTGATGCCCTTGCCGTACATGATGTCGAACTCGGCCTGCTTGAAGGGCGGCGACACCTTGTTCTTGACGACCTTCACACGGGTCCGGTTGCCGACGGCATCGGTGCCGTCCTTCAGGGTCTCGATGCGGCGGATGTCGAGCCGGACCGATGAATAGAACTTCAGCGCACGTCCACCTGGTGTGGTCTCGGGTGAACCGAACATGACGCCGATTTTCTCGCGCAGCTG
>JBGCFW010000370.1:0-10056 GCA_045107155.1 Ilumatobacter sp. | reverse complement strand
ACCGTGCATCCCAGGGTGTATGACCTCGCCGGCGCGCCGGGGTCTCAACGAGTGGTCGAGAACGACTCGACTGTTCGCCGGATCGCGCACGACCCGAGGACCGGGTTCGTGTCGATGCGCGAGTACGTCGCCGGCGATGACCCGCGCCTCATCCACTGGCCGACGACGGCGCGAACTGGCACGCTGATGGTTCGCGAGCATGTCGAGGTCCGACGCCCCGAGTTCACGGTCGTCGTCGACGTCGCCAGCGCGGTTGCCAGTGCAGATGACGTCGAGGAGATCGTCGACGTCGCGGCGTCGCTCTCGATTCACGCGCTCCGGACAGGACTCGACGTGATCACCCGCACCACATCGAAGGAGCATCCCGGTCAGGCTCGCGCGATCGAGGACGAAGCGGGCGTGCTCGAACTCCTCACGTCGGTCGAGCGCACAGATGACCCGATGCCGATCGCGAACTTGTTCACCCAGGGCATCGATCGAACATCGGTGCTGATCGTGACCGGCCCGAACGGACCGTCGACGCGTCTCGGTGATGACGGATCGACGGTGACGATCCGCGTCGGCGAGGGCGCTGAGCCGGGTGCGGGCATCGCGTTCGCCGCTGGCGACGCACAAGACTTCGTGCGCAGGTGGCAGACATGGAGCTGACCAGCCTGCTGCGGGTGCGGGTGATCCTGGCCGCGACCATGTTCGCCTCGTTGGCGCTCACCGCAGGCGACGTGTTCGACCGGCGGATCTGGTGGCTGCTGGTTCCACCGATTGCGGTCGGCGTGGCCGCTGCGGTGACCGTGACGCGCCGTTGGCCGTGGCGGCTCCTCGCGCTTGCTGCGACGATGGTCGCGCCGACCGCGCTGGTCGTCGTCGCTGTCGGTGGCGATGCTGCCGACATCGTGAGTTCCTTCACGTCCGGTCCCCGACGGATCCTCTCGACCGATTGGCCGAGCCCCTATCGAAGCGAGCTCGTCGGCGTGGTCGCACTGGTGCTCGGAGCGCTCACCGCCACTGCGACCGAACTGGCCCGCCAACGACGGTTCCATCTCGCACCGCTCGTCCCCGTTTCCATCGGTGCGATCCTCGTGATCGCGATGAGCGCGCCGACGGGCACCCAGCTCCTGCGATTCGCTCCGGTCGCAGCGCTCGCGATTCTGCTCGCCGCACTGCGCCCCGGCGACGGCACCGGGCTGCGCGAGCGAATCACGCTCCTCCGCGGCGAACGACGCCTCGTCGTGGTGGCAGGACTCGTGGTGTTCGCCGTCGCCGCAGCCACCATTCCCGTGGCCTTCGAGGGACGTGACGACCCTCGACGGAACGACCCGGCGGAGCGAGCCGTTCCCGTGCTCGACCCGATCGAGGCGACCCTCGCGCTCCAAGCGATCGAGCCGGCGATGGATCTCCATGACATCGAGATCACCGCTCGTGGTGCCGACGTCGGCAGCCTCCGCCCCCTCCGTTGGCGCACAGCGGCGCTGTCGGCATACGACGGACGCCGTTGGTCCCCTGAGCTGACCCTCCGGCCGATCGGCCAGCGGCTCGGTCCTGCAGCAGGCGACACGATCACCGCCTCGATGCGGTTCCTCGACGCCAACTCTCAGTTGGTGCCGATCCCGGGCGATCCGGTCATGGTCACCGCCGCTGTGGAGACCGACCCCGAACGAACGATCGTCCGCCTCGAGGAGCGGCCGGACCCCGACACGCCGATCGACGTGGAAGCGCGGCTCGCGCCCACACTGTCGGGGGCTGACCCTGGTCTCGTCGGAACTCGACCGGTCAGTGACCGCGCCGGCGGCTTCACCGACCTCGCAGAGGCACTCGCAGAGGAGGGGGGCAGCGAACCCGGCGACGACACACTCGCCCGCCTCGTGGCGATCGAATCCGTGTTGCGCGAGGACTACGTGCTGCGCTCCGACGCCTCCGGCGGCGGCCTTCAGCAGAGCCTCATCGACCGGTTCCTGCGCGACACGCAGCGTGGAAACTCCGAGCAGTTCTCGACGTCGTTCACCCTGCTCGCTCGGTCGCTCGGTGTCGATGCGCGTATCGCGACCGGCTTCCAGATCGACGACGCACGTGCGAGCGCTGATTCGTTCACGATCACGTCGGCCGATGCCCGAACTTGGCCAGAAGTGCGCATCGAAGACCGGTGGATCGCGTTCGACCCGGTTCCTGAGAGCGAGGCGTCCGACGCCACCGCGGAAGAACCCGAGCCGCAACAGCAGACACCGGCAGCCCCACAGCCGCCCACACCGCCGCCGCCGGAGACCGCCGAGGACCCCGAAGTCGTCGACGACAACCAGAACAACGCCGACGCCGACGGGCTGCCGACCGTTGCGCGCTACGCGCTCGTCACCGGGGCCGTGGTCGGATTGGCATCGATCCCCGTCCTGCTCGTCGTGTTGCTGATCCTCGGCATCAAGTGGCGGCGGCGGCGCCGCCTGCTGCACGGCGCACCTGGCGAGCGGATCCGCGGGGCGTGGAAAGTGGCCACCTCCCGCTTGATCGACGGTGGTCTCACGATCGGCCAAGCCACCACCAACGACGAGATCGCCGCAGTCGGCGCCGAGTCGATCCCCGAGGCCCAGCGCGAACTCAACCGACTCGCTCGGCTGTCCAACGCCGCCACGTTCGGACAGCCGATCCGAGAGGACCTCCTCGCCGAAGACGCCGCCACCTGCCTCGACCACGTCGAAGCCTCGATGGCCGAACAGCGTTCGTGGTACGAACGGCTGCGGTGGCGCCTCAGCCTCCGCAGCCTGCGCCGCTCCACCGCCTCGCCCGTCTGAGCCCCAGCGCGGCCTCAGCCGCGCCGACGACCGATCGGAGCGGAGGCGTCACTCCTCGGGTTCGGTGGTGGTGACGCCGTCCTTCGGGTCCGGCTCCGGCGAGACGATGAGTGGTGTGGTGGTACTCGTCGACGCCGGCGGCAACGTCGTCGTCGTGGTCGTCGTCGTCGTGGTGGTCGTCGTGGTGGTGGTCGGAGGCACCATCGTGACGGTGACCGTTGCCGACGCCGACCCGAACCCGTCGCTGACGGTGTAATCGATGGTGGCCGAGCCAGCCGAGGCCGCAGTGATGCTCACCGAGGTGCCCTCGACCGTCACGATCACCGGGCCATCGATCGCATCGAGCGTGACCGTCAGCGCGTCACCGTCGACGTCGGAGACGTTCAGCGCAACTGCGGTCGCGACGCCCACGGTGACGGTCGTGCTCTGATCGACCGCCTGAGGCGGGTTGTTTGGTGGCAGCGTCGTGCTGGTCGTGGTCACGATGTCGGCGGCCCGCACCGACACCGTCGCCCCGTTCGAGACCGCACCACCGGCATCACGCACGGTGTAGACGAACGACGCAGAGCCGAAAGCACCGGGTGCGGACACCGTGACGATTCGTCCGCCGTCGTCCACACTGATGGACCCGGTGCCACCACCGTCGAACGTGATCGTCGCAGGGATCGAGTTGATCCGGAGCTCATCGTCGGGGCCATCTGGGTCCGAGTCGTTCGCGACGAGGTCGGCGGAGCCGGTACCCGACGACGCGTTGATCGAATCGGCCGCAGCGCTCGGTGCAACGTTCTGGATCGTGATCGTGACCGATGCGGTCGCCGTGAGTCCACCGGGGTCGCGCAGCGTCGCGCTGAACGAGAACGGTGAACCAGTGGAGCTGGCCGGCGCGACCACATCGAGGCGGTCGGGCTGCACCGTGACCCATGCAGGCGCGCCGGGGGCCGCAGTGATCGTGAGCGCCTCGTCATCGGACCCGAGGACCCCGACCGGGATCGTGGTCGAGGCGCCCGGCGCCACGGTGATCGATGCCGAGCCAGGAGACGGCGGACGGTTCACGACGATCGTGACGGTGCCGGTGGCCTCCGCGTCGCAGGCGTTCCTCACCCGGTAGCGGAGGAACACCTCGCCCGAGGTGCCCGCCGGGGGCGTGTAGACGCCGTTCGAGTAGCCGGCTGGCGCGCTGTCGATCAGGATCGACCCGTTGGCGGTGAAGCTCGCGAAGTCGATGCTCACGGACTGTCCGATACCAGTCCTGAGCGTGCGGTTCTCGGCGACCGGCGCCGAGGCGCTGCAGGTGGCCACATCGATCCGCAAGGTCGCAACGTCGGTCAGCTCACCATCGCTCACCTGATACTGAATCGCTGCGAGACCCGAGACACCTTGGCGAGCAGTGAACGACACAGCGCCGGACGGCGTGACGGTCGCCGTACCCAGCGACTCACCCCCGCCGAGGATCGCCACCGCCAGCGCATCACCGTCAGGGTCGGAATCGTTCAGCAGAACCGGCACGGTCGTCGAAGCCGCGTGCGGGATGCTCACCGAGTCGTCGTTCGCGATCGGTGCGCGGTTGGCGCGAGCATCGACTCTCAGCGAGACGGTGGACGACGCCGTGAGACCCTCGCCATCGGCGATCGTGTAGGTGCCGGCGAGCGTCCCGACGAAGTCAGGATCAGGCGAGATCGTCACGATGGACCCGCTGAGCGACAGGGAACCGTCGCCGGTGATGAGTTCGGCGTCGAGCACGCGCAGACCGCCGACCGTGTCGTCGGGGTCGGTGTCGTTCGCGAGGACATCGATGCTCGTGGCAACTCCCGGTCCGACGATCGAGCGAAGGTCGGGTCGAGCGACCGGGGCGACGTTCGCCACGTCGGTCACGATGATCTGCACGCGCCCGGTCGCGATCGCTCCTTCACCGTCAGCCACGCGGTAGGTCATGGACGCGACGCCGGTCTGCGTCGGCGAGGGGAACACGATGATGTTGCCGCGGCGTTCCGCGCTGCCGAACGGCGGCTGGGTCGACGACACCACCCGAAGCTCACCTGGCAACGCATCGGCGTCGGTGTCGTTGTCGAGGACGCGAATGTCGATCGAGGAACCGACCTCGACGGTCACCGAGTCGTTGACCGCGACGGGTGGAGCGTTCTCGTCGACTCGTTCCCGGACCGAGATGAGGATCGATGCGCTCGCGACCCGCCCCTGAGAGTTGACGACCTCGTATTCGCAGCGGAATGGACCAGATCGTCCCGGTGGCGGGTCGAAGCGAACTTGTTCGTCGGTGGTGACCGTTGCACGCCCTCCGGCAGGACAACCCGGCTGACCCCGGATCGTCGGACGCTCCCCCGACGGATCGGCGTCGTTGCGGAGCACATCGATCGTGACCGGCTCGTCGACGAAGGTGAAGGTCGAGTCGTTGCGAGCGATCGGCGGGGCCTCGATCGCCTCGGGCAGGACGGTGACGGCGACGTCGCCGACCACTTGATGGCCGTTGCCGTCGTCGACGGTGTACGTGAAGCGGACGTTCGCGTCGTCGTCTTCGATCTCGATCGAGGACGCCACGAACTCGACCTGACTCGGGCTGGCGATCGACACCTGACCCCCGGAACCATCGGGCGGCGAGACATCGATCACGGCGAGTTCATCGCCGTCGGGGTCGACGTCGTTGGCCGTGACTTCGATCAGGATCGTCTGGCCGACGACCGTCGTCTCGATGTCGGGGGACAGGACCGGCGGCCGGTTGGGCTCGGAGTCGTCGATGACGTTGACGAGCACCGAACCGACGACCTGATTGCCGGCGCCGTCGTCGACTTCGTACTCGAAGGTGATCGAGTCGCCGCCGCCGGCCAGCGGCGTCACGGCGAGCTGGTCGCCGAGGTTCTCCACGCGGACTCCCGGCGGAAGCGGCGTGACCAGCGTGAGTAACAACGGATCACCATCGGGATCGATGTCGTTGAGGAGTACCGGAACGTTCTCTCGGACGTTCCTGCGGATGCGAGCGGAGTCCGGCTGCACGATCGGCGGCCGATTCTCGTCACCGGGGCGTGCGACCTCGACCGTCACGGTCACCGGCTCCCCGACCGCACCGAACGTGTCGGCTGGTTGATACGAGAATTCAGCGATGCCCTCGAAGCCTTCGAGCGGGGTGAACTCGAGCGCTGCGAGGCCCGAAGCGCTCTCGGTCTCGGTGACGGTCCCGATCTCTGAGGTTGCGGAGAACGAGTCGAGTCGCAGTCCGTCACGTTCGGGATCGATGTCGTTCAGCAAGACGTCGATCGTGACGGCAACGCCAGGACCGGTGTCGGCGGAGTCGGGCGAACCGATCGGCGGCCGATTCGTTCCGTCGACCGGCAACAGTTCGACGAGGACCGACGCAGAGGCCTCGGTGCCGTCTCCGTCGACGATCGTGTACTCGAACTGGTCGAATCCCGCGTAGCCAGGGCCCGGCGTGTAGACGACGGTCGATGCGGTGCCGACTTCGGCCGTGCCGTGCCCGGCGACGCCCACGTCCGACACAGCGATCGCCTCGCCATCAGGGTCGTAGTCGTTGGCCGTGACAGCCACGGTGATCGTCGAACCGGCTCGCGCCGTCACGAGGTCGTCGATCGCCACCGGCGGATCGTCGACGCCGTTGTCGTCGGGCTCGCGGACCTCTTCGTCCTCGTCTGACACACCGTCACCCGAACCGGGGCCATCTCCGGATTCGCCATCACCGCCGTCGATGACCGCGCCCTCCTCGCCGAGCACGAGCAGCCCGGCTGCCCCCTTGTCGACGGGTTCGATCCCCCAGGGATGCACGGTCCACACGAAGTCGCCGCCCCGATCGTCGATCCAGATGACGTCGGTGGTGACGGACACGGCGAGGTCGGCCACGGTGCTGACCGTGACCGTCTGGCGATCGTCGATCTCGGCGTCGCGCCAATCGAAACGCACCACACCCGATGGCGCGCGCCGCACGACGGCGCCTGCATCACCGGCGAGTGCCAGCAGGTCCCCGCGACGGAGATCGAGTCCGGTCAGTTCGGAGCGCTCGACGATGCCGTCGGGCCCGATGCAGACGATGAGATCATCAGCGCCGACCCACCCGCAATCAGCCTGCGGCCCGGGTTCCTGAAGCACCGCCTGGTCGCCGTCGATCGCGGGCGGGAGCGAGATCCACGCACCATCGCCGAGGCGAACTCGATCTCGATCTCGATCGAGGAGCAGCGGAACACTGCCGACCAGCGACAGTGCTGCGGCGCCGACGCCGACATCTTCGGTGTCGACGCCGGCGGTCGACGACCGCACGAGAGCACCATCGACGATCGACCACACCACGCCGTCCTGGCCGAGGACGGTGGGTCCTGACTGGCCGGGTCGATCGCTGATCGGAAACTCGAAGTCGACGGCCTCGCCGCCGCTCGAGACGAAACTCGCGCTTCCGACTGCCGGGTCGGCGACCAGCAGGCCACCGGAGCCGGCACGCGCCACCGCGAATCCCTCGCCGAGTGCACCGACCAACTGTGGCGGCCCGAGGCGGAGATCGGCTGCGTCGATCGTGCGGACCTCTGCGCTCGCATCGTCGAGCACGAAGGCCTGCCCCGCGCCCTCCGCGACGAACAGCTGCGAGCTCTCGTTCGCGACATCGAGGCTTGCCAGCGCTCGGCCACCGAATCCGTCGACGAGCACGATGCGTCCGGTCGATTCGTGGACGAACCAGCGTGTGGCGCGAGACGTCGCCGCGTCCACCGCAGGAAGCCCGTCGGAGCGGAACACGAGCACGGCGCCGACAACGGCGAGGGCGACGGCGACGATCGAGGCGAAGGCCTGCCGCCAAGTGACCGTGCGCAGCGCCTCCGTGCTCACCATGATCTCCTCAGGCTAGTTCTCCATCGTGGTCGTTCGACCGCGCTTCGACCGACTCCCTCGATCGCTCTTCGGCACCCACCGCGACCGACTTGAGAAAAAGTTGACGATCGCGAGAAAAATCTTCCGCGATCAGGCGTCCGCACTCCCATCGATGGCGGGTGACCCGCCCGCGTGCCCGTAGTCTCAGCCCTGATGGAGGTCGTCGTGACAACGCCGCACGGACACGCCGACGTGGACCTCATCAGCGCGCCCGAATCGGCGACCCTCGCTGACGTGCTCCGGGAGGTGACCGGACAAGCGGTTCCTGCCACCGCCCGTGTCGACGGGCGGGTGGTCGCCACCGACGCCCTCGTCTCCGACCTTCGCCTCACGGTCGGAATCTCGATCGACACACGCCCGGTAGCACTCCCAGATGGCACCGAACCGCCCCATCTGGTGAGGTTGACCCAGGTGACCGGCCGCGGCGCGGGCCGTTCCGTCCAGCTCGCCGCCGGGCGCTATCGCTTCGGCACGTCGCGGCGCCTTCATGCGCCCGAGCTCGACAGCGCTCCGATCGAGACACTCGGCTTCGAACTGCACGTCGACGAGGACGGCTCGGTCGACGTCGTTCCCGGTCCGCACGTGGCTGCGGCTCCGGGGGCGTACGCCGCACATCTCGACCACCGACCGCTCGACCAGCCACTCCCTTGGCACGACGGGCGACTGAGCGTGGCCGGACGAGTGTTCGTCCTCGACGACACCTCGGCCTCCGATCGTTTCGTCCGACCGCGCCGACCCGATGCCGACGGAACGCTCCCGTTCCACCGCCGGACCAGCGGCTCCCGCGTCCGGCGCCGCACCGTGGTCGATGCCTTCCGAGATGCGAGCGACGAAGACGGACTGCTCTGGTTGCGCCGCCGAAAGGATCCGGGCGCGTTCGGGCTCGCGTACGGCGTCAGCAGCGACGGCGCCGATGCAACGGTCGACTTCGAGCGTCACGAAGCTGTGGCCCTGGTCGGGTCCGACCGCTTCACCGTTCCGCTGGCGAGAACGCTGCTCATCGACGCGGCGACCATGCACGGTCCGGCAGACCTCGAGATCGTGATCGGGACCACAACGGATCGACTCGCGCCCTGGAACTGGGCGAAGTGGCTTCCGCACGTCCGGCGCGGTGACCCTCGTTCCTCACCAGAGATCCTGACCGACGCCGATGCGCTCGAGCGCTGGAGCCAAGCAATCCTCGCGCCGCCGCCGACCGGCACAGTTCCGCCGATGACGTTGCTCGTTCTCGACGATCCGGGCCTCTGGAGCCGCCGCGGCTCGCCACTGCACCATCTTCTCGGAGACCCTCCTGCCGAGCTGCGCATCCTCGCGATCTGCGCCGACGAGAACGACACGCCGCCGAGGTGCACGACGATCATCGACGAGATGCCCGCCGCCGACGCGTGGGCGGCCCGTTCGCCATCGGGCGCGCCGGATCGGCCCGGCCTGTTCGGCCCGCTCGCGCGCCAGCGTGATGACCTCGAGCAACAGAGCGATACCCAGGTCGACATCCGCCCGGCGCTGATCGAGAACGCCGTGGCGGCTGAACTCGCCCGGCGACTGGCCCCGCTCGACGACCTCGAAGCACCGCGCCGAGCGACCGCCAGCCGCCCCACAGCGCCCATGCTCGATGAAGCGGTCGACCGCTCCGCAGAGAACGACAGTCTCCGCGTGGTCGTCGGAACACTCCTGTCGGTGCCGACCGCGCTCCCGGCGCGGCCTCTCGACGCCGTGCTGGACCTGTCGGCCTCACGCCCGGCCGTGATCGTGTGCCCCGAAGCGCGCCAGCGTGCCGACACCGTGGCAGCCATCGTCCTGGGTGCCGCTTCACAGCGCAGTCCCGAACGACTCGCCGTGTTGTCGATCGGCGCCGACTTCGCCCGTTGGTTCGTCGAGCTCCCCCACCTCGCAGGCTGGACAGATCGAGACGAAACCGACGTCGCACGCCTGATCCACCGCGTCAGCGAGGTGCTCCGACAGCGTCCCGAGATGAGCGTGCTGGTCGTCGCCGAGCTGGCCTACGCCGAGTCCGACCCGCTCCCGCGCGAGCTCGTCGACCCGCTCATCGAGCTCGCCGGGCTCCACCCCCGATTCCACCTCGTGCTCACCGCCGACATCCCCGACTCGCTGCCACTGGATCGGCGTGATCGACTCGGCTCGATCGCCGCGATCGATCGTCACGGCAACGGCGTCCTCGAGAGCAACGAGCGAGCCGTGTCGTTCGCTGCGATCGATCGCGAAACGTCACCTGCCGATACGGCGAAGAAGCTGCTCGTCCTGCCGACGAGACGCGGGCGCGCGATGACTCCTCTCGCGCGTCGACGCGCTCGGGCCGCGATACCCGCCGCCGCCGCCGACGAACACCCCGAGGCGGGAAAGAAGGGTCGCAGCCTCGGCACTTCGTTCGGCACCGCTGCCC
>JBGCFW010000037.1:0-8060 GCA_045107155.1 Ilumatobacter sp. | reverse complement strand
GCCTCGGGCGAGTGGAAGCTCGATGGTGCCCGCATTCAGGCGCATCGGCGCGACGGTGAGGTCGAGTTGTACACACGGAACCTGAACGACGTCACGGGACGGCTTCAGGGCGTCGTGTCCGTCGTCGAGGATCTCCCCGGCGGAGACCTCGTCCTCGACGGCGAGGTGCTCGGGCTCACCGAGGACGGTGCGCCTCGGCGCTTTCAGGACACGATGGGTGACTTCTCGGCCGAGGCGGGTCCGATGGTCGACGACGACCCGGCCGATGGTGGTGCAGGACGAGGAAGCGAGTTGCGACCGTTCTTCTTCGACGTGATGCTGCTCGACGGTCGCCCTGTCCATCACGAACCACTCTCGGTGCGTCGAGACCTGCTCATCGACACCGTCCCCGAACACGCGCGGATCCCGTCGATCGTGACGGGCGACGCGACCGAAGCGCAGAGCGTGATGGACGCCGCCTTGGCCGCCGGTCACGAGGGCGTGATGGTGAAGGCGGTCGATCTTCCCTACGAGGCGGGACGCCGCGGCAAAGGGTGGCGGAAGGTGAAGCCGGTGCACACGCTCGATCTGGTGGTGCTCGGCGTGGAGTGGGGGAGTGGACGGCGTCGTGGGTGGTTGTCGAACATCCATCTCGGGGCCCGAGCGATGGACGGCGACGGATTCGTCATGGTCGGCAAGACGTTCAAGGGGATGACCGATGAGATGCTGCGTTGGCAGACCGAGCGGTTCACCGAACTGATGGTCGGTGAGGGCACCGGTCGTCACCGGCACGTCGTCCACGTGGCGCCCGTCCAGGTGGTGGAGATCGCCGTTGACGGGGTCCAACGTTCGACGACCTACGACGGCGGGGTCGCGCTCCGCTTCGCGAGAGTGAAGCGATACCGCCACGACAAGTCGGCCGAGGAGGCCGACTCGATCGAAGCCGTGCGCGCGTTGCTTTGACCCGGTCCGGCGCCCGACATCGTGAGCGTTCGCTCAGTCAGTCGGGCGGCGGACACGATCGCGACTCGGGAGGGGCCGCTTCGGTTCTCAGACCTTGGCAGCGAGGACGTCGGCGGGCATGATCTGAGGCGCCTCCGCGAGGAGTCTCTGCGCATTGCGTGACAGCGCGGCGACGATCTCGCCGGTCGCGTGAGCGTTGCGGTCGTTCTCGTTGGCGAACGCATCGACGATCCAGAACGTGGCGTCGTCGGTGCGCAGTGCGAACCACACGGCGGTGCCGGGCTCGGCGTTGGCCAGCTCGAGCGCGCCGGCGAGGAACTCGGCGAGCTCGGATTCTTGGCCGGGCTTCGCGATCATCTTCGCGACGAATGCGAGTGGGAGGGTGGGTGTGTTCGACATCGTGATCTCTCCTGATGGTGGGTGTTCCCGGGAGCTGTTCTCTCAGGTGTTGATCACGACAGTACGGAAGGATTCCCCGCCTCAATAGTGGCGCATGCGACCTGTTCACTATCATTTGCGACATGCGGATGGGACTGCTCGTGCATGATGGATGCTTTGGTTCGGCGGTGGCGTCGGTGATCGACATCATTCGCGTCGCCGACTCGGTTCGCCCCGGCGTCGATCCGACGATTCCACCCATCGACCTCTCGATCGCAGCGCGGCGCAAGCGAGTCAGCACCACGACGTCGATGACCCTGAACGCCGACCGATCGCTCAGTGATCTCGACGAGCTCGATGTCGTGATCGTGCCCGCGCTCGGCACGCTGACAGCTGCGGAAACCGCGATTGCGCTCGACGATGTGTCCGGGCGCTCGGTGATACGCGCGATCGAGTCTGTCGACACCACGACGACGCGCATCGCGGCTGCATGCACCGGGGTCTTCGCGGTCGCCGAGGCGGGAATCGTCGATGGTCGGCGAGCGACGACGAGCTGGTTCCTCGGCCCCGAGTTCCGGCGCCGCTACCCGTCGGTCGACCTCGACCTCGACACGATGGTCGTCGCCGATGGCAACCTCGTCACGGCTGGTGCGGCTTTCGCCCACATCGACTTGGCGCTGTCGCTCCTCCGGTCGATCAGCCCCGATCTCGCGCAGCACGTCGCCAGGTTGCTCCTCATCGACGAACGGCCGTCTCAGGCGGCATTCGTGGCATACGAACACCTCAGCCACGATGATCCGATCGTCATCGACTTCGAACGGTACGTACGCGCCCATCTCGACGAGCCCTTCGACGTGGCCGACGTCGCCCGCCAGCTCGGCGTCGGACGTCGAACACTCGAACGACACATCCGCAGCGCGATCAACCTCACTCCGCTCGGTTTCGTCAAACGACTTCGGCTCGAACGCGCTCGTCATCTCACCGCGACCACCGCCCTGTCGACCGCTGACATCGCCCTTCGTGTCGGCTACGCCAACGCCGAAACTCTCAGAGCCCTCCTGCGCACGCAACGCCGCTGACCCGCCCTGGCCGCCGGCAGGTCACAGACTGCGTGTTCGCCACGCGAGGCGGGTGCCCGGATGATCGATCGAACGACCGACTGCGCACGTCGAAGGCGCCGCCTCGGCGTCGATGACCCGGCCGTCGATCAGATCGAGACGGGTTCGTGGTCCTCGGTGTCGTCGCTCGCCTCGATCACGGCGTCGCTCGACCACGTGTCGAGCAGGCGACCCTTCGATGCTTCGAAGCGCTCGATGGCCGCCGCGACCGCAGTCAGAACGATCATCGCGATCAGCGAACGAGGCCACTCGACGACGCGCGCGATGCCGCCGTTGTAGCCCAGGTTCTGCTCGAACAAGCGCTCGAACATCCAACCGATCGAGATGACCGCCATGCCAACCGACGCGAGCACGAACAGTGGTCGGTAGAAGCGGGTCCGTCGGAGGAGGAACAACAGGGGGAACGTCATCAGCACGACGATCGCCTGTCCGATCTCGATACCGACGTTGCGGCCGAGGAGCGAGATGAGTTCCGTGGTCCTGTCGATCTGAAGATCTGCCACCAGTGACGCGAAGCCCATGCCGTGAAAGAGCCCGAAGCCGCCGGCGATCAACCACTCCCGGTTCGGGAACACCGGCCAGACGTTGTTGAGCGCAGCGGCGGCGATCGACAGCGCGATGATCGTCTCGACCAGCTTCGACGATGGCAGCGGCAACACGTCGAGCCCCGCGAGCGTGAATGTGACCGAGTGAGCGATGGTGAACATCGTGACGAGCTTGAGCACTCGCCACAGCGATGAGCCGAAGCCCTCCACCGGCCACCAGCGCAGACCCGACCAGACGAGTACCGACGGGAGGAGCAGGACGAACACGAAGAAGATGTGGTCGGGCCCGGTGCGGATGTGATCGACGCCGAGCTCGATGCTCGTCGTGAAGTTCTGCCAACGGCTCGAGTCCCCGAGGTCGACCTGCTGGAACTCGTTGCCGGGTTCGAACGCCACGAGCTCATTGGCTTCGTTCTCGAAGACACCGCGGTTGTAGTCGTTCGCGATCAGCAGGAGCGCGTCGCGGTTCTCGATCTCGTCGAAGAACGGATCGAATCGAACCTCGAGCGTCTGTGGCACCTCGGCGACGGGGACGTCGACGTCGAACGGAAAGATCACGTAGTCGCCATCGACGTCGAAGAGGTCGGTGAGGAACAGGTAGTCGCCGAACTCGACATCCCACGTCGAACCGTCGGCACCGATGTCGAAGTGAGTGTCGACGTGGGCCATCATCTCGGGCAGCACCGAGTCGATCGCGTCGACGTTGGCGTCACGGTCGCTGCCGAGCTCGACGCCCCAGATCTTTTCGACGTCACCGAACGGGTACTCGACCTGTCCACCGAGCAGGCTGGTCGAGACGTTGAGGTACACGTAGGCCTGGTCGCCCGAGTGGGCGGAGGCCGCGGTCGGGAACAGTCCGATGACGAGTGCGCCCACGACGGTGGCGAGCGCAGCGCGTACGAGTGACTTCATGAAAGGCTCCGGGGTCGGCGGGAGAGGGCGGACGCGACGCAGAAGACGCAGTGTTCCTGGTCGTGCGGGGTGCCAGGATGGGGTCATGGATGTCACGACCGGGCGCGGAACGGTCTGACGTGGGTCACATCGCCGTCATCGTCGGTGACGTCTACAGCGTGCGTGCGAGTGCGACAGAGCTCTCGCGGCGGCTCGCCGTGGCCGGTCACGAGGTGTTGTTGATCGTGCCGAGCGGCCGGGCAGCGGTTTCTGGCGCAGCCGGAGTCGAGGTCGTGGAACACGATCCCACGACGGCACCGGGGCTTGGTGGAGTCGCACTGATCGAGTCGATCGTCGGGGTCGTGCCCCGACGCCGTCGAGCGGCGGAGGCACTGGCCGATCCGGCGCTGTCCGGCCTGCTCAAACACCACGGCATCGATCTGGTGCTCGTCGACGCGGAGCTGTCGGCGACGATCATCGAAGTGCTCGGCAGTGGTCATCGCGCGGCGCTGCTCTCCACGTTCCAGGGCATCGACCGCGATCTCTCCCGGCCGCCTGCGCACGTGGGCGCCGTGCCCGGCGCCGGTCTCGGCGGGAGTCGCCTCGGGATCGCTGCGCACTGGGCAAAGTTCCTCGCGAAGACCGAGGTGAAGTGGGCGCGTGCCTGGGTGCTGGGGCGAGGCGACAGCGCCCGCGGGAGGCTCAGGCGACGTGCGCGCCAGCTCGGGTTGCCGGCCGGGACGGTCGATCCGCGCCAATGGGTCCGGCCGGTGGGATTCCCCGGCCTCGACGTGATCGAGTTCAACCTCGCCGAGCTGGAGTTGCCGCCCGCAACGTCGTCACGTCGTCAGCTGGTCGGTCCGATGCTCGGCGTGGCCGCTGCTCCCGACCAGCGCGCAGCCGATCGGCTCGCGCGCATCGAGCTGGCCCGTGCATCGGGCGAGCGAGTCGTCTACTGCTCGTTCGGGAGCTTCGCGAGCAGCTACGGCACGGCGCTGCTTCAGCGAGTGGCCGATGCCGTCGCGCAACTCGACGGCGTCCGGTTGGTGCTCGGCTTGGGCGGGAGCGGCGGCATCGTCGAGCGCCTGCAGCTCAGCGACGACGTCATCGTGTTCGACTGGGCTCCGCAGAGGAAGGTGCTCGAACTCGCCGATGCGGCGGTGATTCACGGCGGCCACGCGACGTTGTACGAGTGCATCAGTGCTGCCGTGCCCGTGGTCGTGCTCCCGATGACGATGGACCAGCCGGGCTACGCCGCGCGTGTCGCATTCCACGGCATCGGTGCGGTCGGCCCGGACGATCCGGCTGCCGAGTCCGTCGAGGAGATGGCCGCACGAGTCTCGCAGGTCCTTGCGTCCACAGAGATGCGCCGGCGAGTCGCGGCGATGTCGACGGCGACCGATGCCGCCGTCCACGACCGCCTCGCAGAGGTCGCCGTCGCGTCGCTCCTCGAGTGCTGAGTGGCGGTCCGAGGTCGCCTCGTCGGCGCCCGATCAGGCGAGTCGGATCGCCGCTGCGGGCATCTCGATGACGAGCGATCGGTGTTCCTCGTCTGCTCCCCGCCAGGCCCACAGGCTGTCCGGTGGAATCGCCAGCGACGTACGAGGCGTGAGCGCGACACTTCGCTCGCCCACCTCGATCGTGGCGTTGCCCGACAAACCAACGACGAGGACGAACTCGCCGTCATGGGCGAGGACCTCTGTCTCGCCCGTCGATTCTCGGTCTCGCGAGGGCGACACGACCACGGCGTCGGCGAGCCCGGTCGTCGCCGATCCGATCCCGGTCTCGCGGACGTCCCACGACGGATCGACCCAGCTCCGTAGTTCGGCGTCGGCGGCCACGTGACGGGTGAAGCGTTGGCCGGCGAAGTCGCGATCCGGACGGTGCCGACCGTTGGGCAGTGCGAGCGATGGATCGGAGATCGTGTCGTGTTCGGCGGGGCAGCCGATCTCGATCACCTCGAGGCCGGGTGAGCTGCGAAGCACCCGGTGGCGAATCTCGGGCGGTTGCACGACGCAGTCTCCGGCGTGCATTCGGAACGGTGCGCCTTGATCCTCGTAGACGACGTCGACCCAACCGGCGGCGACGTAGATCATCTGGAACCGGATGCGGTGAAAGTGCACCCAGTCGTCGACGTCGCCGCCGTCATGGATGCGGATGTGGCTCGCGATGAACCGGCCGCCCCATCGGTCGGGGAGCAGGTCGCGATACTCCATGCCGGCGCGTCCGACGCCGAAGTCGTCCGACGGCGCGACGACGGTGAGCGACGGCTGGCTGGGCGGCATGGGCATCTCCGCACCGACGGGCCCACTCGAAGCCGGGCGGACGAAAGCGACGGACGTGCCACCCGGTGACGTCATCGTGCGCTCGGATACGGCCTCGACCACGAGCGAGGCCGGACGGTCGAATTCGCCGCGCCGAAGGTCGACGGCGCCGTCCTTGCTGCGCAGCACCACACGGGCAGGGTCGTCGGCTGGACTCACCAGATGAATCGAGAAGCCGAGTTCGTCGCGGAACCATGCGACCTCGGCGTCGAGGTCGGTGCAGTCGATGTGCGTCGCGATCACGCCGTCGATGATGTCAGGAGGTCGGCGTGAACGTGACCCGCATCTCCTCGGGTCCGAAGATCGCGGTGCCTCGCGGCTTCCACGTGATCTCTCCATCGATCGCCAGGTCGGGCATGCGTCGCGCCAGGAGGGGCAGCGCTTCTTGCAACTCGGCTCGCGCCAACCAGGCTCCGAGGCAGTAGTGGATTCCGGAACCGAGCGTCAGGTGCGGAGACCCAGTCGATTCCTTCGTGATGTCGAAGTCGCCGGGCGCGTCGAACACTGCCTCGTCCCGGTTCGCCGTGGCGCTCGCCGGGAACACGAACGTGCCGGCGGGGAACAGCACGTCTCGGTAGACGATGTCTTCGCTGGCGAAACGGCCGAGCCCACGAACGGCACCGGCGTAGCGCATGCATTCCTCGACCGCTTGCGAAGCGAGCTCGGGGCGCTCGGCGAGCAGTGCCCACTGGTCGGGGTGCTCGGCGAACAGGGCAAGGGCGCAGCCGAGCTGGTTTCGCGTGGTGTCGGTGCCCGCCACGATCACGGCGTTGACCATCATCACCAGCTCCTCGGTGTCGAGCTTGTCGCCCGCCTCTTCGGCCGCGATCAGGTCGGTGAGGAGGTCCTCGCGCGGCTGGGAACGTCGCGTCTCGATCATCGCCACGGTGTAGGCGTTGAGTTCGTCGCGCGCTCGCACGATGCGGTCCATCTCGTCGAGCGCGGTGCCGTTGAAGATGCGCAGCACGTCGTCGGCCCAGCGCGAGAACAGCCGCCAGTCGTCCTTCGGAGCCCCGAGGAGCTCACAGATGATCGGAATCGGATACGGCTCGGTGATGTCGCTGACGATCTCGGCCCGTCCGGTCGAAGCGACCTTGTCGACGAGGCCGTTCATCACCTCGCGCATCGCCGGTCGGAGCCGGTCCGCCGATCGCGGGGAAAACGCCTTTCCGACGATCCGCCGCAGCCGAGTGTGCTTCTCTCCCTCGGCGGCGAGGATCGAGGGGCGGTCGGGGTCGGGGAGCAGATTCGGGTCGGTCACGCCGCGCATTCGCGCCGCTTGACCTGCGGCGTTGTGCCACCGCCGGTCACGCAGAATCGCGGTGGAATCGGCGTAGGTGAGGATCGAGTAGCCGAACAACGCGTCGACGATCCACGTCTCGCTCGACAGTTCGACCATGTAGGCGAGCGATGCTTCGTGGTCGAGTTCGTAGACGCTCTGGTCGATCGCAGGGATGTCGAGCTCGTCGACGCGGATCGGCGCGTTGTTGGCAACCATATGACGATCGTAGGTCAACTGACAGTGAATCTGTCAGTCGAGGGCGACACGGAGTGGTCAGCCGAACACGTTGATGGCATCGGTGCCGAGCGACGCGGCCACGGTGGCGTTCGCGTGATGTCCGTCGACCGTGTTGAGGCCGTGCGCGATCGCCGCGTCGCCGCGAGCGGCGCCCAGCGCACCGTGGCTCGCGACCTGGGCGATGTACGGCAGCGTGGCGTTGGTGAGCGCGTAGGTGCTCGTGTGCGGGACGGCGCCGGGCATGTTGCCCACGGCGTAGTGCACCACGCCGTGGAGCTCGTAGACCGGTTCCTCATGCGTGGTCTCTCGGGTCGTCGCGATGCAACCACCCTGGTCGACCGCC
>JBGCFW010000369.1:0-28303 GCA_045107155.1 Ilumatobacter sp. | reverse complement strand
CCGCTTGCTGAGGTGGAGTCCCTCGAGGACGAACTCGACGGCGGCGGCCATCGCAGCAGGTGACTCGTCGCCACCCGTGAGCGCCTGCACCGGTTCGCGCAGCGCATCGACTTCGGTCACGAGCGCGGCGAGCGCATCACTCGTGATGTCTTCACCGGTGTGGGCGACCGCTCCCTCTTCGAACGCGTCGACGACCGCCCTGGTCATCGCTGGATCGACGGCGTCCTTGAACACGGTGAGCACGGCTCCCTTGATGAGGGTGTCGAGGATCAAGCCTTCTCGACCTTCTTCGAGCGACTCGATCTCGATCTTGCCCTGCGACGAGGCCGGCAGCGCATCGAGGTCGTCGACACGCGCGACCACCTGACGCTCGCCTGCCTTGAGACCACGGCGTAGCGCGTTCGCGGACAGCGCTTCGTAGTTGCTCACACTCAGACGAACGGACACGCCGCTGCGCTGGTTGACCTGGTTGCTCGCTCGGGCCAGGTGGGTGAACGTGGCGACGACGTCGGTGAGATAGTCCGGCACCGAGACCGACACGTCGCCAGCGGCGGTACTGACTTCGATGGGGACCGCCTCCTGTTTCATGATCGACACTTCCGTCGCGACCTCAAGCGGGTAGTGCGTACGGATCTGGGATCCGAAGCGGTCCTTCAACGGCGTGATCATCCGGCCACGGTTCGTGTAGTCCTCCGGGTTGGCCGATGCCATGAGCACCGCATCGATCGGGAGTCGAATCTTGTAGCCGCGAATCTGGACGTCGCGCTCCTCGAGGATGTTCAACAGACCCACCTGAATCCGCTCGGCGAGATCCGGCAGTTCGTTGATCGCAAACACCCCACGGTTGGTTCGCGGCACGAGACCGTAGTGAAGGGTGAGCTCGTCGGACAGGTAGCGGCCCTCGGCGACCTTGATGGGGTCGACCTCGCCGATCAGGTCGGCGATCGACGTGTCGGGGGTCGCGAGCTTCTCGCCGTAGCGACGGTCGCGGTGGACCCAGTCGATCGGCGTGGCATCGCCCTGCTGGGCGATGAGGTCGAGAGCATGCTTCGACACGGGCGCATACGGATCATCGTGGATCTCGCTGCCCGCCACGATCGGCATCCACTCGTCGCGCAGGCCGGTGAGTGACCGGATCATGCGCGTCTTCGCCTGACCGCGCTCACCGAGAAAGATCACGTCGTGGCCGGCGAGCAGCGCGTTCTCGAGCTGCGGCATCACCGTGTTCTCGTAGCCCGAGACGCCCTCGAACAACGGCTCACCCGCTGCGATCTTCTCGATCGCGTGCTCGCGAATCTCCTGCTTGACGGGTCGCGACACCCAGCCGGACGCTCGGAGTTCACCGAGGGTGGCGGGCCGCGAGTTGTTGTCGTCTGCCATGCGTCGAACCTACTTGGCGCCTTGCGGGCCGTCCCACCGGAGCCGATGTCGTCGCTACGCTCGCCGGATGCAGTTGGGGGATCGCTGGGTCGCGATCGAAGCGAACGACGACGTTCGCCGATCTGGGATCGGCCTCGACACCGACGACTCCGACTGGGCGGAGATCGACGTTCCCGGGCACTGGCAACACTCCCCCGAGTTCGCCGGCAGCCAGGGCCCACTGATGTACCGACACCGGTTCCGAAGCGACGCCCCCGCCGACGGACGTCGGCGCTGGATCACCTTCGACGGCATCTTCTACCAGGGCGATGCCTGGCTCGACGGCGCCTACCTGGGTGATCCCGAGGGGTACTTCTTCCCACATTCGTTCGACGTCACCGCACTGGCGCGGATCGGTGAAGAGCACGTGCTCGCGGTCGAGATCGCCTGCGCCCCGCAGTCACAACGCCGCACGAACGTCACCGGCGTGCTGCAGTCCTGGGACGGACTTTCCCCGAACTGGAACCCGGGCGGCCTGTGGCGGACCGTGCGGATGTATGACACGGGTCCGGTGCGCATTGACCGGATGCGCGCACTCTGCCGAGATGCCGATGCACGCCGCGCACACGTGGTGCTCGCGGCGTCCTTCGACAGCGACGCGCCGCGCGAAGCCGTCGTGGTGACGCGGCGTGACGGCACGATCGTCGACGAACAGCAGACCACCCTCGCAACCGGCATCAACGACCTCGAGTGGTCGGTCGACATCCGGCGACCCGAACTGTGGTGGCCACGCGAACTCGGTGACCAGCACCTCACGACGTTCGCGGTCGAGGTGGTCGTCGACGGTGAGCGCAGTGACGAGCGTCAACGTCGGCTCGGACTCCGTCAGATCGACTGGAACGACTGGGTGTTCTCGGTCAACGGTGAGCGGCTTTTCCTCCGAGGAACGAACCTCACGCCGATCACCGAGGCGCTCGGCGACACGACCGACGCCCTCATCGAGCGCGACCTGGCGCACGTGATCGATCTCGGCCTCAACGCGGTTCGCGTCCACGGCCACATCTCGCGACGCTGCCTCTACGACCGCGCCGACGAACTCGGACTCCTGATCCTGCAGGACTTCCCGCTCGAACGAGCACAAGCACGCAGCGTTCGCAACCGGGCTGTCGAGCAGGCCTCGGTGGCTGTCGATCAACTCGGTCATCATCCGTCGATTGCGTTGTGGTCGGCGCACAACGAGCCCGATGACACCTCGATGTCGGCGCCCACCGACTGGCGCGGCCGTCTCCGCGACATCGCATCACAGCAGCTCCCGAGCTGGAACACGTCGGTTCTCGACCGCTGGGTCAAGCGCGAGTTCGAGCGCAGCGACCCCAGTCGACCGACCATCGCCCAGTCGGGGGCGCCACCACGCCTGAGCCAACGCAAGGGAACCGATCGACACCTCTGGTTCGGCTGGGCGACGGGTGACGCCGACGACCTCGCACGCCACGCACGCCGGCTCCCCAGCAGCGTCCGGTTCGTGAGCGAGTTCGGTTCCGACTCGGTGCCGAGCGATGCGCCGTTCATCGACGAGCAGCTCGCGGACGGCCATCGGTGGCCCGACCTCGACTGGGATCGAATCAGCGACGAAGCCGGTTACGCACGTGAGCTGATGGAGGCGCTGTTCGACCCCGCCGACTTCGAGTCATTCGACTCGTGGCGAGACACCACCCAGCTGTATCAGTCACACGTTCTGAAGGTGCAGATCGAGACGCTCCGCCGAATGAAGTACCGGCCGTCGGGCGGCTTCTGCTTCTCGCGGCTCGCCGACGCCCGACCCGTCGTGTCGGCCAGCATCCTCGACCATCGCCGGACACCCAAGGACGCGTACGAAGCCGTCCGCCATGCCTGCGCGCCGGTGATCGTCGTCGCGGACGTTCCGCCCGACTGGGTCAACCCCGGTGACCCACTCCGCCTCGACGTGCACCTCGTGAACGATCGGCGTACGCCGTTGGGCGACGCCCGCGTCACAGCCACCGCGACCTGGGCCGGCGGCCGCAGCGAATGGCGCTTCGGCGGTCCGGTGGACGCCGACGACGTCGTGAAGGTCGGCGTCGTCAGCCTCGCCGTGCCCGACACCCTCGGCGAGCTCGCGATCGAGTTCGTGGCGACCGACGGAGACGAGGCCATCGCCGGCAATCGCTACACCACCGCGGTGGTCATGCCCACCGAGCCGGGCTGAGGCTCACGGCTCGCGACTCAAGCCGGGCAACATCACCTCGACGACCGACTGCGCTCGGGCGAGGTCGCGGTCAGCAGCGTCGACCCACACGATCGCGATGCCTCCGTCGGACCGATCGGTCAACCACGCTTCGTACCGTCGATTCTCACCGCTCGCTGAGATGAAGGTGCGCGGACCGAAGCGGAAGCCAGCGATTGCCATCGACTCCGCCGTGTCCACACGAACTCGTGTCACACCTGGCCGGCCGCTCTCGATCAGCTCGAACGAGCCGACCGGCGATGCGTCGAGCCACCCGAGGGCCTCGCTCGCTGAGCTCACCTCGCCAACCGGCGGCACGACGACCACGATGCGGGCGTCGTCCGGGCGCGAGCTCGCGATCTCGAACTCGACCGAGTCGCTCGTTTCTGCCACCAGCTCGACTGACGGATCGGCGGGAAGGTCGAATGCGAGACCGGGCGTCGTGCGCTCGGTATCGAACCGTCGCGTTCCGTCCACGGCAGCGGTGGTCGTCGAAGCGCGGGGCAGCGTCGACTGGGGTCCGTTTGCGACGAGTCGATCCGGCACTTCTCGGCGCTCAAGACGCACGAGACCGCCGAGCGCGAGAACACAACACAGCGCAGCAGCGGCGAGGAGCAGACGGCGCGTCCCCGAGTTCGTCGTGCGAGTGATGGGCAAAGAGACCGAACCATCCGTCTCGAGCGATTCAAGACGCCACCGAACCTCTGCGCGCAGGCGGTCGGCGTCGCCAAACGACCGGGCGAGCTCTCGGAGATCCCTGCGCAGCTGTTCCTCGTTCACTCGCCCGTCGCCTTTCGCATCTTCGCGAGCGCCCGAGAGACCAGCGACTTGACCGTGCCCTGTCGGCAGCCGATCACCTCGGCCGCCTGAGCGGTGGTCAGGTCCAGGTAGTAGGTGAGCACGATCGCAGCGCGCTCGCGGTCGCTCAACATGTCCAGGAGGTCGTCGAGATACTCGACCGCTGGGGGCGGTGACGCCGCTGCGGCCGCTGGAGCGACACGCTCGAGGAACAACCGCCGTTGCCGACCGAGGTCTCGCAGTCTCCGGCGGCAGCCATTGACCACCGATGTCCGCAGGTACGCACCTGGGGCGACCACCGCATCGATCCGCGCCGCCGTCGACAGGAATGCGGTCATCACGACGTCATCGGCATCGGGTCCCGGTCCGAGCATCAGCCGCGCCAGCGCGACCATCGCGTCGAACTCCCGCTCGAACAACTCATCAAGCCCTTCGTGCACCGTCGCAACTCACGTGAAGTCGATCGTTGCCACGAGTTCGTTGGCCAGCGTGACGATCAGGTCGAAGTCGAGCTCATGGGCGTTGAGCCGGACGGCGACGACGCGATCCCCGACCGGAACGAGATAGGTCACATAGCGGCGCTCGCCCGGCGCGACGGGCACGGAGAAGCCGTCGGCGAGACGCAGGAACAGCGCTCCTGAGCGGTCCTCGGCGAGCGAGTAGTCCCCCGCGACGACGCGCACCGACTCACCCAAGTACTGGCCGTCGGACACATCGACGGAGAACGACTCCTCGGTTGCTGCGTACGCACTCCACAGGTCGATGAACTCGTCGTCGCTCATGCCCTCTGGCAACGCGAGGAACACAACGCCCGGCTCCTCACGCCGAACCTCGGGAGACTTCTTGTCCGCCTGCTGCAGTGTCAGGATCAGGTAGTTCGACGTATCGAACAGTGTTCGCCATCTGCCGAGCACGTCGTCGGTCGGCGCACTGAACGAGAACGGCACGTCGAAGTTCGACGTTGCGTAGGGCCACGACGCCGTCAAGATCAATCCTTCGCGGAGGCGGATCGGTTCGGTCGGAACCGTCGAGGCTGGCACGACCGTGGTCGACGTGGTCGGTGCCGTGGTCGTCGATTCGGTCGGAGACGCCGACGCTGTTTCGGGTTCGACGGTGCTCGGCGCCGCCGACACAGTCGGTGTCGGCGCGTCGGTGGCGTCGTCACTCGCAGCGCCATCGGGGCCGCACGCCGACCCGAGCGCCAACGCTGCGGCGAACGCCCCGCCGATGGAGATCCGTCGCCTGTTTCCTGATCGCTGACCGCTCATATCGACAACGAGCCCTGGGCGCAGGAAACGGTTGCAGGATTTCTGATCGGCGACGAGATTCGACTTCGACCGGCGCTCGTCACGCCGGTCGCATCAGCTCACTAGCGGGCGAGCGACTTGCGATTCTTGAGCTTGCTCTTGCGGTAGTCGGTGTTCATGACCGCGATCGCATCGATCGAGATCTCCTTCGGACACGCAGAGCTGCATTCGCCGTGGTTCGTGCAGGAGCCGAAGTACTCCTCCATCGTCTCGACCATCGCCTCGGCACGCTTGTAGCGCTCGGACTGCCCCTGTGGCAGCACGTTGAGGTGGGTGAGCTTCGCAGCGGTGAACAGCGAAGCTGCGCCGTTCGGGCAGGCGGCGACGCAGGCGCCGCACCCGATGCAGGCAGCGTTGTCCATCGCGGAGTCGGCGACCGGCTTCGGGATCGGGATGAGGTTGGCGTCAGGAGCACCACCGGTTGGTGCGGTGATGTAGCCGCCGGATTCGACGATGCGGTCGAACGGCGCCCGGTCGACCATCAGGTCCTTGATGATCGGGAACGCGGTGGCACGCCACGGTTCGATGACGATTTCGTCGCCCGAACTGAACGTCCGCATGTGGAGCTGACAGGTGGCGGTGCCCTTCTGCGGACCGTGCGCCTGGCCGTCGATCATCAGCGAGCAGGTACCGCAGATTCCCTCGCGGCAGTCGTGGTCGAAGACGATCGCTTCTTTGTTCTCGGCGATGAGGCGCTCGTTCAAGATGTCCAGCATCTCGAGGAACGACGCCTCGTCGCTGATCTCGGGAATCTGATGCGTCTCGAAGCGTCCCTGGCCGCCTGGGCCGTCCTGGCGCCAGGCCTTGAGGGCGATGTTGGTGAGGGTGGTGGGCATCGATCTCTCAAGTCACTTGTACGGGCGGGGGGCGAACTGGACGACTTCGTACTCCAGCTGTTCGCGGTTCTCGATGGGGTTCTGCGGGTCGCCGCTCCACTCCCACGCGGTCACGTGTGCGAAGTCGTCGTCGTTGCGGAGGGCTTCACCCTCGTCGGTCTGGTGCTCCTCGCGGAAGTGGCCGCCGCACGACTCCTCGCGCACGAGGGCGTCCTTGCACATGAGCATGCCCAGTTCGAAGAAGTCGTCGACGCGCGCCGCCTTCTCGAGGGTCTGGTTCAGGCTGTGGCCATCGCCGGTGACCCGGAGGTCGGTCTTGAACTCCTCGTGCAGCGCCGGGATCTCCGACAGTGCCTTCTCGAGCCCGACCTGGTCGCGGCTCATGCCGCAGTAGTCCCAGATGATCTTGCCGAGCTCGCGGTGGAAGTGGTCGGGGCCCTTCGTGCCACCGATGTCCAGGTAGGCCTGGTACCGCTGACGCGCCTCGTGCTCGGCGGTTGCGAACGCCTCGTGGGTCTCGTCCGGGATCGGCTTGTTGAGCATGTCGGAGAGGTACGGAGCAATCGTGTACGGCAGCACGAAGTAGCCGTCGGACAAGCCCTGCATGAGCGCAGACGCGCCCAGACGGTTGGCACCGTGGTCGGAGAAGTTGGCTTCACCGGCGGCGAACAGACCCGGGATGGTGGTCTGGAGCTCGTAGTCGACCCAGAGTCCACCCATCGTGTAGTGGCTCGCCGGGTAGATCCGCATCGGCACCTCACGGGGGTCTTCGCCCGTGATCCGCTCATACATCTCGAACAGGTTCGAATAGCGCTCCCAGACCGTGTCGAGACCGAGGCGCCCGATTGCATCGGCGAAGTCGAGGTACACGCCGTTCTTCAGTGGGCCGACGCCTTGACCGGAGTCGACCGCACGCTTGGCAGCGCGAGACGAGACGTCGCGGGGCGCGAGGTTGCCGAAGCTCGGGTAGATCCGCTCCAGGTAGTAGTCGCGCTCGTCTTCGGGGATGTCCTTGGCCGCACGGGTCTCGTCGGGATCCTTCGGGACCCAGATACGACCGTCGTTGCGCAGCGACTCGGACATGAGCGTGAGCTTCGACTGGAACTCGTCCGCCTGCGGGATGCAGGTGGGGTGGATCTGGGTGTAGCTCGGGTTCGCGAACCCGGCGCCGCGGCGATGCGCACGCCACGCAGCAGTGACGTTGCACGCCATTGCGTTGGTCGACAGATAGAACGCGTTGCCGTAGCCGCCGGTGGCGAGCACGACCGCGTGAGCGGCATGCGAGCGCACCTCGCCATTCATGAGGTCACGGGTGACGATGCCGGCGCAGCGTCCGTCGATGTTGACCACGTCGACCATCTCGATGCGGTTCCACAGCTTGACGTTGCCGAGGCCGATCTGACGGGAGAGCTGCTGGTACGCACCGAGCAGGAGCTGCTGCCCGGTCTGGCCGCGGGCGTAGAACGTTCGGCTCACCTGGGCGCCGCCGAACGAGCGGTTGTCGAGCAGACCGCCGTACTCGCGAGCGAAGGGAACACCCTGGGCGACCATCTGGTCGATGATGTTCACCGACACCTCGGCGAGACGGTGGACGTTGGCCTCACGGCTGCGGAAGTCGCCACCCTTGACCGTGTCGTAGAAGAGGCGATGGACCGAGTCGCCGTCACCCTGGTAGTTCTTCGCGGCGTTGATACCGCCCTGGGCGGCGATCGAGTGCGCACGCCGGGGTGAGTCGTGGAAGGTGAACGCTTCGACCTGGTAGCCGAGCTCGCCGAGGGTCGCGGCGGCCGATGCGCCGGCGAGACCGGTGCCGACGACGATCACCTTGAACTTGCGCTTGTTGGCCGGGTTCACCAACTTCTGGCTGGCGATGTAATTCGACCACTTGTCGGCCATCGGCCCTTCGGGGACCTTGGGATCGAGGTTGAGGGTCATTCGTCTGCTCCTTCGGAGGAAACGGATCCGGCTTCTTCGTCACCGGATGAGTGGAGATCGTGCACCGACGTAACGGTCGGGTCGTATTCGATGATTCCCGCAACCGTGGCGATCGGAAACGACACGTTGCCGGCCACGACGAGTGCAGCGACGCCGATGGCGGCGTTGCGACGCCATGCGTTGAAGCGGGGGTTGTTCCAGCCGAGCGACTGGAACAGCGACCACACGCCATGGAAGAGGTGAACGCCCAGCGCCACGTTGGCGACGACGTACAGGATCGCGACAGGGATCCGGCTGAGCGACTGGTCGATGTTGTAGTAGACGTCACCGCGCACCCAGTCGGCGCCGGTGGCGCCCCACGTGAGGTCGGCGATGTGCCAGATGATGAAGAGGGTGACGATGATCCCCGTGTAGCGCATCGACCTGCTCGCGAAGTTCGCCACCTGGTAGTCACGCTTCGACTGGTACTTCACGGACCGGGCCGAATGGTTGAGTCTCGTCAGCCCGTACGCGGCGTGGATGTGCAGAAGCACGGCGCCGATCAGCACCAGGCGCAGCCCCCAGAGCACGTACGTGCGCGGCAGGAGCGGCACGGCGAGGTCGCGCAGGAACTCACCGTAGATGTCGATGTCGTACACCCGCTCGCCGTCTTCCATGATCGGCCCCAGGTACACCTTGAGGTTGCCGATCATGTGGGAGATCACGAAGCCGATGCCGATCAAGCCGGTGATGGCCATCACGTACTTCTTGCCGACGGCGGTGCCGTACAGGTCGACCACGAATGGTTTCTTCTTTGCGGGTGCCTTGACGGCGGTGCCCGTGACGGGCCCCCGACTCATCGTCTCTGCCATAGGGACCCGAACCTACTCTCCGATCGGCGCTGGCTGCCCAATCCGGGCCGCGACGACGTCGCGTGGTGTCGGTCACGCTCCGCGAGCACCTTGTCGCTCGGTGAGGTTTCGGCGAGAAGGCCGCCGCTCGTCGCGCGGCAGCTCACACCGTGCATACGCACGAAGTCGCACTTTTCTTCGTAGCATCGCTCAGCGGTCCGCATGGATCGCCGGCCGAGATTTCTCTGGCTCGAAACAATCAGCTCGACGCAATGCAGCGTCGTCCGACTCACGCCCAGGAGGCAACACCCCGTGGACGTCATTCCCTATCTCGCTCTGATCTCGGCAGTCGCCGCGCTCGGTCTGGCGGGTTACTACTACAAGGCAGTCGAGAAGGAGTCGCCCGGCAACGAGCGCATGGTCTTCTTGATGACCGAGATCCAGAAGGGTGCTCGAGCCTTCCTCCAGGCCGAATACAAGTGGGTCGGCATCTTCGCCGTGGTCCTCGCCGTGGTTCTCGCCATCGTGATCGCACCATTCGCTGCCGTGTCGTATCTCCTGGGCGCTGTTCTGTCCGCCGCCGCCGGCTACGCCGGCATGACGGTGGCCACGATGGCCAACGCACGCACCACCGAAGCTGCCAAGGACGGTCCCGGAAAGGCCCTTCCCGTGGCGTTCCGTGGCGGCGCGGTGATGGGCTTCTCCGTCGCCGGACTGGCCCTCGCCGGCCTCATGGTCACCTACATCCTCTTCGTCACCGTCATGGGTGTCGACGATGCATTCGAGATCCTCACCGCCTACGGACTCGGCGCATCGACGATTGCGCTGTTCTCACGTGTGGGCGGCGGCATCTACACCAAGGCTGCTGACGTCGGCGCCGACCTCGTCGGCAAGGTCGAAGCGGGCATCCCCGAAGACGATCCTCGGAACCCGGCGACCATCGCTGACAACGTCGGCGACAACGTCGGCGACGTCGCCGGCATGGGTGCTGACCTCTTCGAGTCGTACGCCGGCTCGATCATCGCTCCGATCGCGCTCACTGCGTTCGTGCCTGCGGTGCTCGTCAACAATGCGGCCGACATCGAAGTCGCCGACCGCACGGTCTTGACCCTCGCACTGATCTTCTTCCCGATGCTGATCGCCTTCATCGGCATGATTGCATCGATCATCGGATCGTTCTTCGTGAAGGGCGGCGACTCGACCGACTCGCACGCGCTGAGCAAGGCGCTCCACCTCGGCACGAACATCGCCATGGGCATCACCATCGTCGGCACCGTCGGCGCCGCCTACTGGTTGTTCGACGACGAGTCGATCTTCGATCAGCCAATCGGCCTGGCGCTTTCGGTCATCGGTGGACTCGTGGTCGGTTGGGCACTCGGCAAGACCGCCGAGTACTACACCTCCGACCAGTTCAACCCGGTCAAGAAGATCGCTGCGCAGTCAGAGACCGGCCCAGCCACCACGGTGCTGTCCGGTATCTCGACCGGCATGGTGTCGGTTGCGGCCTCCGTCGCGCTGATCCTCGCCGGGGTCGGCGTCGCCTACTTCGGCGGCCAGATCGCCTTCGTCGACTCCCTCGACGAGTTCGGCGGCATCTACGGCATCGCCGTGGCGGCGATCGGCATGCTCGCCACCACTGGCGTGGTCGTGTCCGTCGACGCATACGGCCCGATCGCCGACAACGCCGGCGGCATCGCCGAGATGGCCGAGCTCGACCCCTCGGTCCGCGAAGTCACCGACGCGCTCGACAGTCTCGGCAACACCACGGCCGCCGTCGCCAAGGGCTTTGCCGTCGGTTCGGCTGCACTCACCGCACTCGCACTCTTCAAGAGCTTCGAGTTCGCGATCGCCGAGGCCAACCCGAGCGAGTCGTTGAACCTCGACATCGGCAACGTCGAGACCTTCATCGGTCTCTTCATCGGCGCCGCACTGCCCTTCTTGTTCGCTGCCCTCACGATCGACGCTGTCGGTCGTGCGGCGTACAAGATGATCGAGGAGGTGCGCCGCCAGTTCCGTGAGATCCCGGGCCTACGCGAAGGCAAGGAAGGGGTCAACCCCGACTCGGCTCGCTGCGTCGCGATCTCCACCGAGGCCTCGCTCAAAGAGATGGTCGTCCCGGGTCTGCTCGCCGTCGTCGTTCCGCTCCTCGTCGGATTCGTGAGCGTCGACGCTCTCGGCGGTCTCCTCGCCGGTGCACTCGTCACGGGCTTCGCCCTCGCCATCTTCATGGCGAACGCCGGCGGCGCTTGGGACAACGCGAAGAAGTACATCGAAGCCGGAGCACACGGCGGCAAGGGCAGCGACCCGCACAAGGCTGCGGTCGTCGGTGACACCGTCGGTGACCCGTTCAAGGACACCTCCGGCCCGGCGATGAACATCTTGTTGAAGGTCATGACGATCGTCAGCCTGGTGTTCGCCAGCGCCTTCGTCTGATCAACTGATCGCGGCCATCGCGCCGCACGTTCGATGCTCGACCCCGGTTCGTGCCCCTGCTGGCACCGATCGGGGTCGAGTTCGTTTTCGGCGTCGGCCCCGTCGTCCACTCAGCTCGTCAGTTGGCTTCGGCAATGAAGTCGATGAGCTGTTCGACCGCCCCGACGAGTTCGGGTGTGAGGTCGGCGAACGTGCGGACCTGATTGCGCAGCCGCGGCCAGAAGCCCTCGAAGGGCACGCCGAGAATCTGACACAGCCCTTCCTTCCACGGCACGTCGGGGTCGCGAGGCACATCAGGCCACGCGTCCAGACCGACGGCCTTCGGCCGGACACCGGCCCACACGTCGACGAAGGGGTGACCCGTGATCAACACGTTCGGGTCGCGCACGGTGTGGGCGATGCGCGACTCTTTCGAACCGGGAACGAGGTGGTCGAGCAGGACTCCGAGGCGGCGCTGCGAAGAGGGCGCGAACTCTGCGACCATCGCGGCGAGATCGTCGGCGCCGTGGAGAGGCTCCACGACGATGCCGAGTTCACGGAGGTCGTCACCCCACACGTGCTCGAGCAACTCGGCATCGTGTTTGCCTTCGACCCAGATGCGGCTCGCCTTCGCGACCTTCGCTCGGCCATCACCAGCGATCGAGCCGGACGCGGTGATCCGCTGCGTTGCGGCTGCGGTCTGCTTTGGTCGCACGAGCGTGACGGGCGTACCCCCGATGAGGAACCCACCCGGCTTCCACCCGAAGTGTCGGACGTAGTCGTTGCGGTCCTGCAGCGTGACACCTTCGGCGCTCCACCGCACGACGTCACCGGTGAAATGGCTCGACCGGTCCTCCACGAGCATGCCCAGCTCGACGATCACGTCCGGGTAGCTCGGGCGGCGGCGCTGCTGTTCGTAGTCGTCGAGGATGTCGATCATGGGACCCATCGAGTGTGGCACGGGAACCGAATCAGGTCGCGGCACGTCAGACCTCCATGGGGAGATCACCGAGCCACCGTTCGACCATCATTCGTGGAGGGGCGCTCGTGCTCGCCGCGGTCACCGCGTTGACGGCCTGCGGGGGCAACGACGATTCGGCGTCCACAGAGTCGGCAGCGAGCGACGCTCCGATGGAGGAAGCCGCCGCCGAGGCGGGTGAGGACGCGTTCGGCGACGACGCCGAAGACGCCATCACGTTCGTCGATGGCCGCGCTCAGACGGGTGGTCTGGACGACATCGGAGCACAGATCGACCTGTCGGACCGAGACATCATCACCTCGGTGTCGTTGACGATCTCGACGGCCGACGTTCGAGCGACGTCCGCCGACGTGCGGCGCCTCGCCGAAGACAATGGCGCCGCCGTGTTCAGCTCCGACGTGACGATCGGCGACGAGCAAGGTGACGGTTCGGTGCCCGGCGGCGGGCAGATCGTCATTCGAGTCGTCCCCGCTCAACTCGATGACCTCGTCAGTGCCCTCGATGGTGCCGGCATCGTCACTCGGCTCTCGCAGGACTCCCAGGACGTCACCGAGCGACTCGTCGACATCGACATCCGGATCCGGCAGATCGAGTCGAGCATCGGGCGGCTGGAGACACTGCTCGACCAGGCCGGTGCACTCGACGACGTGTTCGAGTTGGAACGCGAGTTGACGAACCGAGTGATCGAACTCGAGCAGCTACGCGCCTGGGAGCGGAACACCGAGAACCTGGTCGCGCTCGCGACCCTCACCGTCGAGATCGAATATCGCACGCCGGACGCGATCGACGTGATCGAGAGCGGCCAGGACGGGATCGGCGACGCGTTCTCCGACGGGTGGGACGCCTTTGTCGGCTTCGTGTTCGCGATCGGCTATGTCCTGGCGATTTCTGCGCCGTTCCTGCTGGCCGTGGCGGCGCTGGGACTCATGACGGGGTCGATCACCCGGCGACTGGCTCGGCGCTCGGCCCGCCGCCGAGAACAGGAGCGAACAGCCGCAGACTTTGGCGCGTCGGCCAGCTCCGTGTCAGTCCCAGTGCCGAGCTCTCCTCAGCCACCGGTTCCGTCGGCCCACGTCGACCGAGGCGATGCAACGGAGCGCAGCGTGCAGCAACCGGGCCACACGCTGACAGCAGCGGACGAACGCGATGTCAGCGACGGCGATGCCAGCCCTGCGGGCTGAGGACCAGGTCGATCGTCGAGCCGTTCGGGAAGGCAAACGGCGCCCGCAGCCCGGTGTGCGCCGACGCGGCATCGACAGGGATCGGACCGAGCGAGAGTGACGCCGCGGCCCGACGGGCGGCGATCGGCACCGATGCATCCGGCGACGGAACGACCCATCGGTGCCAGCGTCTCGCGGGGACTTCGGTGAGTTCGATGCGCGGCTCGTCGAGCACTTCCGCGACCCCGTGCACCGTGCCGGACTGGCGGTAGCCGGCGCCGTCATCGACGGCGAGCAGATCCGGCTCCCCCGTCGCGTACCACTCGAGGTCGAAGGCGATCGGCGTGGGGATGCCGTACGCGCGTCCGAGCGCGTCGTCCGGGTCGTCGAGCGCTGCGGCATAGGTCTCGTTGCCGACTGACCACTGACGCATCGGATCGTCTCGGAAGTGTTCGGCCCACATCGCTTCGCCCTTCACGATGAACGGATCAGCGCGCACCGGTACGTCGAAATCGGTGATGTGGAGCAGCGGCCGACCGGACCGTGCGAGTGCTGCCCAGTACCAGGCCGTCGGCCCCACGATGCGATGTCCGGAGAGCAGGCCGAGATCGCCGTCAGGCGTCCAGGCGGCGAACACCCACTCCTCGACGGCATCGGGGTGGCGGCCGTCGTGGAGCTCGCGATGGCGCTCTGCGGCGGGGTCACTGTCGTTCGTCGCCACGATCCGGCAGACTACGGGACGTGTCAGAGATCGAGTCCGAGCCCGGTTCCGACAGCCCTGCGGCGACCCTGCGCTACCTCAGCCTCGCCTGGATCGATGCGCTGTCTGCCGAGGTCGCCGTGAGCGAGCAGATGCGCGACGTCGCGCAGACCCACTCCATCGGAGTCACGCAGGTGATCAGCGACGGCCCGGAAGGTGACGTCACGTACCACCTGATGGTCGCTGACGGAGCAGCGACGTTCGGAGCGGGTGAAGCCGACCCCGAACACGTCAAGATGGAACAGAGCTGGCAGACCGCGGTCGACGTGGCCACCGGTGAACTCAACGCCCAGGAGGCCTTCATCTCCGGGCAGATCCGACTGTTCGGAGATCAGCAGAAGCTGCTCGATTCACAACCCGTGTTCGGTGCGCTCGATGCCGTGTTCTCGACCGTGCGGGAGCGCACCCGCTACGAGTGAGCGTGCCCTCGGGGTCAGACACGCCCCACGCACTGCGCGCTCCGAAGGGACCAGACCATGCCCGAGATGCCCGAGATCGAGGCCCACGCCGAGCGATTGACCGAGCAGTTCGCCGGGCGCGTGTTGACCAAGCTGCATCCGTTCAACTTCACGGCGCTGAAGACTGCGGTCCCGCCACCTGACGAGGCCTACGGATCGCCACTGCAGTCGGTCACGCGTCGGGGCAAGTACCTGCTCGTGAACTTCGAGTCGATCACGTTCGTCGTGCACTTGATGCAGGGTGGCCGTCTGCTGCCCGACACCAAGCTGTCGAAGAAGCCACGAGGCGGCCAGGCTCGCTTCACGTTCGCGCCGGTCGAGGCCAGCGATGGCACGATCGACGAGACGGCGCTCCTGCTCACCGAGCAGGGCACGGAGCGGCGCGCCGGCATCTGGTGTGTGAGGTCGGGCGAGGTCGAGTCGACACCACCCGTCGACAAGCTCGGCCCGGAGGCGTGCGACATCGACGCAAAGACCCTCACGGCCTTGTTCGCTTCCGAGAAGTCGATGCGGATCCACGGCTTCCTCCGGGACCAACGGATGGTCGCCGGTATCGGCCGTCGACTTGCGAACGAGGTGTGCTGGGCCGCACGGGTCTCGCCGTTCGCCACCACGCGCAAGCTCGGAGCCGACGGAGCGATCAAGATCGTCGAGGCGATCACGACCTGTGTGGCCGAGGGGTTGACCGAGGAACGCGCTCGCGGCGACATGAGTGCATCGAAGCAGCGGACCAGTCACGCGCACGGCCAGGCTGGCGAGCCGTGCTCGCGCTCGGAGGAACACAACGACACGATTCGAGCCGTCGAGTACTCCGGCTACACGGTGAACTACTGCCCGACGTGCCAGACCGGCGGCAAGATCCTTGCCGACAACACCACCAGCAAGTTTCTCAAGTAGGCCGCACACCAGGTCACAACAGGTTCGCGTTCGGTCTGCGTCACGTCGCGCACAATCACGATCACCGCGTGCTCGGGTCCCTCGCCGACTCTGCCGGCCTCGCCGTGATCCGGAGCGAAGATTGAGCCGTTCGGAGCCACACGAGCGGCTCGCGTAGCCTGTGACGATGCCGATCCATCTTCGTGCCGAACCCGGTGACTACGCCCCCAACGTCCTGTGTCCCGGTGACCCGGTTCGAGCGCAGTACATCGCCGAGACGTTCTTCGATCCGGGCTTCAAGCAGGTGAACGAGGTGCGCGGCATGCTCGGCTTCACGGGCACGTTCGAGGGCAAGCCAATCAGCGTGCAGACCACCGGCATGGGCGCACCCTCAGCGGGCATCGTGTTCGACGAGCTCGCGCAGCTCGGTGCGAAGCGCCTGGTGCGTGTCGGCACGTGCGGCGGCATCGCCGACGGGATGTCGATGGGCGACACCGTCGTCGCGCTCAGCGCCGCAGCCGAGGATTACGCACCACGTCAGCTCAGCCAAATGGACTGCATCGCACCCACGGCGACGTTCGGACTCGTCGAGGAAGCCGCACGGCTCACGCGGGAAGGAACGATGGGCAAGGTCCACGTCGGCCCGATCGTCACGTCCGGACTGTTCTATGAACCCGACTGGGAGAAGTTCAACACCTGGAAGAACCTCGGTCACCTCGCCGTGGAGATGGAAGCGGCGATGATGTACACCGTGGCCGCCATGAAGGGCATGGAGGCGCTTGCGCTGATGACCGTGTCCGACATGATCGGAGAGGCCGAGGGCGACGCCGTCCGCATCAGCGACGAGGACATGAAGGCCGGCGTCGATCAGATGATGAAGATCGGCTGCCAGGTCGCCGTGAGCTGATCTCTCGCCGGAGCGGGCCCGCCCCGCTCCAACACGGTGTGACTTCGGCAACCTCTGCCACTGCAGCGAGACCCGATCGGTAACTTCGACCGGTGAGCGATATCGCGGCCGAACCGCAGCCCGCACCGCACGGTGCCACCGTCGCACGCTCATACCGCATGAGCCAGCGGGAGGTGCTGACCTTCGTGTCAGCAGTGATGGCGTTGATGGCGCTCGGCATCGACCTGATGCTGCCGGCGTTCGACGACATCCGTGTCGCCTTCGATCTCGGCGAGGCCTCGCCGCGTACGGGCCAGGTCATCACCGTCTTCTTCCTGGGCTTGGCGATCGGACAGCTGGTCTACGGTCCGCTCGCCGACAGCTTCGGGCGCAAGCCGATCCTCTACGCGGGTCTTGTGGTCTACACGATCGGAGCGATCGGCTCGGCGCTCGCGCCTTCGTTCGCGGTGCTGTTGATCAGTCGATTCGTCTGGGGTCTCGGCGCCGCTGGCACCCGTGTCGTCGCCACCTCGATCGTCCGGGACCGTTTCGAGGGTGCCGCCATGGCAGAGGCACTGTCACAGGTGATGGCCGTCTTCATGCTCGTCCCCGTCTTCGCGCCGGCGCTCGGTACGGGGATCATCGCGTTGGTTCCGTGGCAGGGCGTGTTCTGGTTCTGCGTCGTCGTCGCCGGCGTGGTCGGTACATGGGGGCTGCGGATGCGCGAGTCGCTCGACCCCGCCCACCGTCGACCGCTCGACCTGGCGACGACCGTGTCGGGCTACGTCGAGGTCACGCGCACTCCTGTGACCGGCGGGTACATGCTCGCCATCACGTTCCTCCAGGGCGTGTTCACCACGTACCTTGCGAGCAGCGAGCTGATCGTCTCGGAGGTGTTCGATCGCGAGGAACAGTTCCCGTACATCTTCGGTGCCGTCGCCGTTTTCTTCGCCATCGGTGCGATCGCGAACGGCCGGATCGTCGGACGCGTCGGGGTGCACCGGTTGATCGGCCGGGCGTTCGTCGTGATCACCGTTCTGAACCTGATCCTCGTTGCGCTGTCGATCGTGTCCGACGGGCGCCCAGAGTTCTGGATCTTCATGCCGCTGCTCGCGGTCACGCTCGGCTGCTTCCTCCTCCTCATGCCGAATCTGAACACGGCGGCGATGACGCCAGTCGGTCACATCGCCGGGACGGCTTCAGCGCTCACCGGGTCGGTGAGCATGGCGGGGGGCGCGTTGCTCGGCACGATCGTGAGCGCCCAGATCACCGACTCGGCGACACCGTTCGCGGTCGGGGTGGCCCTGCTCTGCGGGGCCGCGTTCACGACCGTGCTCGTGGTGCGGCAACGGTCACCTGACGCCACGTCCGGCGACACCAGCTTCTGAAGCGACGCAGGTCGTGCGACCTGATTCGGGGCCGCCGTTGCGGCCGAATGACGTGTCGGAGAGGGTCTGACCCGCTCCGACACGCGGGTGGGGCTAGATGAGTCCGAGCTCTTTGACAGCGTCACGCTCGGCCACGAGCTCGGCGGCGGAGGCATCGATCTTCTCGCGGCTGAACTCGCCGATGTCGAGGCCCTGGACGATCTCGTACTTGCCGTCGGTGCAGGTGCAGGGGAACGAGCTGATGATGCCCTCCGGAACCCCGTAGCTGCCATCGGACGGAATCGACATCGACACCCAGTCACCGTCGGGCGTACCAAGCGTCCAATCGCGGATGTGGTCCACGGCCGCAGATGCCGCAGACGCTGCAGAGGATGCACCCCGTGCCTTGATGATCGCACCACCGCGAGTCGCGACGGTCGGGATGTACTCGTTGCGGTACCACGCCTCGTCGTCGACGAGATCGAGCGCTGGCGTGCCAGCGACGGTGCAGTTCGAGAGGTCGGGGTACTGAGTGTTGGAGTGATTGCCCCACACGGTCATCTTCTTGATGTCCTGCACCGACGCGTCGAGTCGCGTCGCGAGCTGGCTGATCGCTCGGTTGTGGTCGAGCCGCGTCATGGCGGTGAAGCGGCCCGGGTCGAGGTCGGGTGCATTGTTCATCGCGATCACCGCATTCGTGTTCGCGGGGTTGCCGACCACGAGGACCTTGACGTCCTTGCTCGCCGATCGGCTGAGCGCTTCACCTTGCGGCTTGAAGATGCCACCGTTGGCCGACAGCAAGTCGGAGCGATCCATCCCGTCCTTGCGGGGCATCGCCCCCACGAGCAGCGCCACGTCGGCGTCACCGAACGCGACATCGGCGTCGTCGGTGCAGGTGATCGAGTCGAGCAACGGGAACGCACCGTCGTCGAGCTCCATCTTGACGCCTTCGAGCGCTCCGAGCGCCGGCGTGATTTCCAGCAGCTGAAGCGCCACGGGCGTGTCGGGGCCGAGCATGGTGCCCGACGCGATGCGGAAGAGGAGGCTGTAGCCGATCTGGCCTGCAGCTCCGGTGACGGCGACACGAACTGGAGTGGTCATGGGCGCGAGGTTACGTGGCCCACCACGGCGACCCAAAGGGAGCGTCGCCTTCTTGCGCTGACTCGCCTGGTGACGGTGTTAGGTCGTCGAAAGGCCGAGCAGCCGCGCGACGAGGTCCGCGTAGTACTGCTGACCGCGTCCGTTGAGGTGGATCTGGTCGTCGTAGAAGCAGTCGCCGTCGCACTGTCCACCGAGCACGGCCCAGTCGAGCACCGTCACGTTGTCGTAGGCCGCAGGAAGCGCGCGGAGCTTCTCGTTGTTCCCAGCGATCCAACCTCGATCTGCTTTGCCGGTCACGAACACAACTACCGGGACGTCGGCGAGAATCGCCATCATCTCGTCGAGAGAGGTCTGGGAGAACGATCCGTTCGTGCCGAGGTGCACGATCACCGCCGAGCCGAGGAAGCCGTTGTCGCGAATGGCTGCGACCTCGGGAATGGCTGCGGTGAACTGACGGCTCTGCACCGCATCGACGACGACGCCGCGCTCGGTGAGTTCCTCGGCTGATCCGAGCATGACCGAATCACCGAACCCGATCACTCGCACTTGGGGCGCCGGCCCCTGTGGGGGAACATCCAGCGCGGGCACCGACGACAGATCGGCGACGACTCCGGCCTGCGCGGCGGGCTGCACCGGCGGGGGCGCAGTCGTTGGCGGCGTTGTCGTGGGCGGCACGGTCGTCGGGGCAGCCGTGGTCGCCGGGACGGCAGCGGGAGCGGGTGTCTCGCTCTCGGTCGGCGCGTCGTTCGATATCGGGCCGCTATCGGCATCCAGGGCGTCGTCGTCGGGCTCGCTCGCCTGGCCTCGGGGGGATGGAACCAGCGGAACGTCCTCGACTCGTCTGGTCGTGGGTGGGATGGTCTCGGCGGCCGACGCCTGCGGCGCAGGCCCGGCGTCGGGAAGCGGCTCGGGGCGATCAAGCGCATCGGTGATCTCGTCGGGCAACGAGGCCCCGCGACTCGAGAGATCCACCGTGGCGGCTTCGTTCTCCTCGAACGCCTCGGCGATCTCGTTCTGCTCGACCTCCGCGGTCAACAGCGCCGTCCCTGCGAACAACGAGGCGACCAGCGCGACGCCAGCGACACCGCCGACCACGCGACGAGGAGACCGCGACGGACTCCATCGCACACGGCGGAGCACCCGCATCGCCTGACCCGTGCGAATCGGCGTCTCGATGAACCGGAACGACAGTTCGGTGACCACGACCGTGAGCGCCATCGCGAACACGAACTCGGCCAGCGTGAGGCTGTTCCCGGCCAGCTTGCGGATCGCCTGGTAGATCGGCCAGTGGTACAGGTAGAGCCCATACGATCGGACTCCGATCCAGACCAGGACGCCATTGCCGAGGATCCGGTTCGACCGGGCGCCCGGATGGCTGATCGCCGCGATCATCGCAAGCGTGAGCACGGACGACACGAAGAGCCCACCGCGGAACAGGCGAGCGTCGGCGGCACCGTCCGGGCCGACGAGGTAGATGTTCCAGCACATCCAACAGAAGCCGATCAGTGCGAGCGCGGCAACCACGTCGAACGCCGTCCCCTTCGTGCGCAGCGGCCCACGAACGACCGCGAACGGCCGCCAGATCATGGCGAACGCAGCGCCGAGCAGGATTCCGGGAGCGCGAGCGAACGTACCGATGTACAAGAAGTCGAGTTTCGAGATCGCTCGATCGCCGATGAACCAGTACGCCTCAGGCGTCTCGCTCGGCTCACCGATGACGCCAGGGTGGAAGAGCAAGGCGCTCGTGACCGCGATCACCACGGCGGCGATGAACAGCCAACGACTCACGTCGGCGACCTTGCGAGTGCCTTTGCGGCCGAGCAGCAAGATCATCACGAGCGGCCAGACGAGATAGAACTGCTCTTCGACCGCGAGACTCCAGAGATGCCGAAGCGGGGCGAAGTCGAACGCTGCGGTGTAGCCCAGTCCGACGACGAGCTGATACCAGTTCGAGCTGTAGAAGACACCAGCGATCACGTCGCCGCGCAGCTGCCCGAGCGCCGCTGGCTCGAAGAGCGCCGTGTACACGGTGACCAGGAACAACAGCGCAAAGAGCGCTGGCAGCAGTCGACGGGCGCGGCGCTTCCAGAAGTCGACCAACGAGACGGTGTAGGTGCGTTCGCGCTCCGCGATGATCAGCAGCGTGATGAGGTAGCCCGAGATGACGAAGAACATTTCGACGCCTAGGAACCCACCCGGCAACCAATCGGAGTTCGCGTGGTAGACGATCACCGCGATGACAGCCAGCGCCCGCATGCCGTCGAGCCCCGGGAGATACGGGACGCGGCTGATCTGCGCATCTCGTCGAGGCACCATCGCAGGTGCCGGCGTCGGGGCCAACGTGGTCATGGACCTCTCAGTATCGTCACCGAAGGCACCGTGCGCCGGTCACCCTCGGCGAGCGGCCGGCACGGCGTGCTCAGTTGTTGAGCGTGAACCGGATCAGCTCGGCGTAATACGCACGGCCGTCGGGTTTGAGGTGGAAGCCGTCCGCTTCGAAGCAATCGCCAGGGCACGCCGATGCCAGGCCCTGCCAGTCGAGCACCTCGACGTTGTCGAACTGGTTCGCGACGTCGTAAATCAGCCCGTTGTTGTCCGCGGTGTAGTCGCGGTCGACGTCGTTCGTGAGCAGGATCACGCGTGGGACGTCGGCGACGGCGGTCATCATCCGCTCCATGTCGTTGTTGCCGATCCTGCCGTTCGTGCCGAGGTGGATGAGCAGGGTGTCCGGTAGGCGATCTTGCGCCTGGAGTTGCTGCACGAAATCGAGACCGTTGACCCACGAGCGCGACTCGAGCGCGTCGACGGCGAAGCTGAGTTGACGGAGCTGTTCAGCGGCTCCGAGCATGACGGAGTCGCCGACCGCGATCAGGCGTGAGGGTTCGGGAGCGGGGTCGGTCGTGGGCACGGTGGTCTGCCCGGGAACCGGCGCGTCGCCGCTCGTCTCGGTTTCGGTGTCGGCGGTGCCGCCCGAGTCGGCCACGCTCTCGTCGATCGATGCGTCGTCGTTCAGCTCGAAGCCCGCTGCTTCTGCGACGTCATCGGCCTCGGCATCGCTCGCGGCGATGGGATTCCCGTCCTCGTCGACATCGAGCACGCCGTCACAATCAAGGTCGCGGAGGACGTCGCAGGTCGAGTCCTTCCCCGCATCGAGTGCTTGCTGGACATCGTTCTGCTGCAGCTCGGCGGTGGCCATCGACCCGATCGCGAACACCGAGAGCCCCGACGCGACGACCACCCCGGCCAGCGCCGCTCGACGCTGTCCACGGGTGAGGTTCGACCGTCGACGCCGAGACAACACCTCGCCGAGACGGCCCTGCCGGATCGGGGTCTCGATGTAGCGATACGACAGTTCGGTGATGACGCACGTGGCGACCATGGCCAGCACGAACTCATGGAACACGAGCTTGTTGGCCGCGATGTTCCGGATGATCTGATAGATCGGCCAGTGGTACAGGTACAACCCGTACGAGCGAGTGCCGATCCAGAGCAGCACCGGCAGCGACAGCAGGCGACCGGTGACGGCGCCTCGATGGGTGACTGCTGCGATCACCGCGATGCTGGCGAGGCCGGTCACGAACAGCCCGCCGTTGAACAAGAACCAGTGGACTCCCTGGTCAGGCTGGAAGCTCACGGTCCAGCACATGATGCCGAGCACGACGAAGCCCCCGACGGCGAGCACGTCGAAGAGCGGGCCCTTGGTGCGCAGCGGACCGCGCATGATCGCTGCGGGTCGCCACACCATCGCGAAGGCCGCACCGAGTAGGAGACCCCCGGCTCGGGTGAAGGTCGACAGGTACAACGCGTCAGGCTTCGAGATCGGTCGATCTCCGATGAACCAGTAGGCCTCCGGCGTGAGTTCGGGGCTCTGCTGAGCGCCTGGATGGTCCAGCAGCGCGACGATCACCGTGATCACGACTGCGGCGAGGAACAGCCATCGAGCGACACCGGCGATGCGGCGCGAACCTGCCCGAACGAAGGCGATCATCACGAGGGGCCAGATGACGTAGAACTGTTCCTCGACCGCGAGGCTCCACAGGTGCCGAAGGGGTGCGAAGTCGTTCCCTGCGCTGTATCCGGCGCCGATCCAGATCTGGTAGAAGTTCGACCCGTACAGCGCTCCGGCGAGAACGTCACCGCGCAGCTTGCCGAGGGCATCGCGCTCGAACAGCGCCACCCAGATCGTCAGCAACAGCATCATCACGAACAACGCCGGGAGCAGCCGTCGGAACCTTCGGACCCAGAACGAACGAAGGTCGATCGCACCGCGCCGTTCGTGCTCGGCGATGAGGAGCAGCGTGATCAGGTAGCCCGAGATGACGAAGAACACCTCGACACCGAGATATCCCCCCACCAACCAGTCACTGTTGGCGTGGTACACCATGACCGCAACGACGGCGATGGCGCGGATCCCATCAAGGCCCGGCAGGTACGGGAGTTGGCTGATGCGGTGATCGACACCGGAGCCTCCCGGCGAGCGCGCAGGTGGCCGGTCGCGCGAAGACACGGCGTCGACGGTGGCGCTCACAGGCGTCCAGTATCGCTCAGATTGTGGCCAGATCGACGTTCATGGCGATCTGCTTTGCTGTGGCCGCCCGATTGAGCGTGTACAGATGCAGCCCCGGCACTCCGGCATCGACCAGGTCGCGACACAACTCCGTGGCGATCTCGATGCCCATCCGGCGAACCTGCTCTGCGTCGTTGCATCGCTCGAGGCGCTCGACGAGCCAGCGCGGCACGTCGGTGCCCGACATCTGGGCCATCCGGGTCACCGACGCCAGGTTCGTCACGGGCATGATCCCGGGCACGATCGGCTTGTCGACGCCGAGCGCGTGCATTTCCTCGACCAGTCGCTCCCAGTGCTCGACCTCGAAGAAGAACTGCGTGATCGCGAAGTCAGCCATCGCCAGCTTGTCGGCGAGATGACGGCGGTCGGATTCGCGGGATTCGCTCCTCGGATGCACTTCCGGGTGTGCTGCGACACCGACGCTGAAGCTGCCCGACGCGACGAGGTCGAGCACGAGCTCGAGCGCGAATCGATAGTCGCTCTTCGCCGGCATGCCAGCGGCCCGTGCGTCGCCACCCAGGGCGCGGATGTTCTGGACGCCGCGACGCCGGTACTCGACGGCGAGCCCGGCGACCTCGGTACGTGTGTGACCGACGCAGGTCAGATGCGGCATCGCCTCGAACTCGGTGTCTCCGCGCATCCACCCCACGACCTCGGCGGTCCGGTGGCGGTCTGAACCGCCTGCCCCGTAGGTGATCGAGACGAAGTCGGGCCCGAGTGCCTCGAGCTCCCCGACTGCCTTCCCGAGGGTCATCTGGGCCTTGGTCGTCTTGGGCGGGAAGAACTCGAACGACAGCGTGCGCTTGGTCGCCAAGAGGTCGCCGATCCGTGCCATCAGTTCAACATAGAGCGCGCCACGTCGGCTTCCACGAGAGTTCCGGCGTCACCGTTGCCACCAGTCGGCCTCGTCGGAGAGGTCGGGCCGGGGCAAGGGGCCAGATGGCTCGGCCGGATCGCCTGGCGAAACCGATGAGGAAGCCGCCGACGGCGGGCTCGTCGGGTTCCCGCTGGGCGGCGCCAGTCGACCCGATCGGGCCAGCTCGTCGCTGACGTCGTCGAATCCGTCCAACGTGAGATTCGCCCAGCGCGGTCGGACGGCGCCCGCGAGCCGGGACGCGATGTGTCGATCCCAACGTTCGATCACCGCATCTGGAACGTCGATCGCCGAGCGTGAGCGCCGATCGCTCGCAGCGGGCGGCAGGAAGATGCGATGCCAGCCCTGACCGTTGCCCACTTCGAACATCCGAACCTGTACGCCGGAAACGACCGGTGTCACGGAACGGAACATCGCGTCACCATCGAGTGAGAAGGCCTCGACGAATCGCCGGAGCCGCACGTAGCCGACGGTGTGCGCCCCGATCATTCGCCGCTCGGTGAACGCAAGCACCCCAGGAGTGCCCAACGAGGTCGGCTCCGCCGCCATGTTCGAACCATCGAGGCCGAACTCGTGACTCGTGAGCATCACCGAGTCGACACGCTCGCCGACCATCAACTCCGGAGCGAGGGCGTCTTCGAGCCGGAGCTCCAGCGCCTTGGGATGAATGGCGCCGTCGGCCTCGTCGAGCAAGCGCTCAGCGGCGGCCCGCAGCGTCTCATACGCCGGATCCCCCGGACGGTGCGGGCCGAGCAGGCGGGCCATCGATGCGTCAGTGGCGGAAGTGCCGTTGTCCGGTGAACACCATCGCGATGCCGTGCTCGTCGGCCGCAGCGATCACTTCCTCGTCACGGACGGAGCCGCCGGGTTGGATCACGGCCGAGATGCCCGCAGCGGCCGCCGCCTCGAGGCCGTCGGCGAACGGAAAGAAGGCGTCGCTTGCGCAGGCACCACCCGAAGCTCGCCCGTCGGAACGTCGTGCGGCGATCCGCGCCGAGTCGAGACGGTTCTGCTGACCGGCACCGATGCCGAAGGCCTGACCGTCCTTGGCGTAGACGATTGCGTTGCTGCTCACTGCGGCGCACACGGTCCAGGCGAACTCCATGTCACGCCACTGCTGCTCGGATGGCTGGGCGCTCGTCACGACACGCCAATCATCATTGCGACCGCCGACATTGTCGGGTTGCTGCACGAGGAGCCCGCCATCAACGGGTCGCACGTCGAACGGAAGCGGCGAAGGCGCCCCGGCACTCATCACCCGCAGGTTCTTCTTCGCCATGAGCAGTTCCAACGCATCGGGCTCGAAGTCGGGAGCGATCACGACCTCGGTGAACACCGCCGAGAGCGGCTCGGCCATCGCTGCGGTGACGGTTCGGTTCGCGGCCACGATCCCACCGAAGGCGCTGACGGGATCGCACGCGTTGGCAGCGATGTAGGCCTCGGCGATGTTCTCGCCGACTGCCACACCGCAGGGGTTCGCGTGCTTCACCACCACCACGGCCGGGTCGTCGAAGCGCTGCACGAGGCGCCACGCCGCCTCGGTGTCGAACACGTTCAGGTAGCTCAGCTCCTTCCCGCCGTGCTGCGTCATCGTGTCCCACCAACTGGTCGCACCGACCTGGCGGTACCGAGCGCCCTCCTGGTGCGGGTTCTCGCCGTAGCGGAGCGACTGCGCCTTCTCGAGCGAGAGATGGATCGACTCGGGAAGGATCTCGGCCTCGGGCTCGTCGGCGACGGTCTCCGATTCGTCGAACCAGGTGACGATCGCTGCGTCGTACTCGGCGGTGTGCGCGAAGGCATCGCGGGCGAGTCGACGGCGTGTCTCCTCGCTGAGTGCCCCTTCGGTCCGGACCTCGTCGACGACGACCGAGTAGTCGGACGGATCGACGACGATGCCGACGAACGCATGGTTCTTGGCGGCGGCTCGCACCATTGCCGGACCGCCGATGTCGATCATGTCGACCTTGCTCCCGCCGCCGTGTGCAAACGAGTCGGTGTCGGCACCGAACGGATACAGGTTCGCGACGACGAGATCGATGGGTGTGATCCCATAGGCCTCCATGTCGGCGCGGTGCTCTGCGTCGGTGGGGTCAGCGAGAATTCCACCGTGCACCTTCGGGTGAAGCGTGACAACTCGATGACCGAGGATCGCCGGGACGCCGGTCCACTCGACCACGTCGGTCACTTCCACCCCTGCGTCGGCGATCGCCTTGGCGGTTCCGCCCGATGACACGAGCGACCAGCCGAGCTCGGCGAGGGATCGAGCGAGGTCGGCGACCCCGGTCTTGTCGTACACGGAGAGCAGCGCAGTAGGCACGGGTCCGACCGTAGCCACTCGACCAGCCGGCACCCACGCAGATCCACGGAGGTACACGCACGCTCTCGAAAAACACGTCGGATCGTGACGCTGAGCGTCACGATCCGACGAGTGTTCGCGATGGCCGTGTGATCAGAGCGTCTTGACGATCTCCGCCATCAGCTCGCCGGCCTCGGTCGGGTTGAGCCCGACCTTCACACCGGCAGCGGCGAGCGCGTCCATCTTGCCCTGCGCCGTGCCCTTCCCACCCGAGACGATGGCACCGGCATGGCCCATCTTCTTGCCCGCGGGGGCGGTAACGCCTGCGATGTACGCGCTCATCGGCTTGGTGACGTTGGCCTGGATGAACTCGGCCGCTTCTTCCTCGGCGGAGCCGCCGATCTCGCCGAGCATCATGATCGCGTGGGTCTCGGGGTCGTTTTGGAACTCCGACAGGCAGTCGATGAAGTTCGTGCCGGGGACCGGGTCGCCACCGATACCGACGCAGGTCGACACGCCGATGCCCTGCTGCTTGAGCTCGTAGAGCGCCTGGTAGGTCAGCGTTCCCGAGCGACTCACGATGCCCACGTTGGGGCCGTCGGCAGTGGGGAGCTGTGCGATCTCTCCGGCGGTGATGCCGATGTTGCACTTGCCAGGGCTGATGATGCCGGGGCAGTTCGGGCCGAGCAACCGGGTGTTCGGGAAATCACGCACGAGGCGGTTGTAGGTGGTTGCCTCGTCCTGCGCGGGGATGCCCTCGGTGATGCACACCACGAACCCGATACCTGCCTCGGCTGCCTCGAGGATCGCTCCGGACGCGAACTTGGGCGGCACCGCAGCGAACGACGCGTCGGCGCCCGTGGCGTCGACGGCCTCTTGCACCGAGTTGAAGATCGGGATGCCCTCGACGTCCTGACCGCCCTTGCCGGGCGTGACGCCACCGACGATCTGGGTGCCGTAGTCGCGGTTGCGGAGGCCGTGGTACTTGCCTTGCCCACCGGTGAGGCCCTGGACGAGGACCTTCGTGTTCTCGTTGACGAAAATTGCCATTGGTCTGCTTCTCTCTGCGTTCTCTGTCGTGTCGTGCGGCGCGGGTCAGCTGGCGAGCGCCACCGCGGCGCGGGCGGCGTCGAGCATGGTGGACTCGGAGCGGAGCTTGTCCTCCGGGATGCCGGCGTCGAGCAGGATCTGACGACCCTCCTCGGCGTTGGTGCCGTCGAGACGAATCACGATCGGCGCCTTCAGGTCGACTCGGCCCAT
>JBGCFW010000368.1:0-7350 GCA_045107155.1 Ilumatobacter sp. | reverse complement strand
CGATGACCCGATCGTCGCTCGCGACGAATCCACGCGCGCCGTCGCCGAACAGCTCAAGGCCGACCTGGTGCAGAAGCAGGAGCAGGAGTTGAAGCTCTGGCACGAGGACGTCGAAGCAGCCATCGACGTCGGCCGCTCGATCCGAGCCCTGCGCTTGTCGTCGCAACCGCCGAAGGCGGGCGTCATGTTCCCGCCCGAGCTCGCACGCAAGCTCGGGGAGGCGGCCACCGCCGGTCTCACGCCCGAGGACGCCGCCGCCCGCTGGGCAGCGGTGATGGAAGCTGCCGAGTTCTCACCCGTGCGCCCGCTCGTGAACCCGACGGCCCCGCCGTCGCCCGTCACCGATGACCTCAAGAAGACCGCACTGCGCCTCGGCCCGCTCCTTCCGCACATCGCTGCGCTCCTCGGTGTCGAGGTGCCAGCGGACGCGCCGCGGCCCAAGCCACTGCGCCCGGGACCGCGGCGCGACAACAAGCGCAAGAAGCCGGCAGCTCGTCAGGGCGGCGACGCTCCGAACGCGCCGTCTGACGGCGGCTGAGCCGATTCTGCGCTCGCCGCAGGTGGGCCGTACTGTCGGCGCATGACCGACATCGACAACGACGCATTCGTCACCTACGAGACCCGTGGACGGGTCGCGTTGCTCACGCTCAACCGGCCTGATGCGCGAAACGCCGTCAACGGGGATCTCGCTGAAGCGATGGAGGCGGCGATCGACGCGATGGAAGCCGACGACGACGTGTGGGTCGGTGTTCTTCAGGCGAACACCGATGGCCAGTCGCGGCCCGTCTTCTGCGCCGGAGCGGACCTCAAGGCGCTGAACAGCGGCGAGGGTGCCCGCTTGAACACCGCCCGCGGCAACTTTGCCGGCTTCGTGTATCGCGAACGCAAAAAGCCCGTGATCGTGGCCGTCGATGGCCTGGCTACAGCGGGTGGCTGCGAGATCGTGTTGGCGGCCGACCTCGTCGTCGCGAGCACGCAATCGTCGTTCGGCCTCGCCGAGGTGAAGCGGAACCTCGTCGCCGGCGCGGGCGGGTTGTTCCGGCTGCCGCGTGCGATCGGCAAGTCTGCAGCGATGGAAGCGATCCTGACCGGTGAGCCGATCCCGGCGGAACGTGCCTACGAGCTTGGGCTGGTCTCTCGCCTCGTCGCGCCTGGCGAGGCCACTGGGGCGGCGATCGAGTTGGCCGAGAAGATCTGTGAAAACGCACCCATGGCGGTGTGGGAGAGCCGCAAGGTCGTGCTGGCGAGCGACTACTCGGACGATGACACGCTGAAGAAGATGACCAATGCGGCAATGGGGACCGTGATGGCCTCTGAGGACCTCAAAGAGGGCCTTGCCGCGTTCATCGAGAAGCGGGCGCCCAAGTGGTCAGGTCGCTGAGTCGCCGAGCAGCTTGTACGTCGTGATCAGTCGAGCGACGATGCCCGCCCGCTCGTAGAGGTTCTTCGTGTGGCGATCGCCCGGCAGTGACTGCCCTTCGACCGCCACGGCGCCGAGCTCGCGGGCTCGCGCGATGGCCAGCGCGAGGAGATGATCGCCGAAGCCGTTCTCGCGCGCTTCCGGCTCGACCCAGACCTGGTCGATGCGGACGATCGAGTCATCGCCGAGGATGGCAACGAGGTATCCGACCACGACGCGATCGATGTGTGCGACGACGACGTCGACGCCGCTGGTTGCGATCTGTCCCGGCCAGTCGGTCACTTCAGGGTGCTCGACGAGCCATCGGTCGCCGCCGCGCTGGCCGACGAGGGCAGCTCGGGCGTCTCGGTGCAAAAGTTCGAGTTGTGCGAGGTCGTCGCCACTGTCGGGATCGACGCCGCGGACGTCAGGGTCGATCACGAACCGACGCTCGCTTCGAGCTGCGCCAGCTTGCCGAGAACAGTGCGTCGCTTCCGGTGTGCTGCTTCGTACGAGGCGATGGCGTCTCGTTCGGTGGCGCTGAGATGCTCGAGCTTGTCGACGATGTCGATCGCCGGCAGCGTGTCGTAATCCGGCAGCGCCAGATCGTCGACGCAGACGGCTCCCCCGGCGATCGGCTGCTCGGCAGGAGGGGCCGTTACGACGTCGACATCGATCACGGGCATTGCGGATCGCTGTTGCTGTGTCGACGATGCGTCGACGGCCTCATCGATCCGGCGTCGAAGCTCCTTGACGCCCTGATTCACCGTGAGCTCACCGATGAAGCGCGCATTGGTGAGCTCTTGGCGCGTGCGCTTGAGCACGTCGGGGCCGTCCTCGATCAGCACCGTGCCGAGCCCGATGGGAGCGAATACCAACAAGTCGACAGCGGTCCGCCAGGCGCGTGCCGGGTCGACGTGTTGAGCGCTCCTCATCTCAGGAGAAGATCGGGCAGTCGTCGTCGCCAACGGGGCAGTTGGGCGCCGACGACTTCACGAGCAGGAAGCACGACGAGCAGAGTTGCTCGTTCTGCTGCTTGGGTTGGAGGCGTTCTCCGCCCTCGCCGCGCACTTCAGCGGGTGCTTCGTCGTCATCCTCGTCATCTTCGTCATCGTTCGCGACGAGACGGTCTTTGAGGATCTTGTCGAGATCTTCTTCGACATCGTCATCATCGACGAGGTCGTCGTCATCGTCGTCGTCCTCTTCGCCCTTGCGCTTCTTGCGCTTCGTGCGAGGTGCATCGTCGTCCGAGTCGGACTCGTCGTCGTCGTCATCGGCGACCACGTCATCGTCATCGTCGTCGTCATCGGCGACGACGATGTCTTCATCGAGCTCGTCGGCGTCGGGATCGCTCTCCGCGACGTCGTCCTCGGCGACCTCTTCGTCGTCTTCGATGGTCTCGTCGTCGTCAGCCATGTCGTCGGTTCGTCGCCTCGTGCGGTGGGGGCGGCCCTGCGAATGCAGGCCGTGTCGGGCGGATCATACGCAAGGAGTGCCCGCAGGTCGGAGAGCGATACTGTGACACCCGTCACGTACGCTGATCGCCGATGGTTCGGCGCTGCACAGTCAGGTCGTGCGGCGTGCTTCGGCGCGGCGCTCGGACTCGAGTCGTTCGAGTTCAGGGGCCTCCGTCGTCATGAAGTTCATCGCCGCTGCGAGCGCATGATGGCCGGCGCGTTCCGCGATCAATCGGTGCATGTCGAGCGCGACGCGCCGGTATGACGGGTGACCCTGTGGCGACGAACGTAGCTCGAGCATGTGGAAGGCCTCGCGAACGTTGAACTGCATCACGTATCGAAGCCGGTACGCCATCGACACCGCGTAGGAGGCTTGCTCGAGGTGAGGTTCTCTGAGGGCATCGTGCAGTGCCGCGGATCGTGCCATCGCATCGTCGAACACGCCGGTCATCCCGGCATCGTCGACCAACTCCGGGCGGGTGTAGCCGTGGTTCGGTGTGAGTCGCTGCCACTCGATGGTGAGCATGCGGTGCCGTTGCATGTCGCGGAACGCGCCGTAGTCGCTCAACACATCGAATCGATAGAAGCTTCGCTCGAAGGCGCGGCCTGGCTTGTGGCGCCGATTGCCTCGCTCGCCGACATAGGCCTTGAGCAGTGAGACGCGCTCATCGACGCCAAACGATCGGACGCGTTGCAGGATCTGGTCTTCCGGGAGCGAAGAGTGCGAGTAGCAGATCGCAGCGAGGATGTTGTCCTCGGCGTCGGGGTCGAAGTCGACGAGCGTCACCTCGGGGCTCGGCTCCACCGGGACCTCGCCGAGCAGTGATGCCACGATGCCGGCCGAAGAGTCACGCGTGTCTGCCAGGTAGTCACTCCAGGCTCCACCGCGATCCGGGAGATCGACGCGGCGAAGGAAGCTCGGGATCACCTTGCGCAGCTCATGGAGCATGAGGTCGGCGTACTGGCGAGCTTCAGGAAGCGGATGCGTCCGCATCCGCAGGAGCAATGCCTCGAAGGCCTGCCCGGTGCCGTAGATACCGACGTTGGAGGTCGCCGCAGCAGGGAGCATGCCGCGCACGGCATCGAGTGCCTTCGCTCGCGTCGCCGTGCGGTAGATGAACTCGCTGTCGTCGGGGCCGCGAGGCACCGACGCGCGAACGTGATCGGTCACGACCTCCGCGCACTGGCTGTAGGCGTCGAACATGCGGTCGAGGTCACCCACGTAGCGAGTGCCCAGCGGGCCGGCCAGCACATCGGGGTCGCGGTGGTAGCGGTAGCGGCCGCCCAGCCGGCTGTCGTAGGCGATGTAGCGCGTGCTCTGTTCGAGGTAGCTCATCAGCCGCCCCCACTCGAGCACCTTCGTGAGGAGGTTCGACGCTTGCTCGCAGGCGAGGTGGACACCGCCGAGTTGGGCGACGGAGTCGTCGCCGTAGTCGAAGAAGACCCGCTCGTAGAGCTCCTCGGCGCGGTCGAGGCCCACGGTGGCATCGATCGACTGATCGCCGCGGATGTCGAGATCTCCGACGAATTCGTCGAGGAACAGCCGGCGAAGCGACTTCGGACTCCGGCTGTACCGGGCGAAGAGCGCTCCCTTCACCACCTCGGGCAGGTTGACGAGTGCGAAGACCGGCCCGTCGAGATTGGTGAAATACCGACGAAGGACGTCGGCCTCCTCCGAGGTGAACGACTCGGGAACGTACACAGCCACGAGGGTCAACCTTACGGTGCCGACCGGGACCGACGACGGACCCACCGAGTCTCTGAGCTGGGACGTCGCGACGTCATGCGAACAGCACGGCCGCGTCGGCCTCGACCTTGACGCTCACATGGCGTCCGCGGTCGACGCGCTCGCCGTCGATCAACACGTCCATCTCGCGCTCGAATGACCAATCGTGCTGGCGGACCGCACGAGTCGTGATCGCTGGGTGCGGGAGGTGACTCGCATTGCGAAGGCGGGTGCGGATCGCAAGTCGTTGACGCAGACCGAGCGAGGGGTCGCCGAGCAGCGTCTCGACGCGACCATCGTTCGGGTGGCCCCGCGGTGCGACCTCGAAGTCCCCGATCCACTCGGCGTTCATGACCACGAGGACCGGGCCGCGCAGCGCGCCGCCTCGCGCCCACGGGAGGCGGACGACGAGGTGAGCGACGGCGACGTGTTCCGTGTGATCGTCGATCCGGACATGCACGAGATCGATGGGAAACGACAGCAACGCGGTTCGATCGCCGATCGGTCGGGCTCCGATGGTGCGTGCCATGTCGCCGGCGGCGACTGCGGTCGGGGTGCCTGACCCGTCGGCCAGGAGCCGTGCGAGCTCGGCGTCGTCGGCCGCGACACGGAGGTCACCTGGTCGCTCGACGTCCTCACCCCACGGCTCGCCCTTCGCGATGGTCATCGCTCGGCGGCTCCGTCGGTGACGACCCCGCGGCGGGCGGCCTCCACCGCCTGTGCGGCTGCTCGACGAGTCGCCGGTATCGGTGCGACGTTCGCGACCTGCCGCAAGAGGTCGATCAATTGCTTCATCGTGCGGACGAAGTCGCCGCCCGTCAGGTCTTCCTCGTCGACGATTTCCGCGAACCCCTCCCCTGCCACCCAGGCGTGGGCGATCGCTGCAAAGGTCGGGTCGGGTGGGCGGTGCTCTCCGAGCCCCAGTCGGCGCTCAGCCGCTCGGAGCTCCTGGGACATGCCCTCGAGGCGCTGCCAGCGTTCACGGACCTGTTTCGAGGAGAACCACGGCGGAGTGGGTGGCTCGGGGCTGCGGTGCTCGTACACGACGCAGGACATGATCGCCGCGAGGTCCGCTGGATCGAGATCGTCGACCACTCCATGGCGGAGGAGTTCGGCGATGAGCAGATCGACTTCGTTGAACACGCCGGCGAGCATCTCGCCTGGCTCGGTGAGCGTCCATTCGTCGACGTCGGCGTAACCAAACACGTCCAACAGCTCGAGGACACGATCGAACTCGTCGCCGAGCGACTGGTTCCGTTCGGTGATCTTCTCGGTGAGGCGGGCGATCTCGGCCTCGATGCGTTCGGCACGTGCTGCGGCCTCGAGGCGCGACCGAAGCTCGGGGTCGCGTGCGACGTCGAGCGTGTCCGGCGAGGCAGGCCGCTCCCCCTTGGGTCGACGCGACGATCGGCCATCGGAGCCGATGTCGGCGGTCCGCAGCCGCTTCGCGACATCTCGACGGTAGCCCTTGCGCTGCGGGCCGAAGTTCGAAGGGAGCTTGACGAAGCCGACCGGCTCCGGAAGGTCGACGAAGTCCTCGGAGTCGAGCTGGACGACCTGCTCGGCCTTCGTGATGACGGTGAGGCGGACCCCCGAGCGCCGATGCGCTGTTGCGACGACGGCGACCGGGCCCTTCACGTCGCCTTTCGAGACCCGGATGATCGCGCCGGGCTTGAGTTTGGCCATGGCGCCGCGCATCTGTCCGGCCGACGCGGCCCGTCGCTCGCGTCGGTTGTCGGCCTCGGCGTCGCGTCGGCGTCGGTATTCCTCGATGTCACCGTAGGGGCTCTCGGCCTCCAAGCGCTTCGCCGCCAGCGACTGGCGCTTGCGCTCGAGTCGGGCCTCGATCTTCACGACGTCGCGATCGGCCTGGAACTGGGCGAACGAGAGATTCAGCAACCGGTGAGCTTCGTCGGCACTGTGCGTCCGGATCAGGTTCGCCGCCATGTTGTACGTCGGGCGGAAGACCGAGCGCAGATGGAATGACGAGCTTCCGGCGAGCTGGGCAACCTCGTCGAACCGGACCCACGGCGACCACAGCACCACGGCGTCGCCGACCTCGTCGAGACCGCGCCGGCCCGCTCGCCCTGTGAGCTGGGTGAACTGACCCGGCGTGAGCTGTTCGTGGTGATCGCCGGTGAACTTGGTGAGCTTCTCGATGACCACCGAACGAGCAGGCATGTTGATGCCGACGGCAAGGGTCTCGGTCGCGAACACCACCTTGACCAGCCCATCGATGAAACACTGCTCGACGACCTCCTTCATGGCGGGAACCATTCCGGCGTGGTGGGCGGCGACTCCAGCGTGGAGCTGGCGGACGAACCGGTCGTAGCCGAGCACGTCCAGGTCATCAGCGTCGAGACCCGCCAACCGCTCGTCGAGCACGATGTCGATCGCAATACGCGCGACGTCGTCGTTGAGCACGATTCCCGCATCGACGCAGGCCTTGGCGGCCTCGTCGCACTGCGCGCGGCTGAAGACGAAGTAGATCGCGGGGAGGAGTCGTTTGTCATCGAGGAGCTCGACGGTGTCGACTCGGCCCGGCGTGGCGAGTCGGCGACCTCCGGAGCGGGTGCGGCCGCGGGATCCGCCGCTGTTGCGATCATCGCGACGCGGACGTCGACGGATCGCAGACTCGTCGAGTCGCAGGGCGTCGCGGTTGACGCTGCCTCCGATGAAGGTGTCCATCAGGTGGAGACGGTTCTCGTCGCGATCGGCGACGAGGTACTTGTTCTGCAGCGCGACGGGTCGCTTGCGCTCGAGTACGG
>JBGCFW010000367.1:0-27962 GCA_045107155.1 Ilumatobacter sp. | reverse complement strand
CTCTGCGGTCTTTTCCATGCCCGTGTGCAAGTAGCCGATGATGGGCTTGCAACGGAGCACCTCTTCGCCCTGCATCTCGAGCATCAGACGGAGGACACCGTGCGTCGATGGGTGCTGCGGGCCCATGTTGATGATCATGGTCTGATCGTCTTCGGGGTCGTCAGGCAGGTCGCCGAGCAACGCAGCTTCGCTCTCGGACATACGCAGCACCGAGCCGACCTCGCGCATCAACTCTCGAGCGGTGGTCTGGCTGCGGGGCTTGAGGAGCTGGCTGCCCTCGTGCGTGTTCGGAATGAAGACCGCGTAGTCGGCCTGCTCCGCAGGAGCGTCGTCGGTGACGACCGCGTCCTCGGTGAGCAGCTCCTCTTCAGTCGTGCTCATGCGTTTGCCTCCTTGAACTGGACCGGGATTCGGCCGATCGCGTAGTCCTTGCGCAGCGGATGACCTTCCCAGTCCTCGGGCATCAAGATGCGCGTGAGATCAGGGTGACCTTCGAAGACGATGCCGAACATGTCGAAGGTCTCGCGCTCGGGCGCCTCGGTGCCGGGATGCAGGTCGAACAGCGACGAGACCGTGGGGTCGGACTCGGGAACCTGCACGCGCAGGCGGGTGCGGCGGCGGTTGCCGATGTCGAGCAGCTGAACGACCACCTCGAAGCGCTCCGGCACGACACCGTCCGGGAGCGGTCGATCGGGATGCTGGAGATAGTCGACGCCGCAGACATCGACCGCCATGGTGTAGCCCTCGTCAGCGAGCGCCTTGGCCACGTCGAGGTACTGCTCCCTGGTCGGATGAATCACCTCTTGGCCGTGCGAAGTGGTGACGGGGCAGCCGTGGATCTGCGGCACGATCTCCCCGGCATCGGCGGCGGGTTCGGAGACGTCGCTCACGACTTCGCTCCGAGCAGCACGGGGGTCACGGCCGGCGCGATGTGCTCGACGTGGATGTTGGCGCCACCACCGTTCTCGGCACGGCGCTTGAGGATCTCTTCGTTCTCGATCAGCGAGTGCAGGTGTTCGATCGCATGGATCAACGTCTCGGGCGTCGGAGGGCAGCCCGGTGCGTACACGTCGACGGGTACGACCTGATCGACGCCCTGGACGATCGCGTAGTTGTTGAACATGCCGCCGGAGCTGGCGCACACGCCCATCGAGATGACCCACTTGGGCTCCATCATCTGGTCGTACACCTGCCGGAGAACTGGCGCCATCTTCTGGCTGACGCGACCCGCGACGATCATGATGTCGGCCTGACGCGGACTGGCGCGGAACACCTCCATGCCGAAGCGAGAGATGTCGTAGTGCGCACCCCCGGTGGCCATCATCTCGATCGCACAACACGCGAGACCGAAAGATGCGGGCCACGAGGAGCGCGAGCGAGCCCAGTTCACCAGGTCCTCGAGCCTGCCGGTGATGACGTTGTGCGTCAGACCCCCCAGTCCGTCGTCGAGCACATCGTTGACGATGCCCATGGGAACTCCTTTATGCGGCGGGATTGGTGGCGGGGGTCTCGTCGGCGTCGACGAGGCGTCCGTCGGTGCCCACACGACGAATCGTCGACGTGAGCGAGCGTTCCGGAGCGACGATGGCCGCCTCGGAGCTGAGGCTGCGGTACTTCTGGACCGGGCCCCAGTCGAGGCCGCCGCGGGCGACCTCGTAGACGAAGGTGAGGAAGAAGATCACCGAGAACATCAGCACGGCCCAGAACGCCGACTCGCCGAGCGTCCCACGCGACACCGCGTACGGATACATGAAGACGATCTCGATGTCGGACATGATGAAGAGCATCGCCGCGATGTAAAAGCTCACGGGAAAGCGCTCCGGAGGCTCACGAGGGGGCACGATGCCGCACTCGTAGGGCGCCTCTTTGGCCGCCGAGGGTCGGCTCGGCGCCAACAGGAGCGAAGCGAGCAGACTGAGCAGTCCGAAGACGATGCCGAGCACCATCAGGACCACGATCGGGAGATACTGGCCCATCAGGCGGCTGCCACGGCCTTGCTCGCCGCGAGATTCTCGTTGAGGAACCGCTCACGGCGGTGCAGCAGGTAGCAGAGCGCCAGGAAGATCGCGCCACCGCCGAGCGTCAGGACCACGGCCGGCTGGCGGCGCGCTCCGAGGTCACGGATCATGTAGACGTACTGCCGTTGGCGTGTCTCGTCGATTTGCGGCGGGACGGGCGCTCGGCCCGCTTCCTCGCGGACCTGAACGAACGGGGCCGCTTCCACCAACACGTAGTGCGGGGTGTGCCAGAACGCGAGGAAGTCGAGCGTGTTCTCGTCGATGTCGAGCGCATCGACCTCGACCTTTACGCGGGGGAACCGATCGCCACCGATGTCGTACACATCGACGATGGCGTACTCGCCGGGCCCGAACGCTCCGGCCTCTTCGAGGAACTCTGCGGCCGTGGCCTGCGCCTGGCCGAACGCGGGAGAGGCGGGGTCGAGGACGATGAAGCCCTCGGCTTGCAGCTCAGCGCCGACGAGCGCTGCTTCTTCTGCGGGCGTGGCGTCGTCAGGAATGTCCGGAAGGACCTCCAACACACCACCGGAGCGAAGCGAGTCGGTGTCCTGCAACACCGTCGCACCCGCAACGGGCTGCCACGAAGGGTCGGGCCCACGCAGACCGATGCCGTAGATCCACCACACCGCACCCATCAGCATCATCCAGCCGGCGAGGCCAGCGAGTGCGACCAGGAACCCGAGACGCGCACCCATGTTGGTCGCCAGGATCAACCAGACGCTGCCCATGAGGATGACGACACCGATGACGACGGTGAGCAGGCCGCGAAGCTCTGGCTCCCAGCCGATGGCCAACAAACTCATATCGCTCACAGACTCCGGACGTATTCGACGACGGCGAGGATCTGGTCATCGGTCAGGATCGAACCGAACCCGGGCATGCGTCCGCTGCCCTGTCGGTTGTTTCCGTACACCGCGCCAAACTCCGAACCGTTCTTGATGAAGTTGACCATGTCGTCCTCGGTGGAGAACGCCGAGTTTGTGGAGCCTCCGGTGAGGTTCCATCCATAGGCACCCTGGCCAGCGATGCCCGGGTCACCGTAGCTCCAACCGAGTGTGTGGCAGCGCGCACAGCTGTACGCGCCAGCGCCGAGTTCCAGGTTGAAGATCGCTTCGCCTTCGGAGATTCCTTCGGCTTCCATCGCGAGCGCAACCGCCGCCGCGATGTCATCCTTGTTCGACTGGGGCAGCTCACCCGAGTCGCACAGCTGAACATCGAAGAACTCGTCGCCGCCCAGTTCGTCGTCCAAGCAGCCTTCACGCTCGATCTGGATGCTCTTCAGATACTCGATGAGCGTCTCGATCTGCTGGGTCGTCATCGGGCCACCACCGACCGTGCCCCACGGCGACATCGGCGAGAACGGGCGTCCGTAGTTGAGAATGAACTCGATCTCGGATGCGTCGAACTTGTAAAAGACCGTGTTGAGTGCCGGCGCCTTCCAGTTGACGGCGGTCACCGCGCCAGTGACGTCATCGGTGACCGTGAAGGGCGCTTCACCGCCGACGGCGTTCATACCACCGTGGCAGCCTGCGCAGTTGAAGCCACCTTCGGCGGTGGAGGCGAAGAGCTGCGATCCCCACGATGCGAAGCGGCGATCCCAGCCTTCCTGTGCGCCGGCCTGACGATCGGGCTCGAGCACCCAGTAGAAGGGCAGGCCGATCACGCTCACCAGGAGCAGGAGGACGCCCAACACCTGGACGCGCTCGAGGCGCTTGCCTTCGAGCACCTCATCGTCGTGGTACTTCTTGCGGTTGGCCGCCAGCTCGATCTCCGAGCCGATCTCCGCCCGGCCCGCGCGGACGTTGAACGCCGCGTAGACGATGAAGGCGAGAACGATGACCGCCAGCGCGAAGCCGGCGATCGCCGTCGTGGTCAGAGCAATCATCAGTGGGAACCGTCACTCGTGCAGTTGGGGCCTTCGGCTTCCTGACCGGTCGTGTTCACGCCGATGGCGGGGCCGGGGACGACGACACCCGTGTCGATCACGACATCGCCGCTGGCGGACACGGTTGCGGGGTGGCGGTCCATGCCGCGAGGGGCGGGCCCGCCCTTCTTCTCACCGACGCGGTTGTACTGCGAGCCGTGGCACTGGCACTCGAACCACTGGCTGGTGGCGCACTCGGGGATGCGGCAGCCGAGGTGCGGGCACTTCTGGCTGAGCACCGTGAGACCCTGCTCCATCGCCTCGAGCAAGTTGTCGGGGTAAACGTTGCGCGCGAGCGGCAGCGCCTCCGACGGATACTCGGTGATCCATGAACGGGCTTCGGGTGCGTAGAAGAACCCACCGCCTGCGCGGATGCCGTCTTTGATGGATGCGATCTTGCCGACCGACACCTGGCCGCCGAAGCCGCCCGAACCACTCGGCCACAAGAATCCGACGAACGCCGCTGCGGCGAAACCGGCGAGGCCCGTGGCCATCAGCGTGACGGTCGCGCGGTTGAAGAATTGACGACGCGAGACGCCGATCGCTTCAGGGTCGGGCGCGACCCATGGGACGATCTCGGAGGACTCGTCGACCGTTGCGAGCGCCGTACCAGGCCCGCGGGCTGCGATCCCCTCGGCCTCGATGGATGCCGCGCTCTTGCCAGCGGCAACCGCTGCGGCTTCGTACTCACGCGCATCGGCGCGGCTCGCCTTGTCGCGTGCGAGCGTTTCGCCCGACAGCGCGCCGGCGCCACGGACGTCGCTGCGGCGCGCAAGCGTGAAGAAGCTGACGGCGCCGAGCACGACGACGACGCCGATGACGATGGCGATGACTACTGCTGCATTCATGTTGGTGTCTCCATTCAGGGACGGTGGTGCTCAGAGCTCGAAGAACAAGCCGTCGACCCACGGCAGGACGAAGTTGAAGCCGGGGCCACGGAAGAAGGAACCGATCATCACCAGCACGGCCCAGAACATGATGTGCACGGTCTGGAGTGATGTCGCGAACTTGCGGTCTTCGGGCTTGTTCGAAGGGTTGCGGTCCAGGTACGGGGTGAGGATCAGAGCGATCATGCCGACGCCGGGCAAGGTCACGCCTGCGATCATCGGGTGGAAGTAGACCAGCAGCTCCTGCAAGCCGAGGAAGTACCACGGCGCCTTGGAGGGGTTCGGGGTCTGGTTGGTGTTCGCCAGCTGGAGCAACGGCGCATGCACGAAGATCGAGAACACGAACACCAGGGCAGTACACGCAAGCGCCGCGACGAATTCGGCGGCGAGGAGGTGCGGCCAAGTATGGACCTTGTCGACAGGCGTCGCCTTGACGTCTTGGATCGTTCCCGACTTGACAACGGTGAGCAGGCGCTGGGTGTGGCCACCTGGTCCGGCACCGATCGGCACGCCGCCACCGGCGGGTGCGGCGGCGACCACAGCACCGACCTTCTCGGCAACGGCCACGGCACCGCCGGCCTCGGCGGTTTCGCCACCCTCGGCCTTGGCCTTGGCGGACTTGCTGCGCTGGAGGAGGTGTGCGGGAATGCGCGAGTCCCCAGCCGCCTCTTCGGCGGCGGGCTCGGCAGCCGCAGCGGGCTCCGGCTCGGTCTTCGCCTTGTCGCGGGCCGCTGCGGCCCGCTTCAGGAGATGTTCTGGGATTTCTGTCATCGGACGTTCCCTTCGACCTGTGTTCGTACCAACTCAATCATGCGGATCAGTCCCAGATCACAACGGACCCGAAATACCGCCGTCCTTACGGACTCGCCAGAAATGGATCGCCATGAAGATCACGATGACGAACGGGAGGAACAGTACGTGGAGCACGTACCAGCGCAGGAGGGTCTCGGCGCCGATCTCGGCACCACCCAACAAGACGAATCTGACCTCCTGGCCGAACACGGGTGTGAAACCCATCATGTTCGTACCGACGGTGACCGCCCAGAGCGCCAACTGATCCCACGGCAGCAAGTAGCCGGTGAACGAGAGCAGCAGGGTCAGCATGAGGAGGATCACCCCGATCACCCAGTTGAACTCGCGCGGCGGCTTGTAGGCACCGTGGTAGAAGACGCGTGCCATATGCAAGAACACGGCGAGCACCATCAGGTGTGCGCCCCATCTGTGCATGTTCCTGACCAGCAGACCGAACGTCACCGAGGTCTGGAGGTTGTTGATGTCGTTCCAGGCCGCCGTGGTCTCGGGGCGGTAGAAGAACATCAAGAAGATGCCGGTGACGGTCAGCAGGATGAACAAGAAGAAGCTCAGACCGCCGAGGCACAGCGTGTAGCTCACCTTCACCGCGTGACGCTTCACCTTGACCGGGTGCAAGTGGTACAGCACCGAGTTCATGATCACGTAACTGCGGTTACGGGGGCTGTCGGTGTAGCCCTTGCGGAAGATCGAGCCCGGCCGGAAGATCGAGCTCCAGGCCTGACTTCCCTGCACCGCGTCGACGGCATCTTTCGCGCGATCGCCGATCGTCGGCTTCGGCTTGTCGTCAATGATTTTCGACATGACCTGCTAGTTCTTCCGTTCCAAGGCCGCGGAGGCCGTTCTCGAGGTGCGGCCGGCGGAGGGCTTCGACATCAGAGCCTCATCCCGTAGCCGTAGCCATGGTTGTTGGTGCGGGTGTGCGAATCCCCGACGGCGGTGGCCGTGCCGGCCTTGCCGAGGATGATCACACCGGTCGGACAGCGATCGACGCACAGCGCACACCGGGTGCAGATGTCGTCATCGATCGTGAACATGAATGCATCGCTCGGGTCGGTCCCCGGCTGCTCGGTCCCGACCGCGTCGTCGATGGCGTCGAGGCTGACCATGTGGATGCACTTCCACGGACAGATGTCGACACAGCCCTCGCAGCTGATGCACTCGGATTGATCGATGTGGATGAACTGCTTCGGCTTGACGGCCTTGGTCAGGTAATCGGCATCGACTTCCACCAACGTGTAATCGTCGGTGTACGGCATCAGCGGCGGATTGGCGTCGGTCTTCGTCACGAGGTCACGCCTTCTTCACGAGCGGACGGCCGTAGGTGGAAGTGGGCAGTTCCTTCTTCGCCGCATCGGCGTCGCCGCGCTTCTGGAAGGCGATGGCGATCCAGATGTGCATGCCGAAGAAGAGAGCGTGGAGCAACACGACGATCGTGTCGCGGATGGCCTCGTACTGCAGGGTGATCGGGTTCCACCCGCCGGCCGACTGTGGCTTCAAGATGCCACCCGGGCCAAAGATCAACTTGTCGCGGGACCAGCCGAGGTTCTTGTCGGCATGGTCGATGAACTGGTGCGGCATGATTCCGTACACCAGGAACAGCACACCGAACACGTAGGTGGCGCCGATCATCGCTTCGCCCCAGCTCACGGGCGTGCCCTTCGGGCGACGCTTGCCGTACCAGAGGATGGCGAGGGAGAGCACCACGGACGCGATGAACGACACGATGAACGCCTGGTTCATTCCAGGCCACTTGAGCACGTCGATTGCGATCATCGTGTAGATGGGTCTCCTTGCAGATTCGTCGGCGAGGCGCCGTCGGGACAGGGCAGTCCCGAACTGAGCCTAGTCATCGGCGGCTCCGGGCCGAAGTCTGGCACTTGGTTTCCCAGCACGCGCCAGGTTGTGCACAAGTTCTCGCGGTGGCGGAAGCCTCGCGCAGAGCGATGCCGAGCGACATGCCACCAGTGTTCCCGAGTCATCCGGCGAGCACACACCCGGGCGGCGATCGTCACAAATGCCGTCGAGAGTTTCCGCAGGGAGGCCCGCCCATCTATCGTGGGGCGGGTGACTGAGATCCCCGAGCACTTGCTGAAGCGGTCCCGCGAGCGACGCGCCGCCGTTGGCAAGGGTGACGACGCCGGAACCACATCTGACTCGTCGTCGGACGCCGGGGCATCCTCGGTGCCCGCCACGGCCGCCAAGGCCACGGCACCGGCCGCCACGTCGAGCGGTCCACCGGCTCGCACCGCCGCTCCGGAACCCGAGCTCCCCAAGCCTCCGAAGCCCGATCCGGCGTACGTCGTCGCTGCCAAGCAGCGCCGCAAGGTCCCGTGGTGGGCGATGGCCACACTCGGGCTCATGCCCGTGTGGGGCTTCATGTACGTCCGCGCACTCACCGAGGCGCCCGAAGAAGCCGAGGGTCCGATGGGCCTCGGTGCCGAGATCTACGGTTCGTGTGCGGCATGCCACGGCGCCAACGGCGGCGGCGGTGTCGGTTATGCGTTCGCCGGCGGCGAAGTACTCGAGAGCTACCCGAACATCGAGGACATGGTCCGGTTCGTCTACTGGGGCACCGGGGAGTACAACCTCGCCGGCGTTCAGATCCCGGGCAATCCCGATCGCGAAGGCGGCGCCCACGTCACCGGCGGCCTCGGAGCGATGCCGCAGCAGGGCTCGATGGCTGGAGGCGGGCTCACCGACTATCAGATCCTCGGCGTCGTCTGCCACGAGCGCTACACGCTCGGCGGAGCCGATCCCACCGAGGAGCCCTTTGCCGAGGAGTTCGAGCACTGGTGCTCGGAGGAGTCGCCGATCTTCACCGCCCTGCAGGCCGGCGAGATCTCGATCACGTCCGATGACGACATCGCACTCATCGATGCCGAGGGCGAAGAGCTCGTGATCAACTTCCAGGGCTCGATGCCCATCGAGGGCAGCCCGGCCGGCGAGTGAGTTCCGCCCGCCTCACGGCGGTGCGTCCGGCTGACTCTCCGACGGTGCAGGGCTGTTGATCGTGAAGCCCGCTGCAACCGAGGTGTTGGTGGTGGGCGGAGGCCCGGCCGGCACCGCGACAGCAATCCGCCTGGCCGATGCCGGCCACGAGGTCACGCTGCTGGAAGCGCGGACCGAACCCTCGATCGTGCCGCGGGGCAACCTGCTGGTACCTGCCGCCGTCGAGGAACTCCGCCGCCTCGGGATCGCGCCCGAGGAGACGAGCGCGCACTTCGTCCTCGGCACCCGGCTGTGCGCCAGTGGCCGCAGTGTGCCGGTTCGATGGCCGAGCGCCGACCAGCACCAAGCCGAGGGCGCGACCATCTCTCGGTCTGAGCTCGACCGGGCGCTGTTCTCCCGTGCGACCGATGCCGGCGTCACGGTGCGACGCGGAGCTCGCGCCACCAGCGCCATCGTCGAACGGGGCTTCGTCCGCGGTGCCGTCATCGAGCTCGCCGACGAGCAGACCACGGAGATCCGCTGCCGCTTCCTCGTCGTCGCCGACGGCGCGAACAGCCGGTTCGGACGCAACCTCGGTACACACCGCGATCGCCGGTGGCCATACGCCGTCTCGACGTCGACGACCGTGTCCAGTGATCGTTCGAACGACCGGTGGGCGGAGTCGCATCTCGGACCGCTCACGGCAGACGGCCACCCCGTCACCGGGCACGGCTGGGTCCATCCGCTCGGCGACGGCCGACTCAATGTCGGGATCACGATCCTGTCGACCTACCGAGACGTGCTCGGCGTGAACTCGATCGACCTCCTCGACCGCTTCGTCGAGACCGTGGCCGACCCATGGCGTTTCGCCCCGACGGATCGCCTCGTCGACCCGATCCGTTGGAGGACCCCGGTCGGCGGATCGATCTCGCCGACGATGGGTCCGACCTTCCTCGTGGTCGGCGATGCCGGCGGCCTCGCCAACCCGTTCACGAGTCACGGGGTCGGCGCCGCGCTCACCACCGCTCGACTCGCTGCCGATGTCCTGGACGAAGCGCTCACCGTCGGCAACTCGACAACGCTCCAGCGCTACCCGGCCCGCCTGAACGAGGAGTTCGGCCGCTACCACCAGGTCGGTCGACTCTCCGCCCGTTTTCTGGGCCGCCCCTGGCTGCTCAGGACAGCGCTTCGAATCGGCGGCCGCAGCGAAGCGGTGATGGGTGGAGCCGTTCGCGTGGCGACCGGCGAGCTCCGTGACGACGGAGCGAGCGGTGCGGAACGCGCCTACCGCGTCGCCGGCGTGATCGCCCGGTTCGCACCGAGTTGGTGATCACCGCGCGCGCATCGACCTCAACGGTTGGTGAGCTGACCGATTCGTGGGAGCCGGAGCGTCACCACGCTCAGCGCGAGGATGACCGGGTAGATCTCCAGTCGGCCGAGGAGCATCTGTGCCATCGCGATCGCTCGTCCGAGCCGCGGGATCGCCAAGAAATCGCCGGTGTGGTCGAGCGCGCCGAGGCCGGGCCCCACGTTGCCGAGTGACGTCGCCGAGGCAGAGAACGACGTGATCATGTCGGGTCCCGTCGCGGCGATGCCGAACGAGCCGCCCCCGAAGATCACCAGCGTCAGCAACACGAAGCCGACCACCTTGCCGGCGACGTCGTCGGAGAGGATTCCGTTGCCGACCCGAACCGGTCGGACGAGGCGCGGGTGGAGGTGGCGCAGTGCTTCGCGATGAGCGAAGCTCGACACCGCCATCACTCGAACCAACTTCACACCGCCTGCCGTCGAGCCCGCCATCGCACCGATCGGCAGCGCGATCAACAGCAGCGACTGTGCAGTCTGGCTCCATGCGCCGTACTCGGTCGTCACGTAGCCGGTCGTAGTGATCGTCGAGATCGATGTGAAGAGCGAGTCGCGGAAACCGGCTGCCTGCCCCTCGCCGTTGCCCGACGTGACGAACGCCCACGTCGCGACTGCGACGACGAACAGGGCATACACGTGGAACTCGGCCGAGCGGAACAGCGGCCCGGGATCGCGTCGAAGCGCCCGGTAGTAGAGCGTGAAGCTGCCACCGGCGAGGAACATCCCGACGATCGCGATCCACTGGATGGCGCCGGACTCGAAGTGGCCCATCGACGACTGATAGGGCGAGAATCCACCGGTCGAGACGGTGGTGAAGGAGTGGCTGACGCCGTCGTAGACGCTCATTCCCGCCACGATGTAGGCGACTGCGAGCACGGCCGTGAGGCCGAGGTACACCGCCCACAGGCGCCGAGCTGTCTCACGCACACGCGGTGTCAACCGTTCGCCCGTCGGGCCGGGCGCTTCCGCCTGGAGCAGGCTCATCCCGCCCGAGCCCACGGTCGGCAGCACGGCGACCACGAGGACGATGACGCCCATGCCGCCGATCCACTGCGTCGTCGAACGCCAGAAGAGCAAGCCCTTCGACGTCGCCTCGATGTCGGACGTGACCGTCGCCCCGGTGGTGGTGAAGCCGGAAATCGACTCGAACAGCGCATCGTCCCAGCGGTCGAAGTGACCGGTCACCACGTAGGGCACCGCCCCGGCGATGGCGATCACGATCCACGTCGACGTGACCGCGGTGAACACGTCGAGAACACGGATCTGTTTCGGCGTGATCGTTCGGCGCCACAGCATGGCGCCGACGACGGCCATCAACGTGCCGATCACGAGCAGCACGACGACATCGGGTCCACCGTCGATGAGGTCGATCAGACCCGACACCGCGATTCCGACACCCACGACCGAGAGCGTGAGCCCGACGATGTGCGCGGTGAGGTTCGGGATCCGGTTCTGCGCGACGAGGCGCTCCCCGCGGCGCCCGAGCACAGCGGTACGCGGATTCAGTGCGGCACGCGGATCGATGTCGGAACGTGCCAGCCGCCGCGGCCGGGATCCCGAGTCGCTCACGCGCTGAACGCCTTCAACAACGCCGGAATCGAGTCCGGTCGAGCGAACACCACGACGTTGTCACCTGCGTGGAGCGTCGTCGTGCCGCGGACGATCTCACCGGTCGAACCCTGGCGGATCACGGCGCCCAGGACGATCGAGTGCGGCAGGTGCAGGTCGGCGACGCGGATCCCGTCGGCGTCGGATCCTGCCTCGATCTCGAACTCGTCGACCTCGATGTCGGACTCGAGGAACGTCGCCACCGATGCTGTCCCACCACGGACGTGGCGGAGCACGGCGTTGGCCGACGCGGTTCTCGGGCTGAGCGCGGCGTCGATACCGAACTGACGAACGAGTGGCAGGAGCGAGAGGCGGTGCAGCACGGCGACCGTGAACGTCCGCTTCTCCGATGCGGCGAACGCACATGCGAGCACGTTCGCCGCGTCGTCGCCGGTCGCGGCGATCACGAGGTCCATCCGAGTGATCGACTCTTCGGCGAGCAGGTCGACGTCTTCGATGTCACCGTTGACGATCGTCACGAACGGCAGCCGCTCGCTGAGTTCCTGAGCGCGTTCGAGATCTCGCTCGACGAGCACCACCTCGGCACCTTCGTCGGTGAGACGCTCCGCGACGCGGGACCCGACGGCACCTCCGCCGAGGACCATGACCCGCTTCGCCCGCCGCTGCTTGGCTCCGAGGAGTTCGAGGAGCTCGTTGCGGGTGTCGCGGGTGGTGAGGACACGCACGTGGTCACCGACCTCGAGGCGCTGATCGCCTCGCGGGATCACGGTCTCACCATCTCGGGTGAGTGCGCCGAACAGGAACCGCCAGTTCGGCTCGTGGACGCGCCCGATCTCGGCCAGCGTGCTTCCTGCGAGCGTGGAGCGCTCGGCGATGACCGCACCGATGACGAGCAGGTCACCCTCGGACATTCGGTAGACCTCGTCGGCGCCCGACACGCGAGAGAGCTCCATGATCTCGTCGGCGGTGTCGGCGTCGGGGTCGATGATCAGATCAGCGCGCATGGTGTCGCGCAACACCGCCCCAGCCGGCCCGCGCAACTCCTCGGTCTGGATCCTGGCGACGGTCTGGGCGACACCGGCCTCCTTCGCGAGCAACGAGGCGATGAAGTTCACCTCATCGTTCTGGGTGACGCCTGCGAGCAGGTCGGCCTTGTGGACGCCTGCTGCTTCGAGCGTCGAGGGGACCGTCGCACTTCCGACGACGACCTGGACGTCGAGATCCTCACCGATGCTGGCCGCCGCCGCCTCGTTGACCTCGACGATCACGACGTCGTTGCCTTCGGCACCGAGACGCTGTGCCAGATACCGACCGACCTCGCCGGCTCCCACGATGATGACGTGCATTGAGACCAGTGTTGCTCATCGACCGGCGTCGACCGCGACCGGTGAGGCCCGGCGCGACACCGCGTCGTTCAGGATGCGACCGAGAGGTTCTCCAGCAGGGCGCCGGGTGCAGCGACGAGAGCGGCTGTGGCCTCGCTGTCGGGGAACGACGCACACGCATCGACCGCCGTGCGAACGTGATCCCGAGCGGCCTCGATCGCCGACTCGACGCCGTCGCCGCTGCGGACGATCTCGAGAACGCGTCGCTGTTGACCGGCATCGAGCGGGGTGCCGAGGAGACCGGCCAGCTCGGCGGAATCGGGCGTCTCGAGCGCAAGTGTCTTGAGCACCGGCAGGGTGTACACGCCTTCGACCATGTCGTGGCCGGCGGGCTTGCCGAGCTGCTCATCGGTGGCCGTGGCATCGAGGATGTCGTCGACGATCTGGAAGACCATCCCGTAGGCGTTTCCGAACTCGGTCAACGCATCGACCGTGGCCTGATCGTGGCCAGCGACGATGCCGCCGATCCGCGCCGCGGTGCCATACAGCGAGGCGGTCTTGCCGTGGATCGAGGCGTAGTAGCTGTCTTCGGTGCGAGCGACGTCGTAGGTGAAGCGCAACTCCTCGATCTGCCCCTCGCACAACCAGCCGATGGTCCGAGCGAGCAGCCCGGCCACTTCGGTTCCGAGCGACGCGGCGATCTCCGACGCACGCGACAACAGGAAGTCGCCAGCGAGAATCGCCTGCAGATTGCCCCACTTGGCATTGACGGTCTCGACACCGCGCCGGGTGTCGGCTTCGTCCATCACATCGTCGTGATACAGCGACCCGAGATGAACGAGCTCGCACGAGACACCCCCGCGAACGACGTCGTCAGGAGCGGCGTCGCCACCGATCTGGGCGACGACGGTGGAGAGCACCGGACGGAGACGCTTGCCGCCGGCGACGATCAGGTGCGAAGCGATCTCGGTGAGGTACTCGTCAGGCGTGACCACCGCCGCATGCATGGCCGCCTCGATCCGCCCGCGATCGGCTTCGCTCGTCGAGAGCGCCAACAGCGGCGACGTCTGCGCGCTGGACGTGACGTTCTCGCGGGGCACGGCCGCCAGGCTAGGCCGCGATTGTGCGAGGGACCTCACGGACCTCGGTCCCGTCACGACGGGTTCCACGCCGACGGAATCGAAGCCGCCGGAGTCGACAGGTAGCGTCGGTGCGGTGAGCGACCAAGCGACCGAGCCGGAACCCTCCGCCGTCGACGCGGCGACCGACGACACCGGACCCGAAGCGTCGGCCTCGTCGACCGAGCTGGATCTCGACGCGGTCGAATCCGACCTCGACGCCGTCCAGGTCGCGCTCGCTCGCCTGGCCGAGGGCACCTATTGGACCGACGAGGTCACGAGTGATCCCATCGCCGACAGCGTGCTGGCGGCCGACCCGCTGGCGAGGCGAGCCTGATGCAACGCCGAATGGCCGTGGCCTCGCTCGCATCGATGGCCGCGCTTGCCGCAGGCCTCGCCGCCGCCGCACAGAAGACGAGCCGCGACGCATCCCAGCGCATCGTGCAGGCACCGATCACCGGGCGCCTCGGACGATCCGCCAAGGTGTGGAAGCTGTCGGCTCGGAACTCGGCTCGCTTCGCCGTGAGCCGCGTCCGCGGCATCGGAAGCGCCGAGGCGCGGCGCGCCGAGCTCGACGAGCAGTTCGCGATCCAGACCGCCGCCGACGTGGCGAAGGAACTCGGCGAGATGAAGGGCGTGCTGATGAAGGCCGGACAGCTCATCAGCTTCATCTTCGAAGGCCTCCCGGACGAAGCGCAGGACGCGCTGGCGACCCTTCAGGCCGACGCCGCTCCGATGGCGCCGACCCTCGCTGCGGGCGTCGTCCAGAGCGACCTCGGTGACGCACCCGAGCGCATCTTCCTCGACTGGACCGACCTGCCGGTCGCCGCCGCATCGATCGGCCAGGTCCACCGCGCCGTGACGACCGACGGGCGCGATGTCGCCGTGAAGGTGCAGTACCCCGGCGTGCACGAGGCGATCGAGAGCGACCTCGATGCCGCAGAGGTCATGTACGCCATGTTCTCGTCGATGATGCTCAAGGGCCTCGATGTGCACGGCCTGGTCGACGAGCTCCGAGGCCGGATGCGCGAGGAACTCGACTATCGGCTCGAAGCCGCGAACGTCGCCCAGTTCGAGGAGCGGTTCCGCGGCCACCCGTGGGTACGAGTGCCCAGACTGGTTCCGGAGTACTGCACCGAGCGACTCCTCACCACCGAATGGGTCGACGGACTCTCGTTCGACGAGTTCCGAGCAGAGGCGAGCGACGACACCCGTCAACGTGCCGCTGAGGTCGTGTGGCGGTTCGCGCAGAATGCGATCCACAACCACGGCATCTTCAACGGTGACCCTCACCCCGGGAACTACAAGTTCCACCACGACGGAAGCGTGACATTCCTGGACTTCGGGCTGGTGAAGCGATGGGCGCCCGACGAGTGGGAGACCCTCAAGCCGTCGATGGATGCAATCATCGTCGACCGTGACCCCGAGCTGCTGGTGAGGGAGATGGAGCGGTCCGGCTTCCTCCAGACGGGCCACGGTCTCGATCCACAGCTCGTCTACGACTATGTGTCGAGCCCCTACGTGCCGTACCTGTCCGACGAGTTCACGTTCACCCGCGACTGGATGCGAGACACCCTCGCGACGATCTTCGACGTTCAGGGTCCACACGCACCGGTGATCGAGCAGCTCAACCTGCCGCCGAGCTTCGTGATCCTCGATCGGGTCATCTGGGGCGTGAGCGCGATCCTGGGCAAGCTCGAAGCGCACGGCCCGTGGCGAGCGATGCTCCTCGAGTACACCGCCGACGGTCCGCCGGCGACCGAGTTGGGTCACACCGAAGCGGCCTGGAACGCGTCACGCCAGACCAGCTGAACCACTTTGCCGAGTGATTCGCTCCTCGTCGGGGTGGGCTAGCTTGGCGCCGGTTGTCAGCCTCAGTGACGACCGGGCGGAACGCTGAAGTGCCTCAAGGATTTCGATTCGAACCGACGACCGTGCCGCACGAGCGGCTGATCGATCGTTCGCGGCTGGTGTCAAAGTTGATCGGCCGGTTCGAACACCGCGTGACCACCGTGACCGGCGCGGCGGGCGCCGGGAAGTCCACCGCCCTCGCCGCCGCCGTCGCCAGCAATCGACTCGACCCCGCTGGCCGAGACGTGTGGGTCGCGGTGCCCACGTCGGGGATCACCGGCGTCCAGTTGACCGGTGCGATCGCCTCCGCGCTCGACGTGCCAGGAACGAGCGACGTCGCCGACACGATCGAACGGATCGCCGACGCGCTCTGGAGCTCTGCGCCTGACGACATCGCGATCGTCATCGACGACGCCCATCTCGCTGACGGCGACGGAGCGGTCGACGCGATTCGCCGGCTCGTCGACGTGCTACCGACCAACGGCCATGTGGTGCTCGGGACACGATCCCGCATCGATGTCCCGGTCGCTCGCCTCCGAGCGACCGGTCTGCTCTTGGAGGTCAGCGAGCGTGACCTCGAGCTCGATGACGACGAACTCGCCGCGCTCGAAGCCCGCGTCGGGGTGAATGCCGAGGGAGCGACAGGCTCGCAGATGCCGCGCCACGTGGCCACCGCAGACCTCCAGCTCGCAGCGGGCATCGAGGCGGGCGCCGATTTTCTCTGGGAGGAGGTGCTCGTTCGACTCGACGCCGACCGGCTCAGACACCTCCGACACTGCGCGGTCCTCGAGCAGCTCGACGACGAACTCGTCGGAGCAATCACCGATGGTGACCACGACGCCGGGTCACTCCTCGACGGGCTTCCGCTGGTCGAGACCCTGCCGAACGGGCGGCGGATGCACGCCATCCTGCGTGAAGCACTCGCTCACCGTCTCGAGCCGGGCGAACGGCGCAAGATCCTCTCGGTCGCCGCCGACGCCGAACGTGCCCGCGACCGGCTGGCGGTCGCGGTCCAGCTTCACGATCTCGCCGGTGACCCCGTCAGCGCGCTCGACGCCGCTCGCGAGTTCTCGATGACTCGCATGGTCACGCAGACCATGGATGACGTGGTGATCGTCCGTCGCATCGCCAACCGAATCCGACCGGACGCCGCGGTCACCCGCTTCCTCGACGCGATGACGCACTTCGACGGCCTCGAAGCCCATGTCGCCCAGCTGCTCATCGCGGCCGCCGACGCAGCACGAGCATCAGGTGACGTCCGGTTGGAGACGATGGCGCTCTATCGGACCGGTCAGTTCCAGATGTTCCATCACGACCCGGCGGTGACCGAAACGAGTCGCCGAATCCAGACCTTGGGTCGCGACGACGAGTTCGCTGCTGCGGTCTACGCCTACTTCGAGTCGATCTGGCATCAGATCGCGGGACGCTCCGACGAGTCACTGCGGATGCTCGATCAGATCGGCCCGCTCGGGCGCGAAACCGAGCTCACCGTGAGAGCCGAACGGCTCTATGACCTGGGCCGCCCTGAGCAGGTCGCGCTCGGCCTGACAGCACAGGACTATGCGACGCTGCCACCCGGCGCGGCGGCGTTCATCGGCATCTCGATCTGGGCCCGTGGCGACTCGAGTCCGGAGATCTCGCTCGCGGCGGTCACCGAATCCGTCGCTCGGGCCACCCGCGCGCGCTACACACACCCACTCGTGCACAACCTCGGGACGGGTGTCCAGATCGCGCTCACCGCCGGTGCCGACGACATCGCTCGTCGTTGGTCGAGCCAGGCAACCGAGGCGGTGAGCGGTGGGGCGGGCCCTGCGGTGGCCGACGTCGAGTTGGTGGCTCGCGCGGCGCTTGCCGCATCGGTCGACAGCGACGAAGCGGCGATCGAGATGTTGCGCCGGGAGCAGCCGCGGCTCCAGCACCCCGAAGCGAACGCCTGGCCGTCGCGGGCGACACTGACATCGCTCCCGCTGGTGTACCTCGCTCGGCCGGATCTGCGTCCGATGCTCGACGCGTGCTCGTTCGGACCGGCCATTTCGTCCATCGTCGATGCCGCACGCTGTCTCGTCGCCATCCGCGACGAGGGCGACCCGTCGGGCGCTGCAGCGATCCCGTGGGGTCGCGTCGGTCTCCTCCGTGCGCACCTTTTGCCACACCATCTGATCGAACTCGTCTGTGCCGCGATCGCCGTCGACCGCGACGACGCTCGAGCGATTCTCGACCTCGTGCCGCACACGGATCGCGGGCTGCGACGAGCGTGTGACAGCCCCTCTGACGCCGTCGCGTCGGTCGCTCGCGAACTGCTCGGCGCGACGCCGACGCCCGAACCGTTCGAGCTACACGCGGTCTTGCTCGGCGGTGTTCGGCTCCTCCGTGACGGCGTCGAGGTCCACAGCCCCGAGTTCGCGAAACGTCACAAGGTCCGCGAACTGTTCGGGCTCCTCCACGAACGCGGTCGTCTGCAACGACACGAGATCTGTGCAGCTCTTTGGCCCGATCACGATGACGAAGAACGGGCGTTGGCCAGCCTGCGCACGACGCTCTCGACGCTCAACGGCGTGCTCGAGCCCGATCGAGAGCGCGGGCGCAGCGCCTTCCACCTGATCGTGGACGGCGACACCGTGCAGCTCGACGGGCGCGTCACCGCCGACATCGACCTGTTCGAGCGAACGATCGACGATGCTCAGGCACACGACGCGGCGGGATTGCCCGCACGGGCGCTCGAGGCGTACCGCCGCGCCGCCGAGGTCTACTGCGGCGACTACCTCCATGGGATCGACGCGCCGTGGCTGGTCCTCACACGGTTACGACTCCGAGCGCTCGCCGTGTCGGCGGTGTGCCGGGTGGCTGAACTCACCGCAGCGCGCGGCGAACCGGAAGAAGCCGCACGGTGGGCGGCGTCAGGCCGCTCGATCGACCCCCTCAGCGAGCGCGCAGGTCGGCTCTTCGTATCGTCGCTCGAAGCAATGGGCGACCGCTCGGCAGCGCGGGAGGCTGCGGTCGAGCTCGCCGCGATGCTGAGCGACGCCGAACTATCGCCCGAGCCCGCGACCGCACGGTTGCTCGACCGACTCCATTGAGCCGTCACGACCACTCCCTGCGGGGGAGTCCGCGACGACACTCCCCCGTACCCTCGGCTTCGTGAGCGAACACAACGATCACGTCACGGCGTCGTGGGTTCGGGCCGACCGGATTCGTCCCTTCGACATCGTCGAGACCAGCCGCCGCAATGGCCACTCCAGATGGGTTGCCGAGCTCTTGTTCGACGTGCTCGGGCGGCGGTCGCTCGATGCGCCCGATGTGGCGCTTCGCCCGTTGCTCGCCGCGCAGGCACATCGTCAACGCGACCACGCCGATGCGTGGCGGGGGCGACTGGCCGAGCTCGAGGAGTTCACGCCGGAGAACGCGACACGATCCGCAGGCCCGGCAATGGACCGCCTCGCGGCGATGCTGCGCGGCGACCTCGACACGCTCGAGTTGCTGGTCGGTGTACACCGCGTCGTGATCCCACGACTGCTCGCGGCGTACGTGTATCAACGATCACGTACGAGCGAAATCACCGACGGTCCGACGATTCGGGTCCTCGATCAAGTGATCGGGGACTGCCGCTCGGACACGATCGACGGCGAGCTGATGATCCAGTCGCTGTTGCGCACCGATGCCGACGTCACACGCGCCGCCGAACGCATGCGGACGCTCGAAGCCCTGGTCGTCGAAGCCGGCGGCGTCTGCGGCACGGGTTCGATTGGCTGACTGCGCGATCATCGACTCGTGCAGATCACCCGCCGCCGCGTCGCCACCACCGACCCCACCGTTTGCGAGTTCGGCGGGATCGAGATCGAGCTGCTCGACGCCGGCGATCCCGATGCCCCCGTCATCGTGCTCTGCCACGGATGGCCGGAGAGTTCGCACTCGTGGCGACATCAGATCGAGCCACTGGTCGCCGCGGGGTGGCGCGTGCTCGTTCCCGATCAGCGCGGCTACGGCGCCTCGTCCGCACCGAAGCTCGTCGATGCATACCGCACCGATCGACTGTCGGCCGACCTCGTGGCACTCCTCGACGACGTCGGTGCATCACAGGCGGTGTTCGTCGGACACGACTGGGGCGCACTGGTCGTCTGGGACCTCGCACGGTTCCACCCGGACCGCGTCAGCGCCGTCGTCAATGCCAGCGTTCCATACACCCCGTGGATGCAGCGCCCGACCGACCAGTTCCGCGAGCAGTTCGGGGATCGCTTCTTCTACATGCTCTATTTCCAGGAACCGGACCTCGCCGAGCGCGAGCTCGAGGCGAACTTGGAACGATCGCTCCTCACGATCCTGTGGGGAGGAGACGGATCGATCGAACGGTCAGCTCCCGATCCCTCGGAGCTCCCCCCGATGGAGGGGACCGGTTTGCTCGACGCATGGACAGGCGGTGTCCGCGTTCCCGACGGTCGACCGCCCTGGCTCCTCGAGACAGATCTCGACCACTACGTCGAACAGTTCACGACGAGCGGCTTCTTCGGTCCGATCAGCTGGTACCGCAACATCGACGCCGACTTCGAACTCACGAAGGCCCTGCCGGCACCGGCAATGCCGTGTGCGTTCATCGCAGGAAGCCGCGACCTCGTCATCCAGTTCCGACCTGGCTACGTCGAATCGATGGAGTTCACCCTCGCCGACTACCGAGGCGCGACGATCATCGACGGTCCGGGCCACTGGGTCCAGCAGGAAGCACCGGCCGAGTTCAACGTCGCCCTGCTCAGTGCGCTCGACGCCGTGCGCTGAGTCGCTCAGTTCTCACAGAGGAGAAGTTCTGCGAGCACTTCGCCCGCACTCTCGCTGATCTCAGGGTCGCCATCGAGGCCGGCCTCGGAAAGCGCCGTCGCATCAGCATCGCTGAGTCCGCCGACCGCATCTCGCACGCAGTCAGCATCGACATCGGCATCTGCGTCGTCTGCGGCTTGGATCAAGAGGTCGGCGACGTCGTCCTGCGGGGAGTCGCTCGAGTCATCGCTGCCGCCGCAGGCGACGAGTGCGACGCTTGCCGCGAGCGTCGCGGCAACTCGGATGGTCGTGCTGGCGAACATGTTCATGATCTTCTCCTCAGGGTTCTCACGGTCGGGGCTCGGTGAACGAACCCAGCTCGTCGCACTCGTCGAGCGCAACTCGTGTATCGACCCTTCAGCGACTGACCTTGAGCACGACGAAACCGAATTCGCAGCGGCGCTCAGGAACCGGAGCGAACAGCGCTGAGTGGCCGACAGCACGGCTGCGTCCATCCCATCCCGGCGACCTTGCCCGACGGTGGCCAGTGGTCATCGCGGCTGTACGCCCAGTACTCCAACGGGTTGAGGTAGTACGCAGAGGTCTCGACCACCTTCGAGAACTTCTGGTCGCGACGGGCGATCGCCCACACGGCGGCGCCGACGACGGCGCCCGTCGCGCTCCAGCCGACATAGATCAGCGGGAAGAGCGGCCCGAGCCAGCGCGCCTGCCAACAGTGGACGTCCTCGTGGTCGGTGATGAGCCGACGCCGACGCTTTCGCTCGACGGGTCCGGCTCCGCCGATCACGTTGCCGAGCGTGATCGCAAATCCCTTCCGAGGCATGAAGCCACGCCGATACACATGGCGGTTCTGTCGCCATGAGAGGTCCTCGACGTAGCCCGAGTTACGCTGGAGAAATCCCCAGGTGTTGGCGAACAAGCCCGCCGTCGTCATCGGGAGACCCCATGTGGAGTCCAGTATGAAAGCGGCCGCACCCGAGGAGCGCGACCAGTCGTAGATCCCGCGCCAGCCCGAGACGAGGCCGTTCGCACCGCCGATCAGAGCAGCCGGGACCGCGAGTCCGACTGCGAGTCCGACAGCGCCTGAGAACACGGCACCGAGCGCCCCGACCGCGACCGCTTCGGTCAGTGGACGAGGGCCCGACGACGCCACGTCGGTCAGCGTTGGTTGAGCTTCGACAGGAGGCGCAAGATCTCGAGGTACAGCCACACGATGGTGACCACGAGGCCGAGCGCTGCGACCCACTCGTAGTCCTTCGACATCCGCGCCTCGACGCCCTTCTCGATCAGATCGAAGTCGAGCGCGAGGTTCATGGCGGCGAGACCGCACACGAAGATCGAGAAGCCGATGCCGAAGAGGCTCGGCGAGTTGATGAACGGGATGTCGGCGCCGAAGAAGCTCATCACGAACGACACGAGGTACAGCGCCATGATGCCCAGTGTCGCTCCGACCACGATCTTGCGGAAGCCGGGCGTCACCTTGATGATCCCGGTGCGATACATCACCAGCATTGCGAGGAACACGGCGATCGTCGCGCCGGCCGCCTGGAGCACGATGCCACTCTGGAACGACTCGTAGGCGTGAGAGATCGCACCCACGGCGTAGCCGTAACAGATGGCGTACACAGGTCCGAGGAACTTGGCGAGCTTCGGCTTGAAGTACGCAGCCATCACTGCCCCGAAGCCGACGATGATGCCGACCATCGCGAACGGCGGCATCTCGAAGGTGCCGTCCGCGTTCGATGTGGACGAGGTCCAGCCGAAGGTGCCCGACACGAGGATCAGCACGAAGAGCACGGAGGCGGCGGTGATCACGCCGTTGACCGTCATGGACTTCTGCCACGTACTCACCGGGCCGTCGTTCAGTGGCTGGTTGAGCGGGTTCGTGCCTTGCCCGGGTGGCGGGAACGACTCGGTGGCGACGTTGGTGGACGCAGCACTGCGCTCGGGAGCGGCCCAACCGGCGGCGTCCTCGCGCATGCGCTTCTCGTTGAAGAACGGGTTCGACATGGTCACTCGATGATACCGGGCAGAGCTGGTCGCCTCGTCGCGGAGCAGCGCGGCGCGGACGGCCGCGCGCACCAACATCACATCGAGAGATGGCAAGTATCTGACTATCTGAACGACAGATACGGGACGATGCGCCCGGGAACGGGCGTTGCGCCTGGTCCGGGCGTCGCTATGGTGACCGTCCCATCGCCATAGCACAGCCGCTCAGGCCATGCACGCCTCCGGGCAATGGTGACGTCATACGTCCGAACACCCCCTTTCGAATCGAAGGAGCATCGCTGGTGGCAAAGGATCGAGTCGACCGGGACGACGAAGACCTCGTTCGTCTGTACCTCACGGACATCGGGCAGTACACGCTGCTCACGAAGGATGACGAGGTCCGGCTCGCCAAGGCCATCGAAGCGGGCAACGAAGCCATCGAGCAGCTCGACGCCGGTGGCAAGGAACTCACTGCGGCCAAGAAGCGCGAGCTTCGTCGAACCGCCCGCAAGGGCGAAGAGGCCGAGCGCCAGTTCGTCCAGTCGAACCTGCGTCTGGTGGTGTCGATCGCCAAGAAGTACCAGGCGTCCGGCCTCCCGCTGCTCGACCTCATCCAGGAGGGCAACCTCGGCCTCATGCACGCCGTCGAGAAGTTCGACTGGCGCAAGGGCTTCAAGTTCTCGACCTACGCGACCTGGTGGATCCGTCAAGCGATCACCCGTGGTATCGCCAACACGGGGCGCACCATCCGGCTCCCGGTTCACGCTGGCGACACGCTCGCCCGCCTGCAGAAGGCGCGGTCTCGCCTCGAGTTGAAGTACGGCCGCCCCGCCACGCTCTCCGAGCTGGCCAAGGAAGTCGAGATGCCCGAGGACAAGGTGACCGAGGCACTTCGCTTCGCCGCCGAGCCTCTCTCGCTCTCGGAGCCGCTGCGCGAAGACGGCGATGCCGAACTCGGCGACGTCGTCGAAGACCGTTCGGCCGAGTCTCCGTTCGAAGTCGCCGCCACCGCGCTGCTGCCCGAAGAGATCAGCCGGCTGCTCGCACCGCTCGACGAGCGCGAGCGCGAGATCCTGAAGCTGCGCTTCGGACTCGATCGCGGCGAGCCTCGGACCCTCGAAGAGGTAGGCGATCACTTCAGCCTCACACGCGAGCGAATTCGTCAGATCGAAGCCCGCGCGATGAGCAAGCTGCGTCACCCGAGCTCCGACACCGGCGCCCGCGACCTGCTGGCGGTCTGACCCATCTCAGCGCCGTCTGTCGACGGTGCTCAACGGCCGGCGAGCCGTCACGCGCGAAACCCGCTTGTGACCGCGAGCGTCCGAGCGACACGCTGAGGCAGGAGCCTCATCATCCGCGACGCTGTTCACGCCGACGCCGACGCGATCGCCGCGGCGCATGTCGCGAGTTGGCGGGCCGCGTACCGTCACATCTTCCCGGCATCGGTGTTCGACGACCCGGACTTCGACCGATCGCGGATCGAGATGTGGCGGGCGCGGACGTGGGGCTCCGGCGCCGCAGACGCGCTCATGGCGGAGGCGCTCGGTCATCTGCGGGAACTCGGACACTCGACCGCCGTCGTGTGGACGCTCGGCTTGGCGCATCAAGCTCGCGCAGCGCCGAGCCTCCAGGCTGGGCTCGGATTCGACCACGCGGTCAGCGCGTCGCTTCGACGACGACGTAGCGAGTCGCGTCGCCGATCTCGCCGGCACTCGGAGCCCCCGTCGGACTGACCACCATGAGCGACCAGTCTCGTGGCGAGAGTGACGTCGTGATCGTCACGGTGTCGACGGACGTCGCGGACCGCCAGTCGTACACGGTCGATCGGACGCTCAGGTCGAAGCTGTCGGTCTGATCGGTGTCGGAGGTGTTGATTGCGAGCACGTAGCGCCACACGCCGTGCCGATCCGTCGCGGTGGTCGTCGCCCACATGAGGCCCTCGCCACGCGCCGGCCCGCCGAAGAGACACTCATCGACGGCAGCGATCGGGCCGTCGAGGCGACGCAGTCGACCGTCGGAATCGCACGTGCGCATCACGACCGTCCGATTCGTTCGACCGATGCGATCTCCGACACCGACGGGACCATTCGAGAGCGCAGCGAGCGCAGCTTCGAGTTCGGCGTGGAGGTCGCCGTCGATCGCATCGGACTCGTCGGACACGTCCGGACTCGAGAAGAAGCAGTCCTTGAACGCTGGGAGATCGAGTGTCGCGGCCAACCGGTTGACGGTGAGGAACCACGTCCACAGGAATGCAGGGTCGTCGTTGAAGCGGTAGTCATCGCTCGTGCGGAGCGCGACGACCCGGTCGAGGCGAGCCGCTTCGATCATGTCTGCGGGCGTGGCCATGCACCACAGCAACCCGAGGCCCGTGGCTCGGGCGTGCTCATTCATCGCCTGCTGCCAGGCAAGCGCCCGACCGGGAACGGAACGAAGCGCTCGGACGCCGAACCAGTAGATCAGCATCCAGTCTTGCTCGATCACGGTCGCGCCCCAACGGCGGGCGTCGTCGAACCATCGCCGGAAGAACTCCGGGTCCTTCGGGTGAACCGCATGCTCGTCGATCCACCAGTCGTCCGAACCCGAGACGTACGGCGACGTCGGAGCGATGTGACGAGCATGCAGGACGAGCGGAGGTCGACCGAGCCGATCGGCGAACGCCTCGACGCCGTCCGGCTCGCCCGTTGCCTGCATCGCGATCCCGTCGACGAGTCTTCGCGGATACGCATCCGAGCGCGGCAGCCACGCCCACATGCCGGTCGGTGGCACCTCGTCGGGATAGCCGACCTCGGTGATCGCGCGCGGCGTCGCGTGCGAGTAGAACCACGAGTCGAGCTCGATCGACCGGATCGGTACATCGTGCGCACGGAGCTCGTCGACCTTGTCGGCCACCGACTCGCTGATCGTTCTCCCCGACTCGGTCCGGTACCAGTAGGCCGCGCCGTTGTCGGTCCAGTACGAGAGGTGCGTCGACAGGGGATCGTCGGCGAGTCGTTCGGACGGATCGGGAAGATCGAGATCGTCGCGCCAGCGCGCCAGGACCTCGGCGACCGACGAACCCTCGTACACACCCAGCCGACACGCGAAGCCGTTCGGGACCTCGTCGAGATCACCGTGCCACCCCCAAGCGAGCCCCGCATCGGTCACGGCGATCACCTGCTCGTGCGCATGATCGATCGGGGCGAGCAGGACGACGGTGTTCCCGGAACGAGCCAGCAACGGCGACACCGCTCTCGGCGACCTGAGGCCCGGCGCGGGCCGGAAATCGAAGGCGAGATCGGCGCCCGCCGTGACCGGCAGCGCGAACTGGGTGAACGCGAAGCCGACGAACTCGATGTCGGCTGGCCACCGCTCACGGGCGAACGCGAGCCCACAGCTCGGCGTGGCGAAACGACCGGTGGCCAGACCGGCGAGATCGCGAGCGGCGCGCACCGTCAACACGTGGCCGTCACGGTCGATCGACACGCCAGGTGTCTGGATCTCATCGGCCGGGCCCAGGACCGCGCTCGGGTGGAAGGTCGTCACGGGGCCACTCTCGCAGGTCCGAAAACGGCGAATGCGACCCCGCTGTTGCAGGGTCGCATCCGTCGAGGTGTTCGGTTCGGGGATCAGGCCGGGCCGGAGAAGGCGCCGTCCTTGATCTCGGTCTCGCCAGCTTCCTGAGCGGCCAGGTACTTGCCCTTCGGGTCGTAGGTGCGAGCAGCCTCTTCACCCTTGTTGACCTCGGAGCGGCCCACGACCATCCAGTGGACCTCGTCGGGTCCATCGGCGAGGCGCAGTGTGCGCTGGCTGGCGTACATGTCGGCCAGCGGGGTCCACTGCGACACGCCGGTGGCGCCGTGCATCTGGATCGCCTGGTCGATGATCTCGCACACGCGGATCGGCACCATCGCCTTCACAGCCGAGACCCACACGCGGGCTTCGGAGTTGCCGAGCTCGTCCATCGCCTTCGCGGCGGTGAGGACCATGCGGCGCATCGACTCGATCTCGATGCGGGCTTTCGCGATCATCTCGGTGTTGCCTCCCAGCTTGGCGAGGGGCTTGCCGAAGCCTTCACGGGTGAGACCACGAGACACCATCATCTCGAGGGCCTTCTCGGCCTGGCCGATGGAGCGCATGCAGTGATGGATGCGCCCGGGGCCGAGACGCACCTGGCTGATCTCGAAGCCGCGACCCTCGCCGAGCAGAACGTTCTCGTACGGCACGCGAACGTTGTCGAACTTGATGTGCATGTGACCGTGGGGTGCGTCGTCTTTCCCGAACACGTGCATCGGACCGAGGATCTCCACGCCCGGTGTGTCGATCGGCACGAGGATCTGGCTCTGGCGCATGTGGGCGGGGCCCTCATCGCTGGTCTGAACCATCGTGATCATGATCTTGCAGCGCGGATCGCCGGCCCCGGAGATGTAGTACTTCTCGCCGTTGATCAGCCACTCGTCGCCATCGCGCTCGGCACGGCATGCCACGTTCTTGGCATCAGACGACGCCACGTCAGGCTCGGTCATCGCATACGCAGAGCGGATCTCGCCACGCAACAGCGGATCGAGCCATTCGCGCTTCTGGGCCTCGGTCCCGACGCGCTCCAGCACTTCCATGTTGCCGGTGTCGGGGGCGGCGCAGTTCATCGACTCCGACGCAAGCGGGTTCTTGCCGAGCTCGATCGCGATGTAGGCGTAGTCGAGGTTCGAGAGCCCTTCACCGGTTTCGGCGTCGGGGAGGAAGAAGTTCCACAGACCGTTGGCCTTGGCCTTGTCCTTGACTTCTTCGAGGAGCTCGAGCTGACCGGGCGCGTACGACCACCGGTCTGCACGGTTCGCACCGAGCTCGAAGAACTTCTCCGACATCGGGGCGACTTCTTCGGCAATGAAGGTCTTCACCTGCTCATAGAGCGGCCGGACGCCTTCAGACATCCGAAGGTCGTACATGTCAACGGTGGATTCGAGAGCTGGCATGAGCCCGAAGCTACAGACGGGGGTCTCCGCAGGTCCTATCGGGCGCCGACTCGCTGCGTCACGTCGCGGCGCGACCCTGCTTCCAATACCCGCGTGCGGTCACCGTGGACCGGGATCGCCCGCGGTCGTCGAAGAGATGTGTCCGCAAACGCTGGATGCAGGCAGCCTCACCGGCGACCCACACGTGCTCGGGGAGATCGCCGAGTGCCTCAACCTCGGCCGCCAACGATTCGCCGGGCATGGCTCCGGGGAGAGCGACCAGCCACTCGACCGCTGCCTCGGAATGATCGGGAAGGCCGATCACCGCGTCGGGGTGGGAGGCTTCGATGATCACTCGGACCGAACAGTCGCTTGCGATGGTTTCCAGGAGCTGTGCGATCGCCGGGAGGGCAGACTCGTCACCGCCGAGCAGGTACGAGCGCACCGTCGGGTCGAGCGGTTCGGCGCGCCCTGGCCCAG
>JBGCFW010000366.1:0-10063 GCA_045107155.1 Ilumatobacter sp. | reverse complement strand
ACCTGGGCGAGAAGCTGCAGCCCGAACTGGTGTCTCCGCTCGTCACCTACCTGTGCCACGAGTCGTGTGAGTCGACCGGCCGCACTTACTCGGTCGGCGGCGGGCGCGTCGCGGAGGTGTTCATCGGCGAGTGCCAGGGCTACACCTCCGACGAGCTCACGCCGGAGAGCTTGCGCGACAACTGGGACACCGTCACCGATCGCGCCGGATACGAGGTCCCCTCGCAGATCGCCGAAGAGACGGCGATGTTCCTCAAAGCCCTCGGCTGAGCTCGGCGACGGTTTCGCGGGCCCAGCCGGGCGCGCGACACTCGCGCGATGGTGGAGGTCGAGGAGTTCCAGCGCGAAGCCGCCACGTGGCTCGCCGATCACGCGGCCCACGGCCCGCGCGACTACGGCGCGATCTGTCCACCTGAGCTGTTCGAAACCGGCGTCGCCTGGCATCGACGCGTTCGCGATGCGGGCTTCGCCGGAATCCACTGGCCAACCGAGTTCGGTGGACGCGGGCTGACGCCCGACCACAACGGTGTGTGGATGCTGGAGTGCGCCCGCGCCGGCGTACCGCCGGTGCTCAACATGGTCGGCCTGGTGCTCGCCGGCGGCGCGATCCTCGCTCACGGCACGACCGAACAGCGGCAACGTCACCTGACAGCGACACTCGATGCCAAGCACGTGTGGTGTCAGCTGTTCTCCGAACCAGGAGCCGGAAGCGATCTCGGCGGGCTCTCGACCCGCGCCGATCGCGATGGCGATCACTTCGTCGTCAACGGTCAGAAGGTGTGGTGCTCAGGTGGCCGGTACTCCAACTGGGGCATCCTCATGGCCCGCACCGGCGCGCTGTCAGGGGCCAAGAAGCACGACGGCATCTCGTTCTTCCTGTGCCCGATGGACCTCCCTGGGATCGAGATCCGTCCGCTCAAGCAGATGACCGGCGAGGCCGAGTTCGACGAGGTGTTCTTCACCGACGTCGAGCTCCCCGTCGAGCACCTGCTCGGACCACTGCATGGCGGGTGGGGTGTCGGCATGTCGGTGCTCACCTCCGAGCGCGGCCACATCGGAACGGCCGCCATCAGCCTCGAGCGCCGTCTCGAACAGATCATCTCGCTCGCCGATGACCGCGACACCTCGCAACTCGAACGGCAACGGCTCGCCGAACTCGTCAGTCGCGGCACGGCGTACACGGCGCTGGTCCAACGCCAAGGCCCAGTCGCTTCGACCGCCGCGTCGCTCATGAAACTCGGGATCACCGAGATGAGTTTCGATCTGGCGATGTTGCGTGGCCACGACGGCGGCGCCCATGCCACGATCGACGGCGCCGCCGCCGATGGCATACTCGCCGCCCCCGGCGGTCGAATCGCTGGCGGCACCAGTCAGATCCAGCGCAACATCATCGGCGAACGACTACTCGGGCTCCCGCGCGAACCCAGGCCGCCCGCACGGAATGCTGACCACTCGAACACCAGGAGTACGACATCATGAGCGACGAGCGATACGACGAGGAGTACGACTCCCCACCAGGGCCGGCTGGCTGGAGCGGACCATCGATCTGGTTGATTCTCTTCATCCTGTTCGCCGCCGCAGGCGTGGTCTTCTCGTTCCAGAACGGACAAGACGTCGAGACCGAGTTCCTGTGGCTCGACGGCGAGTTCAAGCTCTGGGTCACGATCCTGGCGTCGATCGTGCTCGGCATCGTGCTCGACCGGCTGATCCTCACGTGGTGGCGACGCGCTCGTCGAAGCAAGGACGATTGACCGCCCGGTTCCGGACTCGATTGGCCGCAGCGCCCGACCAGGGGCGAAGATGGCGCTCGTGCGTGCCATCTCGTCGGACCACATCAGCGTTGCGATCCACGAGTTCGGAGGCGACGGTCCACCATTGTTGTTCTCGCACGCAACCGGCTTTCACGGCTACTGCTACCTCCCGGTCGCAGATCGTCTGGCCGACCGCTTCACCTCGTACGGGCACGACCACAGGGGCCACGGATCGACGCCCCGACCCGACGACTGGGCAGTCGACTGGGAGTGCTATGGCGACGACGCGCTCGCTGCCGCCCGCGCCATCGCTCCCGATGGAGGCATCGTGGCGTTCGGGCACTCGATGGGTGGCACCTCGCTGCTCATGGCCGCGCACCGCGAGCCCGAACTGTTCGACCTGCTGGTGCTGTTCGAGCCCATCGTGTTCCCGACGGACGTCGATCGGAGCGGTCAGGAACCGACACCGATGATCGAGCAGGCTCGCCGCCGACGGAACTCCTTCGAATCGTTCGAGGAGGCGGTCGAGAACTACTCGTCGAAGCCACCGATGAAGTTCTTCGACCCGGACATCGTGCGGATGTACGTCGGTCACGGGATGCGGCCGTCGCCCGAAGGCGTCCGCCTGAAGTGTGACCCCGAACACGAAGCTCGCACGTTCGAGACCGGCGCATCACATCGCACCTGGGACCTGCTCCCCGAGATCCACACGCGCACGGTCGTCGTCACTGGCGGCGATCTCATGGGGCCTGCAGCGGTCGCGCCAGCGGTCGCCGACCGGTTGGCGAACTCGACCCTCGTCCAGCAGCCCGATTCGAACCACTTCGGCCCCTTCATCGACCCCGGCGGCACCGCTGACCTCATCGCCGACATGGCCGGGGCCGCACCAGCCACCTGAGTCAGCGCAACGATCACCCACGGTCGAGCCCCTGGCGACCCTGACGCCGGTGGCTTGGACCACGAATGCGTGCCACCGGTCGGCTTGTCGCCTCGCCGGCCGGCTCCCGTTCAATCGGGTCGTCGGGCTCGGACGATGGCACCGTGCAGACCCGGGCCGGTCTCGTGGGTGAGCTCGATCGTGGCGTCATCGAGGCCAGCAGCGACGAGCATCGTCAGATACTCGTCGTACTGCAGCGCACCCGCGCCACAGTCGGCCCACGCTTCACCATCGACCGCGGGAGCGACCCCATTGTCGGCAACGACGTCGGAGATCGCGACGCGACCACCCGGTCGAAGGACCCGTGCGATCTCGGTGAACACCGGGCCCTTGTCGGGCGCCAGGTTGATCACGCAGTTCGAGATGACGACGTCGACGCTGGCGTCGGGGAGCGGAAGCTCCTCGATCATCCCCTGCAGGATCTCGACGTTCGTGACGCCGGCCGCTCTGGCGTTCTCCGTGGCCAAGGCTTGCATTTCGGGGAGGAAGTCGACGCCGTAGACCTTGCCGGTCGGGCCGACGCGCTTGGCGGACAGAATCACGTCGAGACCGCCGCCCGAGCCCAGGTCGAGGACGGTCTCACCGACGGCGAGGTCGGCCATGGCGAACGGGTTGCCGCAGCCCATCGACAGTTCCGCCGCTGCCTCGGTTGTCGCGTCGAGCGCACCGTCCTCGTAGCGATTCACACCCCACCGGTCGTCGATGCTCGCACTCACGGCCCTCGTGGTGGCTGCGTTGCGGTAGTACTCCCGCACCTCGTCGTGGATGTCGTCTGTGGTCATCGTGCACTCCTGATCGCTGTCGTGAATTCGGCCGGGACGTTGCCCATCACCATCTCCGCGGCCGACGGGAACGCGGCCAGGCAGGCCCGGTTCACCGACCAGCGGCTCGACGCCGCGACGCGCTCGCCCACGACGAAGCCGACGTCCGCGAGCTTCGCCAGGTGATGGGACACGGTCGACTGGCCGACGTCGAGCGCCTCGGTGATCTGCCCGACGGTCAGCGGGGCGCTCCCGGTGGCGAGCAGGTGCAGGATCAGCACCCGGGTGGGGTCGCCGAGCGCGTGGCACCAACTGGCCCCCTCGGCGGCTCGGGCTCGATCGCGCGGTGTGGTCACGGGATCAGTCATCGCTCATCGACGATCGTCGGTGGTCACCGTTTGTCAAGTTCGGTCGATTCGGACAGGCTCGCCATCTGGGAGACACCCCTTCCCTACAGTGGGCGCCATGACCGACACAATCGCTTCAGACGGCTCCGACATCGCTGTCTCCCCGTCGTCCGACGGGGCACCCGAGCCGATGTGGCCGGTGCCGTCGTCACTGTCTCCGTCTCGGGTCTCGTCGTTCACGTCGTGCCCCATGCAGTTCCGGTTCTCGTCAGTGCAGCGCCTCCCCGAGCCGCCCGGCGAAGCCGCCACCCGTGGGTCGGTCGTCCACCGAGCACTCGAGTTGCTGTTCGAGTTGCCGAACGCCGAGCGCACGCCCGAGGCACTCCGCACCACACTCGACACAGCGCTCCAGGAGTACTCGACCGACCCCGACTATGTCGGCCTGCGCCTCGACGAGTCGGGCGCCGACAGGTTCCGGCGCGAGTGCGACGGACTCATCGACAAGTACTTCGAGATGGAAGATCCGACGCAGATTCGCGACATCGGTCTGGAGGTACGCATGGCAGCGCAGGTCGGATCGCTCGAGCTGCGCGGCATCATCGACCGTCTCGAGCTCGACGACGATGGCGAGCTCGTGGTCACCGATTACAAGACCGGCCGGGCGCCGTCGGGTCGCTACGAACAGAAGAGCCTCGCCGGCGTGCACTTCTACTCGTTCCTGTGCGAGGCCGTACTCGGGAAGCGGCCGTCCAAGATCCGTCTGATGTATCTCAAGAGCGGTGAGACCATCGAGACCACCCCGTCCGCCCAGTCCGTTCGCTTCATCGACACTCGCACCAGCGCCGTCTGGAAGGCCGTCGAACGAGCATGCGTCACCGGCGATTTCCGCCCGAACCAGAGCAAGCTCTGCGACTGGTGCAGCTTCCAGCAGTGGTGCCCAGCGTTCGACGGTGACCCTGAACGCGCCGCCACCGAGGCCGTCGCCGCCTACGAAGCGTTGCTGGGCGAATGACCGAGACCGACCCGTCGGAGCCCGTCGACGTCCCTGGTCAACACCACCTCGGTCCCACGGTCGAACGCTTCGACGAGCAAGCCGACGCACTGCTCGAACGCATCCGTGGCAATGCTGCGGCTGATCGATTGTTCACCTTCGCCAGCCACGTGGGTGATTTCTCGACGATCTGGCACACGACCAACATCGTCCTGGGCATTCGCGAGCGTGATGGGCGACGCGTGGTCGCGTTCGCAGCCCTCATCGGGCTCGAGAGCTTGCTCGTCAATCAGGGCGTCAAGCGACTGTTCCGCCGCGCCCGTCCGACCGCCGCCGGCGACTCCGGGTTGCGGGTACGTCAGCCGAGCACATCGTCGTTCCCATCAGGCCATGCGAGTGCCGCCACGTTCGCAGCGATTCTGCTCATCCCCCGGGCCGGGCGCACGTGGGCACCGGCGATCGCAGGCGCGGCCGCGATCGTCGCGACCAGTCGTGCGTACGTTCGGATCCACCACGCGTCAGACGTGGTCGCCGGCGTGGTGACCGGAGCCGTGCTCGTGACGGCGATCAAGCGGGCGGCGCGTCGAACCGGACTGCGCCGCTACCTCTGACGCACCCGACCAACGGTCGGACGCTTCGTGTCAGGCGAGTTCTGACGTCGCCGGCTCGATGCCGGAGATGTCGACGCCCGGGGCGTCGAGGTTCACGTCGGTCAACAGCGTCCGCACGTCGAGGAGCAGGTCGGCCACTTCACCGCTCGACACGAGGTCGCGGTTCATCATCTTCTTCAGGGCCCCGTCGATGACGCCGAGCGCCTCGTTGATGACCGCATCGTTGTCGGTGACGTTCTGCTGATCTGTCATTGCCCGACAACGTACCCCGCCTATACGAGGCGCATGCGCACTTGCGACGAACTTCTCACTCCGTTCACGAACGGTGGTCAGACCGACGACCTGCCCACGCTGCGCACCCATGGCGTCTCGTTCTGGTCAGGCGCGGACCGTCACCTCTCCGATGAGCGGCGCCGCCCTACGATGCGTCGCAGAGATGTACCGATCACCCGAGGCGCTCGCTCGGCTCGGCCTCCGCCCGGGTGAGCCGATCCGATTTCGACGCAACGATCGCGGGCGCCCTGTCGTCGGACGTGTCGAAGGTGTCGAAGTCGACGGGAGCGTTCAACTCCGCGACCCCGACGGCTCGGCGCGATCGCTGCGGCCCGAACGGGTCGAGATCCGGCGACCTGGGCCCAAGGGTCGACTGCGGTGGCAGTGCGTGAGCGATGTCGCGATCACCTGGGAACAGCTCGAACTGTTCGAATCACCGCCCGGCCCGACGAACCCACCTGGTAGGCGTGTGCGCATCAGGCGCGATCATCCGACGCTCTTCGACGACTGAACCAAACGGACTGCGGCGACGTGGCGATGCCATCATCGGGATCGTGAACGAACCCGGTGAACACGACGCCGACCATCAACCTCCGCCACCGCTTCGCCCGGAAGGGGGCCGAGGTGTCGACGCCCCGCGCTTCGGCGACGTGCCAAGCCGGGAGTATCACCCCGACTACGACCCGCCAAGTTCGACCAGCGGTTCGGCTCCACCACCCATCGCGCCGCCGACCCGGAACGCTCATACGACACCCCCACCACCTCAGCACGCCGCGCCGCCACCAGTCGACGCCTCTCCGTCAGCAGGGCACATCTCACCGACGAGTCCCGGCATGTCCGATGAGCGAGAGGGGTCGTGGCGAGTGATCGCGCCGATTGCGGCAGGGGTCGTCGTGCTCCTGGGTGTGGGCTTCTTGCTCCTGCGCGGTGGAGACGGCGACACCGTCGAGTCCGGCTCGGTGGCGCCCGCCGCCACCGACCGTGCACCGAACACCGCGGCGTCGCCGATCTCGACGCCGCCGACGCCCGACAGCGCACCGGCCGTCACGAACCCGCCGCTCGCCGAGACGACCAGCACGACGGCGGCGCCCGCACCCGAACCCACGACGCCGGTACCGACCACACCTCGGGTGACGAACCGCGATCTCGCGACAACGCTCGTCACCACCCAGGCACTCGGCACCGGGTGGGAACCCATCGCGTTCGAGGAAGGCGACATCTGCACGTCGAACGAATTCGACCAGTTCGAGATCGCCACCGCGGCCAGCTCGCACCAACAGAACCTCGACACGGGCGGCGTCCGCCAGATCAGCCACGTCGTCACCGCGTACACCGACGCTCAGGCCGCGGCGAACGCGTTCGTCGCGGAGATCAATGCACTCGATGCCTGCAACGGCACCACCGTCGACCTCGGCGGGGTGCAGTACCGCGTCGACATCATTCGCGACGCATTCGATGATCAGGAGGTCACGGGTTTCCCGTGTCAGGACGACAATGCGTCGTTGGTCGCAGGGTTCAACAACTCCGAAGCGTTCCTGCCGTTCTTCGGCCAAGCGCTGATCGGATTCCGATGCGGCGCGAACGTCTACGCCGTTTCGCTCTCCTCGACCGTGTCCCTCGCCGATCTCAACGACCCACAGTTCTTCGAGATCGCCGCCGCCGCCAACGTCCAGACCGCACTCCTCCCCGGCTCGTGACGAAGAAAGCAGCCGCTATTCGGCGAGCCAGGAGGCGATGATCTTGCCGGCGATGCTCAGCTCGGGCGGAACCATCGGGAGATCGCTCTTGCGGTACCAACCGGCATCGACGATCTCGCCTTCTTCGCACACGATCTCGCCGCCGACGTAGTTGGCGCGGAAACCGACCATCAGGCTGTGAGGGAATGGCCACGGCTGGCTACCGACGTACTGGATCCGGTCGACGTCGACCCCGACCTCTTCTTTCACCTCGCGCACCACGGCGCCCTCGAGGTCTTCGCCCGGCTCGACGAACCCGGCGAGGCCCGAGTACATCGGCCGAGGAAATCGAGCCCCACGTGCGAGCAACGCCTCCTGGTCAGGTCCGGGTTCCCCCCGGGTGACGAGCGTGATCATGGCCGGCGCAACACGCGGGTATGAGATGAGTCCGCACGCCGGGCAGCGCAGGCTGCGCTCACCATCGGACTCCTCGGTGGCCACGGCGCAACGTCCACAGAAGCGATGTGTCCGCATCCACTCGGCGGTCTGCACGGCCCGTCCGGCGAGCAGCCACTCGGCCGAGGATGCGACACCGGAGTAGCTGAACAGGTCGACGGCCGCTCCGTACGAAGGATCCTCTCCGTCGGGCACGTCGATCGCCCACCATCCCTCGCCGTCGGCGCTGCCGATGAAGAGCTTCGGCCACGACTCGTCCTCGGCCCGGTCATCGACGAACACCGTCGTGCCGATGACATGGACATAACGAGACGGCCCGTCGAAGCCATCGGGACGGCCGTTCAGGGCGTCGTACAGCGACGCCGTGTTCATCGACACGAGTGCTGGCGCGCTCGGGACCACGGTCGGATCGATCGTCATCTCGGCAGTGCTAGCACGTCGCCCCTACGCTCGCCCCAATGACCGGATCACCATCGCTGCACCCGGACGTCGCCGTATTCTCCGCGCTCCTCGGCACCTGGTCCGGTTCGGGCGAGGGCGAGTATCCGACGATCGATGACTTCGCGTACCACGAGTCGATCACCTTCGGCCACGTCGGCAAGCCGTTCGTCAGCTACTCGCAGAGGACCCGGGCGGCCGATGACGGTCGCCCGCTGCACGCCGAGAGTGGATACTGGCGCGTTCCCAGCGAACACCACGCCGAACTCGTCCTTGCGCACCCCACCGGCATCGTCGAGGTGCTCGAGGGTTTCGCGGCACCGAACAGTGCGGGCGCGACGGACACGCTCATCATCGATCTCCGATCGACGACGATCTCGGCCACCGCGTCGGCGAAGGAAGTCACCCGGACCGAGCGAACCTTCGAACTCACCGACGACGTGTTGCGCTACACGGTCCGTATGGCCGCAGTCGGACAACCGCTCCAACATCACCTGGCCGCCACGTTGCGCCGCGAGTGAGTCGGCCGGGCCGCTGTCAACCGAGCGGGACCCCATCGAGTTCGTCGGGCAGTGCTCGCGAATAGATCCAGTCATCGAACAGCTCGGTGAGATCGACACCAGCCAGTTCCTCCGCGAGCGCCACGAAGTCATCGGTCGTCGCGTTGGCCCCGCCGAAGCGGTCGTTCCACGACCGCAGGATCTCGAAGAACACCTCGTCACCGACCTCGAGCCGCAGCGCGTGCAACGTGAGGCCACCGCGCAGGTACACCTGGATGCCGAACAGTTCCGTCGGGCCGGGGTCGTGCACGTGGCGTTCGAGCGCCGGACCGAAGCGGACGAGTTCGCGGATCCAGTCCTGATACGAGAAGTCGGGGTTCGACGCCTCCTGCCACAGCGCTTCGGAGTAGGTCGCGAAGCCCTCGTTGCGCCAGATGTCCTCCCACCGTGCGAGCGACACGTGGTTGCCGAACCAGTGGTGTGCGAGTTCGTGGGCGATGACGTCTTCGGGATCACCGAAGCTGACGATGGCGGCACCGTAGATCGACAACGTCTGGGTCTCGAGCGCGCCACCGAACGAGCCCTCGACGACCGCCGAGCCGTAGACATCGAACGGGTACGGCCCGAACAGCTCCTCGAACGCGTCGAGCATCTCGGGTTGTTCGGCGAACAACGGGTCGACGAGATCAGCGAGGTCGGCGTCGTACACGTTGCGGATCGGCACCCCGCTCTGGCTCGGTTCGTCGTCGACCACCACGAAGTCACCGATGAGGATGGTTGTCAGATACGTGGTCTGCGGAGCCGGCTGATCGAACACCCAGGTGGTCACCTCGCCGTCGTCGTCTGACGAGTCCGTCCGCGAGGTCAGCGTCCCGCTCGCTGCCACCGTCAGTTCGGATGGGGCCGTGATGCGATACGTGAACGAAGCCTTGTCGCTCGGGTGGTCGTTGACGGGGTGGAACGTCGACGCTGACAGGGGCTCACCGGCGACGTAGACGTAGTCGGCCTCGGTGTGCCATCCAGACGGACGCCCCACGTCGCCAGCCACGAACTGATTGTCGACAGGGGTCCCTGCGTATGCGATCACGGTTTCGAAGCGGGCGCCTTCGGCCACCGCCTCTGGTGGCGTCACCGTGACTTCGTCTCCGCTGCGCTCCACATCTGCGGGTTCGCCGTCGACGGTGACCTCGGAGATCTCGAATCCGGTGAGTTCGACGTTGAACGCTGAGAGGTCCTGAGTGGCGGTTGCCTCGATCGTCGTGACTCCGTCGAGACGCAACTCGTCGGGATCCCAGTCGAGGGTGAGCTCGTACGCTGCCACGT
>JBGCFW010000365.1:0-4070 GCA_045107155.1 Ilumatobacter sp. | reverse complement strand
GCCGAGCACGCGAATCAGCAGCGGGTGGCCCGTCATCAGGTGGATCACGCCCCGGTCGACCGCTGACGCGGCGACCTGCACGCCCACCGGTCGCTGGCCCGGCGCAGGGATCCCGACGCGCTCGCGTCGGACCTGCTCGGCGCCGCCGTAGCGGCGCTGTACAGCGGCAACCATCGAGGCGCGCGGTTCCGGATGGCTCTGAGTTTCGAGGTTCTCGGCGGGCTGAGTGTCGGTGTTCATCATGTTCTCCGTTCGATTTCGTACTTTGTACGATGACTGGAACAACCTTAGTCGTACTTTGTACGATGTCAACATCGAGTCTCCACGGGGCGCAGGAGAAGACCCCAGCGAGATGACCGAGACGCCCACGGACGCACGAGTGCGCCCTCGACGGAGCGTCCGAGCTCGCCGGCCAGCTCGGCATCGCCGACCTGACGATCCGTCGGCCCGCCGACACCCTCGGCAGCAAACCGATGACGATCTCCCACCACGCGCCGAGCAAGGAGGCGATCCTCGACGCCCCTCGAACGACGCGCGGCGAACTGAACCCCGACCATCGACGACCGTCGGGCTACCTCGCGTCCTGTGCGCCGAGCCAGGTCAGGATCGCCTGCGTCGTCTCCTCCGGTCGCTCCTGCTGAATCCAGTGGCCGCAGTCGAGATCGACTTCGGTGAGATCGGGGACGAAGTGCCTCAGGCGTGCGAACTTCGGGATCGAGTCCTGAACCCCACAGATCATGAGGGTGGGCTGTTCGATCACCGGTTCGACATCAGCCAACAGGTGCCAGTTCCGATCCATGTTTCGATACCAGTTGATCGACCCGGTGAACCCCGAGGACTCGAAGGCCGCGACGAAGACAGCGAGCTCAGCCTCGGTCATCACGGGTTCGCCGAGCGGACCGTCAGCTCGTGCGAGATCGATCATCATCATCCCGGGAGCCGGCGGCGCCGGTGGCACGTTCTTTCGATACAGGTTGCGAAGGAAGCGACCGGTGTGCGCATCGAGCACCGCGTCGGCGACACCAGGTTGCTGATTGAAGTGCACGAAGTAGAAGTCGCCGCCGAACACGGCTTCCATGAACTCGATCCACGGCTGGTCCCCGCGTTCTTGATACGGCAGACTGAGGTTGATCACGCGTCGCACGCGGTCGGGATGCAGCTGGGCGAGCCCCCACACCACGTTGGCGCCCCAGTCATGCCCGACGAAGGTGGCGTCGTCGGCTCCGAAGTGGTCGAGCAGCGCGACGAGGTCGCCCGTCAAGTGCTCGAGGTCGTAGTCGGTCACGTCGGACGGCCGCGTCGAGCGGCCGTACCCCCGCTGGTTCGGGACGATGACGTGATAGCCGGCTGCAGCGAGGGCAGGCATCTGGTACCGCCACGAGTAGGCGTGTTCCGGCCAGCCGTGGCAGAGCACGATCGGGTTGCCGGCGTTCTCGCGTCCTGCTTCGAAGACCTCGAGTTCCACGCCGTTCACGGGAGTCAGGGTGGGCGCGGGAAAGTCGATCTGTTCGGACATCTGGTTGCTTCTTTCGTTCGTCGGGTTGTTGACGAGTTGCACGGTACGAACCGTTGCGGACAGCTTCGGTCCTCGATCTCGGCAAGAATCGGGGTCATGGCTCTCGATCCCACCGGCCGAGCCCTGCAGCTCCTGTCGCTTCTGCAGACACACCGCCTCTGGAGTGGCGCCGACCTCGCCGACCGCTTGGACATCACCGAGCGAACGGTCCGGCGTGATGTCGATCGATTGCGCGTTCTCGGCTATCGCGTCGACTCGACGTCGGGAACCGAAGGCGGCTATCGCCTGGCCAGGGGGACCCACCTCCCGCCGCTGCTGCTCGACGACGAGGAAGCCGTCGCCGTCGCCGTCGGGCTGCGCTCCGCCGCGAGTGCCGCCGTCGACGGCATGGAGGAATCATCGTTGCGGGCGCTGACGAAGATCGAGCAGCTGCTTCCCGATCGACTTCGTCGACGGGTGTCAGCACTGCACTCGAGCCTCTCGCCGATGCGGCCGATGGAGACCGACGACGTGATCGACCCCGATGCGCTGAGCGTGATCGCGGCAGCCTGCCGCGACCGCGAGGAGGTGCGTTTCGACTACGAACCTCGCGATGGTGATGCCAGCAGCCGACTCGTCGAGCCGCATCAGCTCGTCACGGCCGGCCGTCGCTGGTACCTCGTGGCCTGGGACCAGCGCCGCGACGACTGGCGCACCTTCCGACTCGATCGCCTCCGCGACGCTCGGCCCGCCGGCCGTCGATTCAGCACACGCCCGATCCCGACCGGCGACGCAGCGAGCTTCCTCGCAGCGGCACTCGGCCCGATGCTCCGTCAGCACCGTGCGACGCTGGCCATCGGCGCCGGTCCGTCCGAGATCGACGACGTGCTCCGATGGGTGGACCACACGTACGTGAGGACGGATGCAACCTCATGTCAGGTCGAGATACGCAGCGAGGACATCGGCAGGCTGGCCATGACCGTGGCTCGCATCGCGCTGACCGCCCCCGTCGAGGTCGACGAGCCCGCCGATCTCGCCGAGACCGTCACACGACTCGCCGCAAATCTCGCGCCGCCACCGCTCTGAAGCTGTCGAACGACGAGACGCGCTCGCGTTCTTCTCGGAACCTTTACTCGGCTCTTACGTTGCCGTCGTACGTTGCCCCCGTGTTCCCTCGTCGCCGAGACACCAGCCGATACCGAAACACCCTGAACCGGAGCCGCCGAGCGAGAGGGCTCGCCGCGGTGGGCATCGTCGCCATCGCCACGGGCTGCGGCGACGAAGACGCGGCGGTCTTCGACGGCGCCCGGATCCCGGCACCCGCCGCGAGTCCCGAGACCGTCGACACGTCAGCACCGGTCACCGAGACCACAGTCCTGCTGTCGGAAGCGAACCCCGCCGACGAAGCGACCTCGACGACGGCCACCGAGGAGTCCTCGACGACTTCGACGTCGTCCACGGCCTCCACGACCACGCAGCCGACAGCCGTGGACAACGGCGCCGCATCAGCACTGCCGGACGGCGGCGAACTCCTGGTCGACTTCACGTTCACGGCGACGTCGACCGGCGAACGCATCCACAACCCGTACATCGCGGTATGGATCGAGGACCTCGACGGGAATGTCGTCGACACCGTGAGCCTCGGGTACCAAACCGGCGGCCGCGGCACCCGGTGGCTCAGGACTTTGCGCCAGTGGAGTGACCTCACCGGAGAAGTGGTCGATGCGACCTCGTCGGGCGCGACTCGGCCGGCCGGCGAGTACACGGTCGCATGGGATGGGCTCGATGCGAGCGGCAGCCCGATCACTCCGGGCACCTACCAGCTCTTCGTCGAAGCCGCCCGCGAGGATGGTCCGTACGAGCTGTCGAGCGCGACACTCGAGTTCGACGGCAACGAGTTCACCGTCCAGCTGCCGGACGACGGTGAGCTGTCCGCGTTGTCGGCTCGGGTGGTGGCGTGACCTCCGTCGATGATCCGCTCCTGCGCCGATCGGGCACATCGCGGGCGCACGCTGCTGCGAACGGTCGCGCACCCCTGCGTTCGAAGGGTTCGGCGAGCCGCGCCGGGCAGAAGTGGTCACGCCTCGTCCACGTCTACGCGAGCATGATCGCGTTCGCAGTCGTCCTCCTGTTCTCGTTCACCGGTTTGATGCTCAACCACCCGACCTGGACCCTGGGCGATCAGGCGAACACGTCGGTCTCGATCGGTGAACTCCCCGTCGACCTGTTTCTCGCCGACGGCTCCCTCGACTACCTCACCCTGTCGGAGTTCGCTCGCAGCGAGCTCGGCGCACGGGGCGAGGTCACGTCGTTCGGCGAAGCCGGAGGCGACGCCTCGATCATCTACGCCGATCCCGGCTACACCGCAGACCTGGTCGTCGACGTCGAAGCCGCAACCTACGAGTTCACGGCCGAGCAGCAGGGATGGGTCGCCGTCCTCAGCGACTTCCACACCGGCACCGACACCGGCGGCGCATGGTCGTGGGCGATCGATGCGTCTGCGATCTTCCTGATCGTGGTCTCGCTCAGCGGCCTCGTGCTGCAGTTCTTCCTCCGCAAGCGGCGCCGGTCGGCG
>JBGCFW010000364.1:0-17914 GCA_045107155.1 Ilumatobacter sp. | reverse complement strand
CACCGAGGAGGCCGATCTGGCGGCCCGACACGTAGGGGGTGAGAAGGTCGACCACGTTGATACCGGGTTCGAACCTGCGAGCCGACGGCTCGAGTGCGTCGAAGGTCGGTGCGGGACGGTGGATGTCCCAACGCTCGAGCGAGTCGGCGTCTTCGAGCTGCACGTCGAGTGCCTCGCCCCAGACGTTCCAGACGTTGCCGAGCACCTTTTCGCCCACGGGCACCTGGATGCCGTGACCCGTGTTGCGCACGGTCGCACCGCGGACCAAGCCGTCGGTGGGCTTCATGCAGATCGCACGGACGCGTCCATCACCCAGCTGCTGGGCGACTTCGGCGAGCACGGTGGTGGACTCACCCTCGAGCTCGACGGTGAATTCGATGGCCTGGTTCAGCTCGGGCAATGCGCCACGAGGGAACTCGACGTCGATGACGGGTCCGGCGATGGCGACGACCCGGCCGTCCTGCAGCTCGTTCTGGGTACCTGATTCGGTCATGGTCATTTCGTTGATCTCCTGTGTCGATCAGATCTGGTCGTCGGGGTACTTCTCGTTGTGGAATCGGCGGGCCTGGCCCTGCCAATCGTCACGTTGGATCCGGCCTTCGAAGCCGAGGTGGTCGTCGATGCGATCCATGTCGGCGTCGTCCCACGTGGTGATCTCCTTGAAGGTGAAGATCCCGAGATCGTGGAGTCGGCCTTCGAGCACGCTGGCGACGCCCTTGATGAGCTTCAGGTCGTCGGCGACCTGCTCATCGGTGCTCGGCCGCTCGATCGTGGCCGTCGTGCCGGGTGCAGCGGCGCTCGCAGGGCTCGGCTCGGCGGGGGCGGCAGCCGGTGCGGCCGCTCGGGTCGTGGCCGCGTCAGGGCTGACGGCGCCGAGGTAGTTGTCGCCTTCGTCGACGTAGGCCAGAACAGCGTCGCCGTCGTCGAGAGCGGCAGCACCGCCGACGATCTCCATGATCTCGGAGGTGATCGAAGCCTGGCGGGCACGGTTCATGACGATGCTGAGGCTCTTGATGAGCTCCTCGGCATTGTCGGTCGCCGACTTCATCGCACGCTGACGGAAGGCGTGCTCTGATGCCGCGGCATTCAGAAGCGCGGCGTAGATGCGGGCTTCGACGTAGCGCGGGAGCAACGTGTCGAGGATCTCGGTCGGGTCCGGCTCGAAGTCGAAATCGGCGCCGGCCTCGTCCTTGCCATCGCCGCCGGCGACGGTCTCGCCGCTGAGCGGAACCAACGGGCGCAGAACGACTTCCTGGCTGCCTGCGGTGATGAAACGGGTGTAGACCAGCTCGACCTTGTCGACCTGGCCCGAGACGAACAGATCGACGACGTACTCACCGATTCGGCGAGCATCGTCGTACGTCGGCTGGTCGCTGAAGCCCATGAAGGACTGCGTGAGCTGGTAGTCCCGGAAGCGGAAGTACCCCTCGGCCTTCTTGCCGACCGGCACGATCTTGTAGTCCTTGCCGGCGAGAACGTCGGCTTTGACTTCGCCTTCGGTCGCACGCTGCACGCCCGCGTTGTAGCCACCGCACAGACCGCGATCAGCCGTGATCGCCACGTAGCAGGTCGTGTTGATCTCGTCGCGTCCTGCGAGCATCGGCGCGTCGGCCGACGCACCCGCCGCAGCCAGGTCCTTCACGACCTCGGTGATCTGCTCCGAGTACGGCACGGCCGCTTGCACCCGCTGCTGCGCCTTGACGATGCGCGACCCCGCGATGAGCTCCATGGCGCGCGTGATCTTCTTCGTGGACTGCATCGCCTTGATGCGTCCACGCAAGATCCTCTCTTGTCCACCAGCCATTGGGTATCAGTGCTCCGTCTTCGTGTCGTTGCGTGCGTCGGTCAGATCGATCACTCGGTCGCGAGGGTCTTGGTCGACTCTGCGTCACCCATCTCGTCGGCATCGACCGATGCGGGATCGACCGCGTTGCCCGATGCCGCGTCGCTGGGCACGAACTGGGCCTTGAAGGCATCGACCGCTCCGGCGAGGGAATCGGGGATCTTCTGCGTCTTCAGCTCGTCGAGCAGACCTGCGTGGTTCGCCTGCATGAACTCGAGGAGTTCTGACTCGAAACGCTGCACGTCAGCGACGGGAAGATCGTCGAGGTAGCCCTTCGTTCCCGCGAAGAGCGAGACGACCTGGTCCTGGACGGACATCGGGCTGTTGAGCGGCTGCTTCAGTAGCTCGACCAAGCGGTACCCGCGCTCGAGCTGCGCCTTGGAGATCGCGTCGAGTTCCGATCCGAACGTGGCGAACGCTTCGAGCTCGCGGAACTGAGCCAGGTCGAGCTTGAGCGTGCCGGCGACGCCCTTCATTGCCTTGGTCTGGGCAGCCGATCCGACGCCAGACACCGAGATGCCCACGTCGACCGCCGGACGAACACCTGACTTGAAGAGGCTGTCCTGGAGGAACACCTGGCCGTCGGTGATCGAGATCACGTTCGTCGGGATGAATGCCGAGACGTCACCGGCCTTGGTCTCGATGACCGGGAGCGCCGTGAGCGAGCCCGCACCGTTCTCGTCGGAGAGCTTCGCGCTGCGCTCGAGCAGGCGCGAGTGCAGGTAGAAGACGTCGCCGGGGTAGGCCTCGCGGCCGGGCGGGCGGCGAAGGAGCAGCGACAACTGACGGTAGGCGTCAGCCTGCTTCGACAGGTCGTCGTACACGATCAGGGCGTGCTCGCCGTTGTCCATCCAGTGCTGCCCGATGGCGCAGCCGGCGTACGGAGCGAGGTACTTGAACGGTGCGGAGTCGGCGGCGGGGGCCGTGACCACGACGGTGTACTCCATCGCTCCGGCCTGGCGCAGCGTGTCGACGGTCTGCGCGACGGTCGAGCCCTTCTGGCCGATCGCGACGTAGATGCACTTCACGCCGAGACCCTTCTGGTTCAGGATCGTGTCGATGCAGATGGCGGTCTTGCCGGTCTTGCGGTCACCGATGACGAGCTCGCGCTGGCCACGTCCGATCGGGGTCATCTCGTCGATCGACTTGATACCGGTCTGGAGCGGCTCGCCCACCGGCTGGCGACCGAGAATGCCCGGCGCCTGGATCTCCATGCGGCGCTGGGTTGCGCCCGTGATCTCGCCGGCGCCATCGACGGGTTCGCCGAGTGCGTTGACGACGCGACCGAGCATCGCGTCGCCGACGGGCATCGACAAGATGCTGCCGGTCGACTTGACGGTCTGGCCTTCTTCGATCTTGTCCACGTCGCCGAGCACGACGGCGCCGATGGCGTCTTCGTCGAGGTTCAGCGCCAGGCCCATCGAGCCATCCTCGAACTGGAGGAGTTCGTTGACGGCCGCGCCGGGCAGACCCGAGACGCGAGCGATGCCGTCACCGACTTCGGCAACGCGGCCGACGGTACGGGCTTCGACCGACGGCTCGAAACCGTCGAGGTTGGTCTTGAGCGCCGATGCGATGTCGGCGGCGGAGATGGTGAGTTCAGCCATGTTGGTTCCCTACTTGGTTCCGAATGATGCGGCTCAGAGCCGCGACTTCAGCTGGTCGATGCGAGTGCGGACGGAGTCGTCGAAGACGTCGTCGCCGACAGTGGCGACGACACCGCCGACCACGGCGGGGTCGACGATCGTCTTGATGTTCAAGCTCTTGCCGGTGGCGTTCTCCAGAGCGGCCTTCATGCGAGCTTCCTGGTCGGCCGTGAGTGCGACGGCGGTACGGACTTCGGCAACGGCGAGCTGCTTGGCCGAGCTCGCCCGCTGGACCAGGACGTCGACGATCGCTGGCAGGTCCCGGGCCTTCCCGGAGCCGACGACCATCGACACGAGCTGCGTCGTGGTGGGGGTCGCCTTACCGCCGGGCAGATCTTCGATGACCGCCTGGCGCTTCTCGGCCGGGATCTGCTCGTCGGAGAGCGTGCGGCGGAGTTCGTCGCTCGACTCGTACGACCGAGCGAACCGGAACAGCTCGTCCTCGACTTCGTCGAGGGTGCCGTCAGCACGGGCGACTTCGAACAGTGCGCGTGCGTAGCCCTGGATCTGGGCGTCGCTCATGATGCTCCTCCGTTGCTGCTGCCGACCCGGGCGATGAAGCCCTCGATCAGGTCCTGTTGTGCGGCGTCGTCGAGCGAGGCATTGACAGCCGGCTCGATGGATCGCGATGCATAGCGAGCGATGTCGGCGCGGAGTTCGTCGGCGCCTCGGCCGGCGGCTGCGTCGATCTCGGCGCTCGCCGAGTTCTCCATGTCCTCGATCTCGCGAGCGAGGCGGGCCCGACCCTCGTCGAGCAGCGTCGCTGCTTCGGCGTCGGCGTCGGCGAACAGCCGAGTGCGCTCGCCGTCGACGTCGCCGAGCGACTGACGGATCTCGGCAGCATCGGACTCTGCCTGCTTGCGTGCCGCAGCAGACGAATCGAGGTCGTTCTGGATTCGCGCGGTGCGATCCCGCATCGCCTGAGCGATCGTCGGCCACGCGAACTTGTAGAGGAGCGCAAAGACCAGGAGCGTGGCGACACCGCCGATGATCACTTCGTAGATGGGTGCCAGGAACGGGTTCAGCGACGTGGAGCCGATGCCATCGTTCGGCACCGGCTTGCCCTCGGCCTGCAACACTCCGGCCGCCAGCACGTTGAGTTGTGCGCCGATCATGATCCGACCCCCGCATCGGCGCCCATGGCCGACCGAACGGCCGACTGGACGGCATCGGCTGTGGCCGGGCGCCCGGTCGCGATCTCGGTGGCTCGAGCGACGACGTCAGACACGGCGGACTCGACATCACCCATCGCTGCTTGCCGGGCTTGTTCGACCTCGGCAGCTGCCGCCGCTCGCCGCTCGGCCAGCCGCGCGTTCGCTGCAGCAACGGCATCGGAGCGCTCGGACTCGAGCGTTGCGCGAGCTGCGTCGACCTTCTGGCGAGCTTCGGCGCGCACCGACGTGAGGCGTGCCTCGTACTCGGCGACGTCGGCGCGAGCGGCCGCGGTCAGGGTCTCGGCGCTTTCCCGATCTTCCTGGATTGCGTCATAGCGGGCGGTCATGCCCGCACGGACCTTGGGGAACAGCCACGCCCAGATGACGATGAGCATGATGATGAACGCGCCGCCACCCCAGATGACCTCTTTCATCTCGGGCGCGATCGGGTTCAGTTCCGGGCAGTCCGCACTGCCGGTGGCGAACTCGGGGTCACCCTCGAGGTCGGTTCGCTTGCACGTCTCGGCTCCGAGCAGATTCACCTGGAAACTGCCGGCGGAGTGCGAGGTTGTGACGACGGCTGTCAGCACGTCAACTCCATTCCTTCTTCAATTCGACGGATGTACTTCACGGTCTCCCTCTTCGGGGCGCATGCCCCGGACACCGGATGTGTCAGGCGAACTTGAGGAGAATGAAGACCACGAAGCCGATGAGGGCCAGGGCTTCGGTGAAGGCGATGCCGAGGAACATGGTGGTACGCACCATGCCGGCCGATTCGGGCTGGCGAGCCATGGCCTCGACGGACTTGCCGACGAGGAAGCCGATGCCGAGGGCCGGGCCGATGGCCGCGAGGCCGTAGGCGTAACCGGCCGACGCAGCGGCGGCGATGCTCTTCTCGTCTGCCGCGGTGAAGCCGCTGGCCTCTTCGGCCTGGACGAGTGCGCTGAATGCTTCCATGGGGTGTTTCTCCTGTGTTGCTTTTCTAGAAGGGTGGTTGGGAGAGTCGGTGACTCAGTGGTCGTCGCCGTGGCCGGCCATCGAGTTTCCGATGTACACGGCGGCGAGGATGGCGAAGATGTAGGCCTGGAGGAAGGCCACGAGGATCTCGAAGGCGGTGATGCCCATGAGCATCACGAACGGGAAGATGCTGAGCGGGACGAGCGCTACCTGGAAGGTCTCGGAGGCGACCAGCACGTACGTGAGCAGGGTGAACGAGACGAGCAGGATGTGGCCTGCGAGCAGGTTTGCCATGAGACGCACAGTCAGCGAGAACGGCGTCACGATGATCGTCGAGATGAACTCGATGAGGCCGACCAGCGGCTTGAGGCCGGTGGGCACTCCGGGAGGCCACAGCAGGTGGCCGAAGTACGCCGCACCCTGGTGCTTCAACCCGACACCGATGAACACGAGCCACACGATCAGCGATAGCACGAGCGGAATCGCCAGACGGGCCGTGGCCGGCATCTGGAAGAACGGGAGGATTCCCGGGATGTTGCACAAGAAGATGAAGATGAAGAGGCTGAGCAGGAACGGGGTCCAGCGGAGCCCTTCTTTGCCCATCGTCTGCATGACGATGCCTTCTTCGATGAATTCGATCGTGGTCTCGGCGAAGTTGCGAGTGCCGGTGGGAGCGACCTTCGGGTCAGCCTTAGCCGCCAGGAGGAACACGACGATGCCGATGAGCGCCGACAAGACCGCGATCAACGCGATCTTGTTGAAACTCGGAAAGATGTCCTGCCAGCGAAGCAGTTCGTTGATCGGCGGGAAGGTGAGGCCGTCTACAGCGAGCACGTTGTTCCGTTTCGGTCGAGAGGGTGGATCGGATGGGCGGGTGGGCTGAGGAGGTTCAGACCCGGTCGGGCTTCAGACCGGGGTGAGCGAGTGACAGGGCGACGAACTTCATCTCCCAGAACAGCAATCCCAGATGAGTCACGATGATGGTGGAGCCGAGCGCCGGAAAAGAAATCCAAGCGCTGTCCTTCACGAGATATACGGCGAGGAAGATCAGCCCGAGCCGGATCAGGTAGCCGAAGAGCGTCGCGCCCATCATCAGCCCGATCGAGATGCGAGCCGTCCAGGCAATGAGCCCGGCCGACAGCGCGAAGTTGACGAGGACGAGCGCCATACCGAACGCCGCTGACGCTCCGCCGTCGATGCCCCAGATCACGGTGCACACGCCGATCATGAGCGGGGCGACCAGGAGACCGCGCTTGACCATGTCGGTCGAGACGTCGACCTCCGGGGCGGGCCCGTCGAAGCGAGTGGTGACCGGATCGACGGCAGTCATGCGGCGTGTCCGTTGTCGTCAGCGTTGTGCGTCGCACCGGGGAGCGAGGCTGCATCGGTCCGCCCGGCGAGCTTGGCGAGGCGCACGGCCTCGTGCTCGTTCATCCGGCGCTCGTACTGGTAGTAGAAGCGAGCGAACAGCCCGACTGCGCCCACGATCAGGAGCACGATCATGAAGACCGGCGTCGTCCCGACGAGCGAATCGATCCCGAAACCGACGGCGAGGAACAGCAGCAGGGTGATCACCGCGTCCATGCCGTGGCCGAGCGAATCGTCGTTGCTGCGGCGCACGTCCGTGGTCGGTGTTGGCAGGAACTTCATCGAGGGTTTCGTTCGAGGTTCGGACGCTGGAGCACACTGCCGCGTCGCTTGTGAACGTATGCACAACCTAGTGGTCGGCCCGTGGGGCGGCAACCCTGCGGGCTTTTCACGAGCGGACGAAGCCTGCCCGACCGCCCCGAGGCGAAACCAGCACACTCGAGACAGCGACGTCGCGTCACTCGTCCTCGACGGTCTCGAAGAGCGTTGCTTGTGCAGTGTCGGGCCGTTCGAGTCCCGCCGGTGGCGTCCCGTTGCGGCGACGCTGCTCGATCACGCTCGGATGTAGCAAGGTGAACAAGCCGATCGCCAGCGCTGCCATCCCGAACGGCAGATACGCGGGGTTCTGGTCGGTGAGGATCGGGTAGAGGACGAATGCGGAGAGCAACGCCGTCCAGGTCCACAGGATCAACACGCTGCGCCGATGTCCGTGCCCGAGATTGATCAGACGGTGGTGCAGGTGCCCCTTGTCGGCCGTGGCGAGCGACGAACGACTCGTCGCCCGCCGCACGATCGCGAACAGCGTGTCGAGGATCGGCACGCCGAGGATCAGGAGCGGGATCGCGATCGGCGCGAGGAAGAAGTAGGTCGTCCCGACGAACTCACCATCGCCGCCGAAGGAGTCAGCGCGTCCACCGACCACGCTCGTGGACACCGCGAGCAACAGCCCGAGCAGCAACGCGCCGCCGTCGCCCATGATGATCCGAGCCGGGTTGAAATTGTGCGGCAGGAACCCGACACACACGCCGACCGCGATGATCGCGAACAAAGGGCCGACGTTGCTTTCCGGGATCAGACCGCGCAGCGACAGCTCCTCGCTGTAGATGAAGAACGCGAACGCGGCGATGGCGACCACGCCGGCCGCCAACCCGTCGAGACCATCGATCAGGTTGATCGCCTGACTCATCCCCACCAGCCAGAGGACCGTCACGAGCGGGCTCAGATCCGGCGACAGGATGAACTCGCCGAAGTAGGGCAGCCGGAACGAGTCCATCACGACTCCGAACTGCACGAGCGCGAGGCCTGCCAGCACGGTGCCGAAGACCTTGGCGGGAGCGCTGAGGTCGCGCACGTCGTCGAGGAAGCCCGTTCCGAAGATGATCGCGGCGGCCACCACGACACCGACCGGCTCGGAGTTGGTGGAGAACAAGGCATCGAAATCAGGGGACAACCAGGCGACCAGGAGTGCGACACAGAACCCGGCGAACATCGCGAGACCGCCGACGTCGGGCAATGGCTCTGTGTGCACGGTTCGCTCGTTGGGCGGGTACACCCACCCCATCGGTTCGGCGACGCGGATCACCAGGTGGGTCGCCAGATAAGTCACGGCGGCGGCGACGAGTCCGATGAGGAGGAATGACCCGACGCCCGGCACGGACAACGATCCTATGTGACCGGGCCGCGGCCGGCCCGATGGCAGCCGTTTCGCAGGACCCGGCGGCACCGTGTCGTCTACATTCAGCGCGATGTCCTACCCCGCAGATTGGTATCCCGACCCCGCAGGCGATCCGAACCTCGTCCGGTATTGGGACGGCACGCAGTGGACCGAGCACGTGCAGCCGATCAATCAACCCGCACCCCCGGTTCAAGAGCCCGCCGCTCAGCAACCGCACGAGCCCGTCGCCGCACCCGAATCGGCTCCGGCTGCGGCACAACCTGCACCACCTGTGGCCGAGCAACCCGCGGGAGCGCAGCCCGCGCCTCCCATAGTCCAACCTGGCGCCCCGGCGACCGGCGGTTCGATCGCGGGCATTCGTTCCGACCTCTTGTCGGGCGAGTACTCCGAGATCAACGCCAACCAACGCGTGATCCTGCAGAACTCGAAGCTCCTCAGGGTGCGTCTCGGCGAGCCGGTTCTGGCCCGCCAGGGATCGATGGTCGCGTTCCAGGGCCACATGGACTTCGATCACGAAGGGTCCGGCGGCTTCGGCAAGTTCATCAAGAAGGCAGCATCCGGTGAGGGTGTCCCGCTGATGCGGTGCACCGGCGAGGGCGACCTGTTCCTCGCGCACGATGCCGATCAGGTCCACATCCTCCATCTCGAGGGCAGCGCACTGTCGGTGAACGGCAAGAACATCCTGGCGTTCGAGACCTCGCTCAGCTGGGACATCCATCGCGTGCAGGGTGCCGGTGTGCTCACCGGCGGCTTGTTCAACACCCGCCTCAGTGGCCACGGTTGGGTCGCGATCACCACCAAGGGTCGGCCGGTCGTCTTGAAGACCGACCAGCCCACGTTCGGAGATCCCGATGCGGTCGTTGCCTGGAGTGCCGACCTCCAGACCAGCCTCAACAAGACCGTCAAGGCGAAGTCGCTCGTGGGACTCGGATCGGGAGAAGCGTTCCAGGTCTCGTTCACCGGCAACGGCATCGTGATCGTGCAGCCAGCCGAGAGCGGAGTCCCGGCGCACAGCCACGGCTGAGCCCGACACCGGCTGAGCGCGACACCGGGTTGCTCGACCACGGCGGGAGACACGAGCCGGCTCGACGAAGTGACGGCACGAACGGCCTCGGGGCGATGTCGAGCTCTACAGTCTCCACGATGCTCTCGCTGCGTGCACCCGTCCGTCACGCACTCCGTGTCGGCCAGCTCGCCGCGGGGATCGCCGTGATCTCGGTCGCGTGCTCGTCGTTCGACAACGAACCCGCAGCCTCGCCAGCCACGACCGCGCCCACCGAGACCCTCGGGGTCACCACCGTGCCCGCCGATTCGTCGACCACCTCGAGTGCACCTCCGGAGACCGTGCAGGTCGAACCCGGGTCGGGCGACGGCGTCCCGGACCAGACCATCGCCGCGGTGTCGTTCGGCTCCGACGTGTTGCCGATCCTCCAGTCGAACTGCGCGTCGTGCCACACCGCGGACGGCCCCGGCGCTGCGCATCTCTCCCTCGAGACCGCCCAAGACGCAACCGGCTTCGATGCCGACTACATCGCCGCTGTCATCGAGGTCGGGTACATGCCGCCGTGGCCCGCCGACGACGGCGATGTTGCGTTCCACGGAGACCGACGTCTGAGCGATGCCGACATGGCCGCCGTGGCGAACTGGGCCGAGCAAGGCGCGGTGCTCGACATCGACCCGGCAACGCCGATCGAGGCACCACCCGCGGCGGGTGGAGTGCTGGATCGCGACGCCGTGTTGATCGCGGCGCCGTACAAGGGCTCGGTGGGCAATGACATCGACGACTACCGCTGCCAGATCTACGACCCGGGCATCACCGAGAACGGATACCTCGAGTCGTTCGCCGTCGAAGCCGACCGCACCGAGGTCGTCCACCACGCACTGCTGTTCCACGCCGATGCCGAAGCTCGCAGCGCTGCCGAGGCCCAAGATGCCGCCGATCCGGACATCGGGTGGAGCTGCACTGCCCTCGCCGGCTTCGGTGACCCGGGCGAGAGTGATTTGATCATGAGCTGGGCGCCCGGCCAGGAACCGACCGAGCTGCCTGCCGGCGTCGGCATCGAGCTCACGCCAGGCGACTTCTTCGTGATGCAGATCCACTACCACTACGAACCGGAGTGGGCCGACCTGCCGCCCGACGAGTCGAGGCTCGTCCTCGACTACGCCGACGACGACACGATCGCCGAAGCGGGTGGCACCCTCGAGCCGATCGAACTCGAGCTCTACCTCGCGCCAGCAGAGATCCCGTGCTCGACCGATGAGGTCGGACCGCTCTGCGATCGTGACGCGGCGAAGGCAGCGCTCCTCGAAGAGGCGGGTCCGTTCGCGGCCTTCGTCGGTGACGGACTGCTCCAGGCTTGCGGCGCTTCGGTGTCGGATTTCGCCGAGATGACCGACGGCATCGCGACCGCGTCGTGCGTGCACGGGGCGAACCCCGGCGAGATCATCTCGATCTGGGCTCACCAGCACGAGATCGGCTCGGCGTTCAAGATGACCCTCAACCCGGGCGAACCCGATGAGGTGGTCCTGCTCGACATCCCCCGATGGAGCTTCGACTGGCAGCTCAACTACGAGCCGATCGAACGCATCGTGCTCGAGCGCGGTGACCGGATTCTCGTCGAGTGCGAGTGGGACCGGGCACGTCTCCCAGATGACGCCGAGCCTCGCTACATCATGTGGAGCGAAGGCACAGCCGACGAGATGTGCTACTCACAGATCATCACCCGACCGGCCTGATTCGGCGGCGTCGGCGGGCTCCCTGTCGCCAGCCCGGCTGACGACCGTCGTCCTCGATGTCCGCTGCGGTGGCGGCGGCAACAGCGCGGCGATCGAGCGTCGCAGTGCCCGACGACGGCTCACCCTGATGGGTCGGTGACCGCTGCCGGCCCGAGGCGGCTGCGGTCCTGCGGCTGCGGCACGAGCGGCGTCGTTCACGTGGTCGAACAATCCCGCGACCTGATCGGGCAACCTCGTTCGCAAGATGAGGTCCGTGACCGGACTCTGGTAGGTGGCGATGTACACCACGACATCGTCCTCGGCGAGCTGGTCGACCAGTTCCTCGAGCGTGTCGACGGCGCTCGTGTCGATGTCGTTGACCGACGAGAAGTCCAACACGAGCGCGTGCGGATCCTCGTCGAGGAGCCGTCGGATGCTGTCTTTCATGAACTCGACGTTCAGGTAGTTCAACGAGGTGTCGAATCGGACGACGGTGACACCGGGGACCTGTTGCGCAGAGGGGTACCGGGTGACGTCGCGCCATCGATCGGTAGCACCCTGACGGCCGAGCACCGCAACGTGTGGCTGCATGATCCGTTGCGTGACGACGACCGCGGACCCGACGACCGCCACGAGAATCCCGAGATCGACGCCCAGTACGAGCGTCGCGACAAACGCCCCGGCCATGGTGGCTGCGTCGGCGCGACGAACACGCCAGATCGTGCGCATCGCTGCGGTGTCGAACAGCCCGACGACGGCGAGGAGCACGATCGCGCCGAGCACGGCCTGTGGGAGCTGCTCGAAGAGCGGCGTGAGCACGACGAGTACGAGGACCACGACGGCTGCCGCGACGACGCCGGCGAAGCGCGTCCGTGCACCCGCGTCGTTGTTCACAGCGGTCCGCGAGAGCGCGCCTCCCAGCGGCGCACCACCGAAGATGCCGGTCGCCAGGTTCGACGCACCCAGCGCGACGAACTCTCGATTCGGATCGAGGTCATACCGATGCTCGCGGGCGTAGACCCGAGCCACCGCCACCGCCTCCAGGACGGCGACGAGTGCGATGGTGAACGCCGAGGGCAGGAGGCTGCCGACGAGATCGCCGAGTTCGCTGGTGGTCGGAATCGTGACCGGCGGCAGCCCGGAGGGGATCGTGCCGACCACGTCGACGTCCCGGTCGTCGAGGTCGGCAACGACCGAGATCACCGTGGCACCAGCGACCGCGACCAAGGCGACTGGGGTCTTCGGCTTCCAGCGACGGAGCACCACCATGACGACGATCGCACCGACGCCGACCGCGACGGTGAGCGGATGGATTCCATCGAGCGATCGGATGACCGCCCAGGCGGTGGCCGCCCAGCCGTCGGCGTCGTCGGGAGCCGTCCCGAGCACACTCGACAGCTGACTCGTTCCGATGATGATCGCGGCGGCAGCGGTGAATCCCGTGAGAACGGGATGGCTGAGCAACCGCACGAGAAACCCGGCGCGGAGCAGACCGATCAGCGCCAGGATCCCTCCGACGAGCAACGCCAGGATCCCGGCGGCGGTCAGATAGCCGGTGGTGCCCACTCGGGCGACGTCGCCGAGCGCGGTTGCGCTCACCAACGACACGATGGCGACCGGTCCGATGCTGAGCTGGCGCGAGGTCCCGAGCAACGCGTACACGAGCACCGGCAGCGTGGACGCATACAGACCGACCTCGGGCGGCAGGTTGGCGAGCTGGGCGTACGCCATCGCCTGCGGAACGAGCATCGCCGCGACGGTCAACCCTGCCGCGACGTCCGAGCGCGCGTGCGCAGCGTCGAACAACCCAAGACGCAGCGACGCAATGCGGCCCTCGCCGCGCTCACGGCGGCCGGTCACGTCCCGATCCCCCACATGGCGCCCATCCGTACCCGTTTCGCATGCCGACCAATCGCTCGGGCCCCGCCCGTCGGACTCAGTACGCGGGGAAACGAGCGCAGAGGTCAGCGACCTCTTCGCGCACCACGGCGAGCGCACCGGCATCGTCGCGCTCGCGCAGGGCACGGGCGATCAGGTTGGCGATCACCGGCATCTCTGCTTCCGTCATCCCCTGCGTGGTGACTGACGGCGTGCCGATCCGAACGCCGCTGGTCACGAACGGGCTGCGCGGGTCGTCAGGGATCGTGTTCTTGTTGAGGGTGATCCCCGCCTCGTCCAACGTCGCTTGCGCGACCTTGCCGGTGAGCTCGGAATCGAACGGCGTGAGGTCGACCACCATCAGGTGGATGTCAGTGCCACCGGACACCAGACGGAATCCCTGATGCGCAAGCGCCTCGGCGAGCGCCGACGCGTTGGCGACGATCTGGGCTGCGTAGTCCTTGAACGACGGATCCATCGCTTCGCGGAATGCGATCGCCTTTCCAGCGATGGCGTGCTCCAACGGTCCGCCCTGCCAGCCCGGAAACACGGCTTTGTCGATCGCCTTGGCGTGCTCGGCTGTGGTGAGGATGCAGCCCCCGCGCGGTCCGCGCAGCGTCTTGTGCGTGGTGAACGTGACGACGTCGGCGTAGGGCACCGGGTTCGGGTGCGAACCGCCGGCGACCAGCCCGGCGAGGTGGGCGATGTCGAACATCAACAGCGCGCCGACCTCGTCGGCGATCTTCTTAAAGGGCTCGGGATCGAGGCGCCGCGGGTACGAGGTCGTACCGGCCACGATCATCTTCGGGCGATGCTCGAGCGCGAGCTCACGCACGTTCTCCATGTCGATGCGATCCTCGGCACCAGTGCCGTATGCGACGAAGTCATAGAGCAGGCCGGACGCGTTGACCGGCGATCCGTGGGTGAGGTGCCCACCGTGGTCCAGGCTGAGTCCGAGGATGGTGTCACCGGGCTCGAGCAATGCCTGATACACGCACATGTTGGCGTTGGCACCCGAGTGAGGCTGCACGTTCGCGTGCTCCGCTCCGAAGAGTTCCTTCACTCGGTCGATCGCGAGCTGCTCGATCGAGTCGACGTGCACGTTGCCGCCGTAGTAGCGCTTTCCCGGGTAGCCCTCGGCGTACTTGTTCGTGAGCACGGAACCGGTTGCCGCCATGACTGCAGGCGAGGTGAAGTTCTCGCTTGCGATCAGCTGCAGACCAGTCGTCTGACGCACGACTTCTGCGTCGAGCAGCGCTTGGACCTCGGTGTCGGGATCGGTGGTGGTGGGGAAAGGCATGATGCGGGTTCCTTGGAGATGCGGACGAGGGAGAGCTTCGGGGTCAGGCACACGCCACTCCCCCGGGAGATACCGACGATGTCAGCCGGCGGCTTCGATCGCCATGACCTGGTCGACGCGGCGCTGGTGGCGCCCGCCTTCGAACTCGGTGTCGGCGAACAGCGTGACGATCTCTTCCGCCAGGCCGATGCCGACGACGCGACCGCCCATCGACAAGACGTTGGCGTCGTTGTGCTGGCGGGCCATCCGCGCGGTGTAGAGGCAGTTGCACAATGCCGCTCGCACACCGCGCACCTTGTTGGCAGCGAGTTGCTCGCCCTGGCCGCTACCGCCCAGCACGATGCCCCAGTCGGCACCGCCACCGGCGACGGTACGGCCGACACCGGCACAGATCTCCGGGTAGTCGATCGACTCCGTCGAGTGGGTGCCTTGATCGTCGACCTCGTGGCCGAGTCCGGTGAGGAATTCGACGAGGTGGACCTTGAGGTCGTACCCGGCGTGGTCGGAACCGATCGCGATGCGTGCCATCGTCGATTGAGTGTAGGACCGGCTCGGGGCGCCGTTGCACCCGGTTCCCGGATCGTCGGATCATCTCTGCCCCGAGATTTCATGTGTACCGATCGGGACCGGACGGGCGTCGATTCGTAGGGTCGGCATCCATGACTCTCGATCCGCGCACTCCGGTCATCGTCGGGGTTGGCCAGTACAACCACCGAGCCGACGGCCTCGACGACGCGCTCGAACCCGTCGCCCTGATGGAGCGGGCCGTTCACGCGGCGAGCGCCGACGCAGGTCTCGACGGCCCGCCGGCGCCCGACTCGATTCGCGTGGTCAACGTGATCGGCTGGCGCTATCGCAACACACCGCGCTTCCTCGCCGAACGTCTCGGCGTCGACCACCGGTCGTCGAACGTCGAACTGGCCGAATCCGCGGCCGGCGGGAACAGTCCGCAGACGCTCGTCAATCGAACCGCGCTCGATATCGCAACCGGTTCGCTCGACGTGGCGATACTCGCGGGCGGCGAAGCGTTTCGAACGTTCATGCGAGCTCGCAAGCACGGCGTCACCCTCGACTGGCCCAAAGCGGACAAGGACGACGAGTCCGACCGGCCCGTGATCATCGGCGACGAGGTGACGATGAACTTGCCCGCAGAACGAGATCGGGGAATCGTCATGCCGGTTCAGATCTACCCGATGTTCGAGACCGCTCTGCGCGCCGAAGCCGGGCGCACGGTCGAGGAGCACCAAGCACACCTCGGCCGGCTGTGGTCGGCCCTGTCCCATGTCGCGGCGGCGAACCCGCACGCTTGGATCCGCGAGGCGATGTCGCCCGAGGAGATCACGACCGTCAGCCCATCGAACCGGATGGTCGGGTTTCCGTACCCGAAACTGATGAACTCGAACAGCGACGTCGATCAGGCTGCTGCGCTGATCATGTGCTCGGTCGACGCAGCGCGCCGCCTCGGCATCGCCGAAGACCTCTGGGTCTTCCCGCAGGCGGGCACCGACTGCCACGAGCACGAACACGTGTCTCACCGAGACACGTTCGCTCGCACGCCGGCGATCGAGCTCGGCGGCGAGCGCGTGCTCCGTCTCGCCGAGACCGACATCGACGAGATCGAACTCATCGACCTCTACTCGTGCTTCCCCGCTGCCGTGCAGCTCGGCGCACGCTCACTCGGCATCGACCCCGAGCAGCGCCAGTGGTCCCGGACGGGCGGTCTGCCCTTCGCCGGTGGCCCGTGGAACAACTACCCGATGCACGCGATCGCCACCGTCGTCGCCGAACTCCGCGAGCAGCGCGATGCGACGGCGCTCGTGTGGGCCAACGGTGGCTACGCAACGAAGCACTCGTTCGGTGTCTACGCGACCGCCCCGCCGACGAACGGCTTCCGCCACGAGTCTCCACAGGATGAGATCGACGCGCTTGCCCGTCGCGAGCTTGCGCTCCCCGCCGACGCCGCCGGGTCCGCCGACATCGAGGCCTACTCGGTGATGTTCTCGCGCGACGGCGACCCGGAGACCGCGTACGCATCGTGTCTACTGGCCGACGGACGACGGGCATGGGGCACCTCGAGTGATCCCGCCATCGCATCGGCGATGTGCGACGGCGAGTGGGTCGGCGTGAGCGTCGCGCTCGACGAGGCCGGCGAGATCCTGGTCTGAGGTGGCCACAGGCGATTCCCGGAGCGCCGACGGTGACGCCGCGAACGGGTCCGAACTCGGTCATGTCCTGATGGGCCGGCGTCGACCGGGCCGGCGTTTCGGCGAGGAGCGGTCGGAACGAGCGTCGCGTGCGAAGGTGGAACCGTGAGCGAACGACCTCGACTGATTCTCGATTGCGACCCCGGCCACGACGATGCGGTCGCGATCGTGACCGCATCGAAGTATGCCGACGTGGTCGGAATCACCACGGTGGCCGGCAACGCACCGCTGGACCGCACGACCCACAACGCACTCGTGATGCGTGATCTGATCGGGCTCGACGCACCGGTGCACTCGGGCTGCGACCGTCCGCTGGTCGCGCCACCGCGACACGCTGGATTCATCCACGGTGAGTCCGGACTCGACGGCGCCGATCTTCCCGAGCCGACCACCGCACTCGACGGAACGGCGGCCGTCGACTTCATCATCGACCGGTGCCGAGCGGAGGAAGGTCTGTGGCTCGTTCCGGTCGGCCCGCTGACGAACATCGGCCTCGCGTTCCGCCAGGCACCCGACCTGGTCACGCGCATCGCCGGCGTATCGCTCATGGGAGGCGGGAGCTTCGGGAACCGCTCTGCGGCAGCCGAGTTCAACATCTGGGCAGACCCGGAGGCCGCCGCGATCGTGTTCGACGCGTTCGATCCGGCAACGGCGGGGCCGGTGGCGAACGGTTCGCTCGTGATGGCCGGCCTCGACGTGACACATCAGCTCCAAGTCACCAGAGCGCGGATCGATGCGACTCGCGCCATCGGCAACCAGCTCGCCGAGTTGCTCGGTGGACTGTTCGAATTCTTCAGCTCCACCTACCTCGACCGCCACGACGACGGTGCGCTCGAAGGGGCCGCGCTGCACGACCCGCTCGCGGTGCTCGCCGTCACGCATCCCGATCTGTTCGAACGTCGCCGTCGACATGTCGTCGTGGAGACCCGCGGCGAGTTCACGGCCGGCATGACCGTGATCGACGAGCGGCGACTGATCGAGCGCAGCGATCCGAACTGCGACGTGTTGGTGGGCGTGGACGACGACGCCGCATTCGGCCTCATCCTCGATGCGATCAGCGCAACGGGCTGACGGGCGGGCGACGCACCGCCTCGGGCATCTATGGTCCAGCGAGTGAGCGACCAGTTCCCCCGCCACTACGCACGCACCCAGCGATTCACCCTCGGCGAGCCGC
>JBGCFW010000363.1:0-5286 GCA_045107155.1 Ilumatobacter sp. | reverse complement strand
CGCACCGTGTGGCCTGGTGCGATGATCGCCGGCATCGTCTTCACGATCCTGCAGAGTCTCGGGCCGTGGTTCGTGGAACGCCAGGCCGATGGCAGCAACGACGCGATGGCAACGATCAACATCGTGCTCGGACTCCTCGGTTGGCTCGGCCTGGTCGGCATCACGGTGATCATGTGTGCCGAGCTGAACGCCGCGATCAAGCGGCTCGGCGAGGGGCATCGCATCTCGGACGAACCCGAGATGCGCCTCGCCGTGCGAACCAGCTGACGACGTCGACGCGAGCTTCAGGCGAGCCGGGTGGCGATCGCACTCGCATTCTCGAGGCTTCGGTGCACCGGGCACTTGTCGGCGATCGCGAGGAGTCTCGTTCGGTCCTCGTCAGTGAGGTCCTCGCCCTCGATCGTGATCACCCGCTCGAACTGGTCGATCATCCCGGTCCGACCCGCGAGGAGTTCGTTGTCTGCGCACGCCTCGCAGTCGTCGGCGTGGACCTTGCCGTGCGTGACCTCGACGGTCACACGCTCGAGCGGCAACCTCTTGCGGCCCGCGTACATCCGTAGCGTCATCGAAGTACAGGCACCCAGCGCTGCACCGAGGAGGTCGTACGGTGCCGGACCCGCATCGAAACCGCCGATCGATTCGGGCTCGTCCGCCAGGAACCGATGACGACCGACGACCACGTGATTGAGAAACGGCCCCTGGGACGTCTCGGCAACCACCACCGGCGCCGTCGCTCGCGGCGCGTCGAGCGCTCCGCTCTGGTCGTCGACGTAGCGGTTCGCGAACGCGGCGATCGATGCCGCGGCGAAGTCCGCGTCTCGGAGATCGGAGAGCAGATGGTCGGCTCCGTCGAGCGACACGAAACTCTTCGGATGGCGAGCGGCGCCGAAGATCGCCGCGGAGTTCTCGACGCCCACCGTGTTGTCGATCGGCGAATGCAGGACCAGCAGTGGCTTGCGCATGGTGGCCACCCGCTCGACGACCCGGTGTTGTTCCAGGTCGTCGAGAAACTGCTGAGTGATCGTGAAGGGTCGCCCGGCCAACGTGACGCAGGCTTGTCCGTCAGCGACGATCTCGTCGACGGCGTCGGTGAAGAGATGAGTCAGGTGCTCGGTGTCCGACGGTGCACCGATCGTGGCCACCGCACGGCCCTCGTCGCCCTCACCAGCGACAGCCAGCACCGCAGCACCTCCGAGCGGGTGCCCGACGAGGAGCTGCGGGGCCGCGTGCTCGGCGCGAAGCCAGTCGACAGCAGCCAGGAGATCGTCGGTGTTCGACGAGAAGTTGGTGTTCGCGAACTCACCCTCGCTGCCACCGAGTCCGGTGAAGTCGAAGCGGAGCACCCCGAATCCGGCATCGGTGAGCGCGGTGGCGAGACGACCAGCCGAGCGGAGGTCTTTCCCACAGGTGAAACAGTGCGCGAACAGCGCGAATGCTCGTGGCGGCCCGGCCGGCAGATCGAGTCGAGCCGCGAGTTCGGCTCCCTGCGACCCCTGAAACGTGACCCGGTCGATACGTGCTGCGCGGTTGAACACCATGGAAGACGACCGTAGCCACACCCGGACTAACCTGACGCCGATGACGGGGACCATTCGATGATCGCCGTCGTGCTGGCCGCGGGCGAATCGGCCATCGGCCCCACCCTCGCGCTCATCGTCGGCGCCGGAATGGTCGCACAGTGGATCGCGTGGCGTTTTCAGATCCCGTCGATCATCTCACTGCTGGTCGCCGGACTGACGCTCGGTCCGGTCACCGGGCTGCTCGCCCCGGACGACCTGCTCGGCGACTCACTCTTCCCGCTCGTCTCGCTGTCCGTGGCCCTGATCCTCTTCGAAGGAGGACTCGACCTTCCGCCACGAGAGCTCCGCAACACCGGCGTGGCGGTGCGACGCCTCATCTCCGTCGGCGCGGTCGTCACCGGCGTCGTCGGTTGGTTCGCGGCACGCGAGATCTTCGGGATCTCCGACGACGTGGCGATCGTGCTCGCTGCGGTGCTCGTCGTCACGGGTCCCACCGTCGTCGGGCCACTGCTCCGCTTCGTTCGCCCAGCAGGAACGACCGGACCGATCCTGCGAGCCGAAGGGGTGCTGATCGATCCGATCGGTGCCACTGCCGCCCTCGTCGCTTTCGAGATCGTGCTCGCCGACGAGACCGGCGAGGCCGTCACCAGCCTCGTCCTCATCGTCGGACGCACGCTGCTGGCCGGCATCGGCCTCGGCCTGGTCGGCGCCTTCATCCTCGACAACGCGCTGAAGCGCTTCTTGATCCCTGATCAGCTGGCGGTGCCGAGCACCTTCGCTGTCGTGATCGCGGCCTTCGTCGCCGCGAACGAGATCCAGGAGGAGGCCGGCCTGCTCGCCGTCACCGTGCTGGGCGTGTACCTCGCTCGGCGCGAGTCGTCGACGATCAGGCAGGTACTCGAGTTCAACGAGAGCGTTCGAACGCTGCTGATCTCGGTGCTGTTCATCCTGCTGGCGGCGCGCATCGAGGCCGATGCGCTGCGCGACGTGGCGCTTCCGTCGGTGCTGTTCGTGCTCGTCCTCGTGTTCATCGCACGGCCGCTGAGCGTGCTGGTGTCGACCATCCGCACCTCGCTCTCGTGGCGCGAGCGTGCGTTCCTGACGGCGATGGCGCCGCGCGGCATCGTGGCTGCCGCTGTGTCCGCGATCTTCGCACTCAGGCTGGAAGAGGAGGGCGTGCAGGACGCCGACAAGATCGTCCCGATCGTGTTCCTCGTGATCATCGGCACGATCGTCGTGTACGGATTCGCGGCCGGACCGGCAGCGCGTCTGCTCGGCTTGGCCGATGCTCAAGCGAACGGCGTGCTTCTGGTCGGCTCCCACGCAGCGGCGAGAGGCATCGCCGTGGAGCTCAAGGAGCGCAACGTCAAGACGCTGCTGATCGACACCGACCCGTACAACGTGACCCGAGCAATCGGTCGTGGCCTCACCGCCCGACGGATGAGTGCGCTCGCCGAGGACGCCGCCGAGAGCCTCGACCTGCGCGGTATCGGGCGGTTGTTGGCGATCACGTCGAACGACGAGGTGAATGCCCTGTCGACGGCCCGATTCGCTCGCGTGTTCGGGCGGCGGGAAGTCTTCCAGCTTGCGCCGGGTAAGAAGCGAAGCGGTGCCAGCACCGTCCCCGACGAGTACCTCGGCCGGATCATCGGCATCGACGGGCTCACCTACGCTGCGCTCGACGACAAGACCCGCCAGGGTTGGAAGGTCGTCGGCACGCTGGCGAACTCGCGTATCGACGCCGCAGTCGCTGACGGCGAGTTCCTGCCGCTGATCCGGATCGAAGACGGCGAGATGGCCTTCATCTGCCGGAACGACCCGTTGCCGGACGTCGGTGACGTGATCGGCGTCGCGGCACCGGAGTTGCACCGCCGCCTCATCGGCGCCGACAAGGTCGTCGACGAAGAAACGTCCTCGCCGCCGAGCTGACGGTCAGGCCACGGCGGTGGCCGGGTGGAAGGCAACCCAGGCGAACCAGAACGTATCGATGTGTACGAGTTGGTCGAGTTGGGTGCCGGCGAGTTCACCGCTCGTCGACTCGCCGAAGATGTTCCAGGTCGATCCGGTCTGGTCATCGGTGATGATCGTGTCCCCGTCGCCCAGCTCGGCGGTGAACGTCAGCTCCCGGCCGTCGATCTCGGTCGAGAACACACCGGTCGCGCCGACGTCGACGCCGCCTGACACCTCGGCGCCGTCGAGTGCGGACGACGATCCGGGGACCCAGAAGGCCACGATCTCCTCGCCACCCAACTCCGACGTCACGACGCCCTGATCGCGCAGTTCGAGAAGCGGAAACGCTGCCGCATCCGTGCCCGCCTCGGTCTCGACACCGACCACACGGGTCATCGCGGTGAAGCGACCGTCGACATCACCTTCGAACAGGAACGGCTCCGAATTCACGTCGTCGTAGCCCGGGTACGGATTGGCGCCGTAGTTGCGCCGCGCTCCGGTGTCACGATTCAACACCAGGCCGTCGGGGTGGTCGGCTTGCCAGGTTCCGAACCCGACGATCGTCGCCGGTCGACTGAACAGCTCTGCCTCCGCGAGCGCGCCGTACAGCGGCTCGCCGGTGAAGTGGCTCCACAGCGTCTCGGTCTGGCGGTCGTACATCACGAGGCTGGAGTTGAAGAGCAGTCCCGAGACGCCGAAGTCGAGCACCCGCCCATCGATCTCGCGGTCGTACACGGTGACCGAATTGCACAGTGGGCAGTACGCGACCGACACCGGAACACCGCCGACGGTGTCGTTCACCAACTCGTGCCAGATCAACACGTCGAGCGGGTACGCCCGCGCATCGCCGTTGATCTCGAGCGCGATCACCGGGTCGGTCGGCGCGAGGTAGTCGACCGTCGACGCTCGGTGGAACCTCGGGTCGTCGATCGAGGGAATACCGTCGGGCGGCGGCCCACCCGAACGCAACACCGAGAGGTCGATCGCCGGCGGCGGCAATTCGTCGACCGGGTCGCCGAAGGTCCGCAGACCCGACGGCTGGCTGTCGTCGCGCGGACTCGACGGAATCTGCTCGGTGCCGATCACCTCAGCGTCGGATTCGGAGTAGGCGACAACGTCTGCGGCCGGAACCTCGTCGGTCGTTTCGCCGAGCACGTCGGTGCTGTCGACGGCGTTCGAGCCGGTGACGGCGTCGTCCTCGGCCCCACAGGCGACCACGGTGATTGCGGCGACGACGGTGATCGCGGCGATGCGGCGAGTCGGTGGCATGGACGCAGTGAATGCGGAGCCGTCGAACAGGCACACACGATCTGGAAACGGTTTCGGAAACTCGTGCCAGACTCACGCCCGTGACGGCGCAGGTGACTCACGTGTTCGTGTACGGAACGCTCCGCCCGGGCGATGTCCGATGGACGTTTCTCGAGCCGTTCGTGATCGACGAAGGGTGGCCCGACTCCGTGCCGGGACGACTGTTCGACACCGGCCTCGACTACCCCGCCGCGCTGTTCGGCGACCGAGCCGAGCCGGGCGGAGTCATCGTCGGCCGCACCTACGCGCTGATCGAGTCGTCGATCTCACGGTGTCTCGAGGTCCTCGATCGCGAAGAGGACACGGTCGGCGGGCGGTATCGACGCGTCACGATGACCACCGGCACGGGCGTCCGAGCCTGGGTGTACGAGTACGGCGACGGCCTCGACCTGGTGCCTATCACTTCGGGCGATTGGTTCGAGCGGGGCTGAACGGTGCCACTTTCCTAGGGTGCGCCCATGACTCTTCGCGACACCCTTCCGACCCCTGGCGTCTGGTACTTCACCGA
>JBGCFW010000362.1:0-3987 GCA_045107155.1 Ilumatobacter sp. | reverse complement strand
CGTGAACCCGCGGTTCGGTGGCCAGGCGTACATCCTGACCATGGAGCCGAAGATCACCGAGATCCAGCAGATGCTGGTCGATGCGGGACGCGCCGACGACGTCCACATCGAGGTCGATGGCGGCATCGGACCGGCAACCATCGCAGGCGCCGCAGCAGCCGGAGCGAACGTGCTGATCGCCGGCAGCGCTCTCTACCGCGATCCCGACGGCCTCGAACACGCCGTGTCCGACCTACGTACTCGTGCCGAGGCCGCCCGAGCCTGACCTCGATCGTCGCCTCAGCCGGGCCGACGGTGCATCGCCCACATGTGCGGGCCGACTTCTGCGTCCGGATCGGCGCCGAACGACGAGAACCGATGAAGATGGCGTCCGGTCGGGATGTCGAACTCGCTCTCGACCTCGAATCCATGACGCCGGTAGAACGCCAGGTTCACGAAGGTCTCGGTCTCGAGATGGCAGGCGATGCCGTCCGCATCGGCTCGTTCGAGCATCGGTCGCATCAACAGCGACGCGATGCCATTGCGTTGCCAGTCGGGGTGCGTCGCAAGCAACTGCAGGTACCAGTGCTCCTCGACCGGCGTGTGCGCCGCGAGCAGTGGACCGATGATCGAGAAGCGCTCGGCGAGGTCTTCCGGAGGCGGCGATGCCGGCTCGTCGGATGGATCCGCCGGCGCTCCAGGCTGGATCCAGACGGCGAGGGCCGCCCCGTCGTCGGTACACCACACCTCGTTGCGAGTGACCCAGCCGGTCATCGCTCGTCGCAAGACGGCTCCACCCGGCGCGAAGTAGACCTCGTCGTCCGGGTAGAGCCAGCGCATGACCGGGTCCTCTGCGAAGGCACGCATGGCTGTGACGCACAACTGGCCGATGTCGTTCTGTTCAGCTCGCCTCACTTGCACGGCATCACCGTACGAGGTCGACGCTGCTACACATCGATCCGATGACACCGATCGGAACGGCTTCCACCACGGCGAGCTGTTGCGCCCGTGCGGCGCTCGCGGGCAACCCATCCGACATGTACGGAGGTGCGGTCGTCGCGACGCCGATCCCCCCGGTGCGCGCTTCGGTCTCGGTCGAGTCCGCCGACACCTTCGCGATCGACGGAATCGATCACGCCGCGGCGACGGTTGCGGAACTCGACGAGCTCGTCGCTCGGCCGCCGACGAGCGGTGACCGCCCGCTCGTGGCCGCCGCGATCGTGGCGCTCGCGCGTGAGACCGGGATCGACATCGCGCCGCTTCGGACGACGGTGACCACCGCGATTCCCCGGTCGGTCGGCCTCGCCGGGTCGAGCGCCATCGTGATCGCGGCGCTCCGTGCCGTCGTCGCCCACTCCCGTGATGATGCCTGGGCAACGGGCGGCCCGCTCGACCCGGTGCGGCTCGCGACGATCGCACTCGTGGCAGAACGTGACCTCCTCGGCATCAAGGCGGGCATGCAGGATCGGCTCGTCCAAGCCTACGAACACACGCTGCTGATGGACTTCTCGGGGGCAGTCGCGAACACACGAGCGGTCGCGGCCGCGGAAGTCTCCGAACTCGGCCACCTTCCCGGCGTCTGGTTCGTCGCCTGCCGCCCGGACACCGCGGCCGACAGCGGAGCGGTCCACCAAGCCGGCGACACGAAATCGAAGACCTTCCTCAAGGCAATGGCCTCGTTGGGCGACCACGCTCGCGACGCTGCGCAGGCGATCCGATCCAGCGACGTCGGGCAGCTCCGCCGCGCCGTCGACGCAACCTTCGATCTGCGGGCATCGGCGCTGTTGCTCGACCCGGCTCACGTCGAGATGGTCGACCTGGCTCGATCGGGTGGCGCCTCGGCGACCTACACCGGGTCGGGCGGCGCGGTCGCCGTGGTCGCCGATGACGTCGGGATCGCCTCACGAGTCGCCGAGCGGCTGCGCTCCATCGGTTGCTTCCTGCTTCCGCTCGGTACAGGGTTCGCCCTCGAGCGCTGACCCGCCAACCGTCAGCGGCCGGTGGAGTCGACCAGGTCGCCGTCGGATCGAACCGGACCGGTGGCCGACCCGTCGTCGGGAAGTGTTGTGGCTTCGAGCTCCGACAGATGCCTTCGAACCCGGCCGGCCCGATGGTCGGGGCTCGGAGTGACAGCGGCACGGCCGAGGGCCACGATTCCGCGGAATCCGAGGTCGAGCAGTCGACGCAGGAGCACCAGACCGACGAGCGCTCCTGCGACCACCGCTGCAGGAACACCGATCGTCGCCAGCAGCAGCCGCGTGTCCTCGAACAGTGGGGTGAGCAAGCCCGACTCGACCGGGGTTCCGTCGACGTTGATCGTCATGACCGGATCGTCGAAGGCCGGGCACTCGGTCTCGGTGTCTTCCACACCGATCACCGCATCTCCGCCGAACAAGGGTGCCTCGGGGCTCACCTTCGACGCGAGCGCGGCGATCGTCGGATCGACCGCCGCCGACACGAGGTAGCTGCTGTCGACGTCGAGGTACTGCGAGTCCGGCCCATATCGCACGTCGATGAGTCCGCCGACCGCGAACGGCGCCGCATCGCCGGCACGCACCTGGTCGATCCGGTACCGAACGGTTCCCTTCTCGATGAACCCGTCCTTCGCGACGACCGTGCCGACGAACGCCACGTCGGCGACTTCGGGGACTGGACAGCCAGCGGGCACGGGAACCAGTCGATCGCCAGCGGAGCCGCTGACCTCCGGGCGGGGCACGACGGGCTCGGGCGCGCCATGCGCCAACGGCGCCGTCGACAGCATCAAGGCGCACGCCGCGAGCGAAGCCATGAGAAGTCGCCGAAGCACGATCCTGAGGGTAACGAACCACCGGTGCCATGTCGGGGCACCCGAACCGCCGGGCCCGTCAGTTCCCGGACGGGCGCGTCAGCGCCCCTGGAAGTCCGGCTCCCGCTTCTCGATGAACGCGCGCATCGCTTCGGCCGTATCAGCCGTTCCGAAGTTCACGGTCTGCGAGAGACCTTCGTCGTCGAGTGCTTCCTCGAGCGTCACATTGAGCGAGTTGTTCAGCAGCCGCTTCGTCATGGTGAGAGCGATCGGCGGACCCGCTGCGAGACGTTTCGCCCAATCGTCGACGGCAGCATCGAGTTCCGCTGACGGGACGAGACGGTTGAGCAGACCGATCGACTCGGCCTCCTTGGCGTCGATGATGTCGGCGAGCAACGCCAACTCCTTCGCCTTGTGCAGACCGACGCGACGCGGCAGCAAGAACGACCCACCGAAGTCGATGCTGAGCCCGCGACGGGCGAAAATCTCGGAGAAGCGCGCTGTCTCATCGGCGACGATCAGGTCACACGACAGCGCCATGTTCATGCCGGCACCGACCGCGACGCCGCGGACCTTTGCGATCGTCGGCTGGCGAAGACGATTCAGCGTGAGGCAGATATCGGTGATGCGACGCATGGCTGTGAGCTGATGAGGCCGAGCGACGACCTCACCGGCGCCCGACGCACTCTCGTCCATTCCACCGACGTCCGCACCGGAGCAGAAATCTCCATCGGCACCCGTCAGAACCAGGACTCGATCGGTCGGGCTGGCGTCGATCTCGCGAAAGACCTGCAGCAGTTCGCCCCACATGGTGTCACTCGCCGCATTCTTTCGATGCGGCCGGTTCATCGTGACGTGGACGATTCCGTCAGTTCGTTCGACGATCAAGGTCTCGAAGGTGTCGCTCGGCATGGCGCGGACGATACTGACGCCGTGGGGTTCAACCCGTACCGGAAGTTCACGGCGAAGCCCGCCGACATCGCGTTCGTGATCGCCGGCGTCGTGATCGCTGTCGCCCTCGTCGGGTGGGCGTTCTTCGGCTGATTCGAACCGTGCTCAATCAACCGATGCCGTCGCGATCAGCGCTGGTGCTGGGAACGACACCCGGCCCGGTGCATCGACGAACGACCCGAGCGCACTCGGAGCGGCAGCGCGCAGCCGTTCGAATTGTTCGTCAGTGACCGAATCGGCCAGCGTCCAACCACGGATGTCGGTGTGCAGCC
>JBGCFW010000361.1:0-11452 GCA_045107155.1 Ilumatobacter sp. | reverse complement strand
GCGCCGTTGCCGAGACGCTCCTGGCGGAGGGTGCATCGGTCGCGATCTGCGCTCGTGACGCCGAAGGTGTCGAGCAGGCCATCTCGGAGATGTCTGAACTCGGCACCGTGGTCGGCGCATCGGTCGACGCGAGCGACGGTGACGCCGTCGAGGCATGGGTCGCGTCGTCGGCCGAGCAGCTCGGCGGAATCGACATCTACGTGCACAACACGTCGGGCAAGCCCGCCAAGACCCTCGAAGGCTGGCTGAACAACTTCAACATCGACCTCATGGCCATGGTCCGCGGTGTTGGCGCTGCCACCGACGCACTCGCCGACGGCGGCGGGTCGGTCATCAGCATCGGCACCACGGCGACCGCCGAGCACTTCGCGTCGGGTTCGAACAGCTACAGCGCGTTCAAGTCAGCGGTGACCAACTGGACCCTCGGCCAGGCCCAGGTGCTCGGCGCCAAGGGTGTCCGGTGCAACGTGGTGTCGCCCGGCCCGATCTTCGTCGAAGGTGGCGACTGGAACAAGATCAAGGACCACATGGCCGAGTTCTACGAAGCGACCGAGAAGGTGCATCCCCAGGGCGAGCTGGGCACCGTGGACGACGTCGCCAACGTGGTGGCCTTCCTCGCGAGCAGTGCGGCTCGGCACGTGAACGGTGTGAACGTCACCGTCGACGGCGGCTTCCTCAAGCGCATCGACTTCTGATCGGGCCGTACCGATGAGCACCGCCTCGGACGACAGCACCGGCTCGCGCATCGACGTCACCCTCGTTGCCGGCGGGATGTACCACGACATCGACTTTGCACGCCTCCAGCTCCTCGAGCTTCTCGGGGAACACGAGGAGTTCCGAGTCCGCGTGCAACCCGACTACGAAGACGCCGACGCGATCGCTGCGGGCTCGATCCTCGTCAGCTACACCTGCAATGTTCGACCGTCGGAGCAGGCGCAACAGACCATTCGCAACTGGGTCGAGGGCGGCGGTCGGTGGGTCGCGCTGCACGGCACCAATTCGGCGCTCGACGTCGGAACGCCGAACGGTGTCGACGCACCACGCGTGTTCCCGTTGTGGGCCGACACGCTCGGGTCACAGTTCATCGCCCATCCGCCGATCGCTCCGTACCTCGTGGAGCCGTCGCCTGGCGACCACTGGCTGGTGTCGGGCATCGAACCGTTCGAGACCGACGACGAGCTCTACCTGTCCGAGCACGCCGATCGCGCTGCACTCGTGCCGCTCCTCCAGACCACCTGGTCGGGCGATGCACGTGGGTTCGTGGAACACGACTGGACCGACGGCCCTCACGACCACCTCGTGATGTACCTGCGAGAACTCGGCGACGGTGCGGTGCTGTACAACACGCTCGGCCACTGCCGGGGCCACTACGACATGGCACCGGCAGTCCCGTTCTACCCCAAGATCGAGCGCGGATCGTGGGAGCATCCGGCCTACTTCGAGCTCCTCAGACGCTCGTTGCGCTGGGCCAGAGGGCACACCGGATGATGGGCGGCGGCGTCGGTAGCGTCATGTCTCGAGATGACGAGCATGACTGACAACGACGCCGCCCGGTCAGGTCGTATCGGCCGCCCGCCCAAGGTCGACCAGCATGGAACGCCCACGCGCGACCGGCTCCTGCAGGCAGCGGTCGCCGCCTGCATCGAGTTCGGCTACGAGGGCGTGACCCTGTCCGACATCGCTCGGCGGGCCGAGGTCTCGACGCCGGCGGTGTACAGCCACTTCTCCGGCAAGGACGCGCTGCTCGTCGCTGCCAGCAAGCGGGAGCTGTACTCGATCACCGACACCCACCTCACCGATTCGCTGGGCCTCAAAGGCGTGGCAGAGGTCTTCCTCCACCCGGATTTCGCCCAGACGCGAATCCTGCTCTCCGAGCTACACAACGCTGCGCACCGCTCGCCCGAGCTGGCCGAGTTCCTCGCCGCCTGGCAAACCGAGAACGGGCGACGCCTCTCGGAGAAGGCCGGACTGAGCCCCGCCCAAGTGCACCTCTTCTACCTGCTCCTCCTCGGCGCCACGCACGTCGACACCGTGACCGGCCTCGCGTCGGGCCAAGACGAACTGGTGGCCGAGATGGGCAACTTGATCGACAACTGGCGACGCCCTCGCTGAGGCGCTTCGCTGCGAGGCGGAGAACACCTCGCTGCTACTCTCGCTTACTGAACGATCATTAAGTTTCAGGAGCGAGATGTCCACCACCGTTGCCGTCGCCGACGGCATTTTCAACATCGTCGACGGCACGCCCGTCCTACTCGGCAGTCGGTGCACGAACTGTGACAACCACATGTTCCCGCGCCAGAGCGGGTGCCCGAAATGCATGTTCAACGAGCAGGAAGACATCGAGTTGGCCAGCGCCGGCACGCTCTGGGCGTGGACCATTCAGGCGTTCCCGCCGAAAGCGCCGCCCTATCTCGGACCCACCGGCGCTGACTTCGAGCCGTACGGCGTCGGTTACGTCGAGCTGCCCGGCCAGGTGCGCGTCGAGACCCGCCTCACCGAAGCCGACCCCGACCGACTCGAGATCGGTATGGAGATGGAGATCGTTCTCCACCACCTCACCACCGACGATGACGGCAATGACGTCGTCACGTACGCCTTCGCCCCCACATCTTCAGGAGACCAGTCATGAACGACGTTGCGATCGTCGGCATCGGAATGCACGAGTTCGGACGCCACGACGGCGTGTCGGGCATGGACATGGGCGTCACGGCGGTGCGCCGCGCACTCGCCGACTGCGGCAAGGACTGGTCCGACATGGAGTTCGCCGTCGGCGGCTCGATGGACGGCGGAGCGGCTGACACGATGGTCAGCCGCATCGGCCTGACCGGCCTGCCGTTCACCAACGTCGTGAACGGTTGTGCAACCGGCGGCACCGCGCTTTCTCAGTCGATCAACACGATCAAGTCCGGTGCTGCAGATGTCGGCATCGCGATCGGTTTCGACAAGCACGAGCGCGGCGCGTTCCGCATCAAGGGGCCGCGCGGCAAGGACTGGTACGGCGGTTCCGGTCTCGCACTCACCACGCAGTTCTTCGGGATGAAGATCACCCGGTACATGCACGACTACGGCATCACCGAGCAGTCGCTCGCGAAGGTGTCGGCCAAAGCGTTCCGCAACGGCGCGATGAACCCGATGGCATGGCGACGCAAGCCGCTCACCGAAGAGCAGGTGCTCGATGCGCAGATGTTGTCGTGGCCGCTCACGCAGTACATGTTCTGCTCGCCGGGCGAAGGTGGCGTCGCGATGATCGTGTGCCGCGCCGACAAGGCCAAGGAGTACACCGACAAGCCGATCTACCTCAAGGCCGCGGCGATGCGCACCCGCCAGTTCGGGTCGTTCGAAGTGCTCGCACCGTCGACCGCGATCGACCGCGACCCGGGACCAACGGCCGATGCATCGAAGGCTGCGTTCGAGATGGCCGGCATCGGCCCTGACGATGTCGACATCGCCCAGCTGCAGGACACCGAGTCTGGCGCCGAGATCATGCACATGGCCGAGAACGGCTTCTGCGAGCACGGCGAGCAGGAGGACATGCTCGCCCGCGGCGACACGGAGATCAACGGTCGCCTGCCGGTGAACACCGACGGCGGGTGCCTTGCGAACGGTGAACCGATCGGAGCGTCAGGTCTTCGTCAGGTCTACGAAAACGTGCTCCAGCTGCGCGGCGACGCTGGCCAACGGCAGGTTCCCAACGATCCCAAGGTCGCGTACACCCACGTGTACGGGGCCCCCGGCATCAGCGGCGTCACGATCCTCGCCCGCTGACCACATCCCGGTCGTCGCACACCTCACCGGTGCACGCTTCCACTCTCCACTTCGACGCAAGGAACACATGGAACTCTCGACCGACGTCCTGATGGACATGCACCGGCGCATGGTGCGAATCCGGCTCTTCGAAGAAGCGGCGGGCAAGCTCGCCGAGTCCGCTCGACTGCCCGGCTTCCTCCACCTCTACGTCGGCCAGGAAGCCGTTGCGTCGGGGGTGTGCGCCGCGCTCACCGACACCGACCAGATCACCTCGACGCACCGCGGTCACGGCCACCTCGTCGCCAAGGGTGGTGAGTTCAAGCCGATGATGCCCGAGCTGATGGCAAAGTCGACGGGCTACAACAAGGGCAAGGGAGGTTCGATGCACATCTCGAACCTCGACGTCGGCATGCTCGGAGCCAACGGCATCGTGGGGGCCGGCGCACCGATCGCGGTCGGTGCAGGCTTCGCGAACAAGTACCGCGATGACGGCAACGTCGCCGCCGCGTTCTTCGGGGACGGCTCCACCAACATCGGCGCGTTCCACGAGGCGGCCAACATGGCCTGCGCGCTGCAGCTTCCCGTCCTCTTCATCTGTGAGAACAACGAATACGGCGAGTTCACCCCGCGCGACAAGACCATGGCGATCACCGACATCGTCGATCGTGCCGCCGGCTACGGCATGCCGGGCATCATCCTCGACCGGATGGACGCCGTGGCGATCCACGAAGCGGCCGTCGAGGCCAAGGCTCGTGCACTTCGCGGCGAAGGACCATCGCTGATCGAAGCAAAGACCTACCGCTTCTACAACCACCACGGCGTGCAGAACCTCGGGCTGAAGTACCGCACCGACGACGAAGTCGAGGTCTGGAAACAGCGCGACCCGATCTTCACGTTCGAAGATCGCCTGATCGAAGCGGGCACCACGACACGCCAAGCGTTCGATGACGTGTGGGCCGAGCTGCGCGCCGACATCGACGAAGCAATCCAGTTCGCGGAGGACTCACCCACGCCAGATGTCGACCAGATCCTCGTCGACGTCTATTCAGCGACTCCCGAGCGGGAAGGAGCCACGTCATGACCCGCAAGATCGGCTACGTCCAAGCGTTCAACGAGGCAGTCCGCCAAGAGATGCAGGCCGACCCCGACATCTTCTGTGCCGGCGAGGACATCGGCGCGTTCGGCGGGGTGTTTCAGAGCTACGCAGGCCTGCAGAAGGAGTTCGGCGAGCGACGCGTCGTGGACACACCGATCAGCGAGCAGGCGATCATCGGACTCGGCGTCGGCGCCGCAGTTGCTGGGCTGCGTCCGATCGTCGACATCATGTTCATGGACTTCATCGCCGTGGCGTTCGACCAGATCATCAACCAGGCCGCGAAGGTCAAGTACATGTTCGGCGGCGCGGCGACCGTGCCGATGACGATCACGACCGGTGGTGGCGGCGGCCTCTCCGCAGCTGCGCAACACAGCCAGTCGCTCGAAGCACTCATCTCGCACATTCCCGGCCTGAAGGTCGTGTACCCGTCGAGCCCCTATGACATGAAGGGCTTGATGACGTCGTGCATCCGTGAGAACAACCCCACGATCATGATCAAGCACAAGCGTCTCCTCGGCATGCAGGGCGAGGTGCCCGAGGAACCGTACGCGATCCCATTGGGCACGGCGAACGTGTTGCGCGAGGGCACCGATGTCACGGTCGTGTCGTGGGCCAAGATGGCCAACGACTGCGTCGACGTCGCCGACAAGTTGGCGAGCGAAGGCATCAGTGTCGAAGTGATCGACCCGCGCACGATGCAACCGCTCGACACCGACACCATCGTCGAGTCGGTCAAGAAGACCAACCGTGTCGTCGTCGTCCACGAAGCGGTTCGCTTCGGCGGGCTCGGGGCCGAAGTCACCGCGCAGATCCAGGAGGAAGCGTTCGACTACTTGGACGCTCCGATCGGGCGAGTGGCGGCACCCTTCTCCCCCGTTCCGTTCAGCCCGGCGCTCGAGGCCGGCTATCTCCCGTCGCCCGACAAGATCACGGATGCGATCCGGAGCGTGCTCGCCCGTCCGGGCGCCTGACCCACGCGATGTCTCCCCCGTCCGACTCGCCATGAACCACACCGAGCGGTCCACGGTCGGCATCATCGTCAACCCCCACGCCGGCAAGGACATCCGGCGTCTGGTGTCGGCGGCGGGCCACACGTCCGATTCGGTGAAGATCGGCATCATGCGACGCGTGGCTGCGGGCGCGCTCGAGCAGGGTGTCGAGCGGATCATGCTGAGTGCCGACACACACCGGCTCGGCGAGCGAGCCGTCGAGGGGCTCGCTGGCGACATCGAGTTGATCGAGAGCCCGCAGACCGGGTCACACCTCGACACGGTCGCCGCCGCGCGTGCACTGCACCAGCACGGTGCCGGGGCAGTGATCGTGTTGGGTGGTGACGGCACCGCCCGTGACGTCGCCACCGGGTGGCCCGACGCGCCACTCATTGCGTTGTCGACCGGCACGAACAACGTGTATCCGTCCACCACCGACGGCACCTCGGCCGGAGTCGCCGCAGCCCTCGTGGCCACCGGCACGGTGGCGCTCGCGTCCGTCGGTCATCAGTCCAAGCGAGTGGTGCTCGACATCGCCGACACTGCGAGCGGTCGTACGCATCACGACCATGCGCTGGTCGAAGCGGCGCTCATCGACACGACCTTCGTCGGCGCCCGCGCAGTCAGCGACCCGGCGTCGATCCGGTGGGTCATGGCCTGTATCGCCAACCCGGCGAGCACCGGTCTGGCGAGTATCGCGGGCCGCCTCCATCCGGTCGGACGTAACGACGCCGGCGGAGTGCTCCTGCATCTCGGCCCAGCTGGCCGAAAGATCCGGGTACCGCTCGCTCCGGGTGAATTCACCACGCTCGGCGTTTGCGAGGTGATTTCGCTCGACGAGGGCATGCCCGTGGCGTTGCCCGGCGGCGGCGTCCTCGCCTACGACGGCGAGCGCACCAGCCCGGTCGGCCCCGACACGACGATCACGGCAGCGATCACCCGGTCGGGACCTCGGCTCATCGACGTCGATGCGGCGCTCGCTCTCGCCGCCCGCGAGCACCGTTTCGACGCCCCTACGAACTCGCGATGCGAACACGCCAGAAAGGACCCTCATGGCCACTGAATTCCTCATGCCGAAGCTCGGCCTCACGATGGAGGAAGGCACGATCACCGAATGGCTGGTCGACGACGGCGCCGTCGTGGACGCTGGTGCTGCCGTGCTCCGAATCGAGACCGACAAGACAGAGACCGACGTCGACGCGGCCGAGTCCGGCCGACTCCACGTCGTCGGCCAGGTCGGCGACACGTTCGCCTGCGGTGAACGGATCGGCTGGCTACTCGCCGAGGGCGAGAGCGCACCCGGCGGCGACGCTCCGGTTGCTGCCTCCCCGACCGCTCCCGAACCCGCGAGCACGCCCAGCGCCGCTGCTTCGACGCCGTCGCCAGCACCCGTCATGACGACAGGGCGCGTCATCGCGTCACCGCTCACGAAGCGACTGGCCATCGAACGCAACATCGACCTTCGCACGGTGCGCGGCACCGGCCCCGACGGCCGAATCATCGCAGCAGACCTCGACGACATCGTCGCTGGACCACCAGCCACCGCTGTCGTCCCAGCGCCAGCATCGGGCGCGACGAGTGCGCCGGGCGGTCTGCGGGTTCCGGCGACGACCGCCGCTCGCCAACTCGCTGACCTCCTCGGCGTCGACCTCAACACCGTCGCGGTCGACCCCATCGACCGACGTGTCACCAAAGACTCGGTCGCCCGCCATGTTCGTGGGCTCCTCACGTCGGTCGCCCAGGCCGCGCCCGTCGCACCGCCGACGCCAACCGCCGCTCCGGCGAAACCGGTGAAGCCACCGCTCCCGGCGGCGATGCAAGAACCCACGAGCGTGATCAAGCTCAGCGGGATGCGCGGCACGATCGCCAAGCGGATGCACGCGTCGCTCGCCGAGATGGCGCAACTCACCTTGCACATGGACGCCGACCTCGACGCCGTCGTCGCCGACCGAGCCGACCGCAAGGCCGAGGGCGCAGCACCGAGCTACACCGACTACGTGATCGCCGCGGCGGCACGAGCCCTCGTTGCTCATCCGCTCGTCAACTCGCAGATCACCGACGAGGGCGTCGCCCTGCTCCCGACGGTCCACGTCGGGATGGCCGTGGCACTCGACGACGGATTGATCGTGCCCGTCATCTCCGACACGGCGACGCGCACGCTCGACTCGCTCAGCACGGAATCGACACGCCTGGCCGAGGCCGCACGCGACGGGTCGCTCGCACTCCCCGACCTCGAAGGCGGCACATTCTCCGTGAGCACGCTCGGGATGTTCGGCGTCGACGGCTTCACCCCGGTCATCAACCCGCCCAACACGGCGATTCTCGGCGTCGGCAGACTCCGCGACGACCTCACCCTCGACCATGACGGCAACGTCGCCACCACGAAGCGGCTGACGCTGAGCCTCACCTGGGACCATCGGGCCTTCGATGGCGCTCCAGCCGCTGCGTTCTGTCGCACCATCGCCGAACTGCTGGGCGACCCGAGCGCACTCGACGCACCAGCTGGTTGATCATGATCGATTACCAGGACCTGTTCCACCTCGGGATGCGAGTCCCCGACCTCAGCGCGGCGATGGAAGAACTCGGTTCGTCGATGGGCGTCACCTGGTCCGAGTGTCGAGAGAACCCGGCCCAACAGCTGTGGACACCCGACGACGGACTGCAGGAGATCCACCTCAGGTACACGTACTCGGCCGAAGGCCCGCAGCACATCGAGTTGCTCGAGGGTCCGGCCGGCTCGTTCTGGGACGGCAACGACCGCACCGGGGCGCACCACGTCGGCATCTGGGTCGATGACATCACCGGCGAAACCGACGCGCTCGTTGCGGCCGGCTGGACGTTGATCGGCGCACACCGGGACCCCGGAGCCGGTGACGGGTATGGCGTGTTCACGTACGTGCGGCCCCCGAGCGGCCTCATCGTCGAGCTGGTGGACCGTGCCGCGTTGCCATCGTTCGAGCAGTGGTGGAGCGCCGCGCTGACATGAGAGGGTCGTTCGGTGCGGCCTCGACGACCGACGATGTCCTGAGCGGTCTCGATCTCTCCGGCACCGTCGCTGCGGTGACCGGCGCTTCGGGTGGTCTCGGTCTGGAGACTGCTCGTTCCCTCGCTGCCGCCGGCGCGCACGTCATCCTCGCGGCACGCAGCGCCGACAAGCTCGACGCCGCTGTGGCGCAGATCCGCGAGGCACACGCGGACGCGTCGGTCGACACGGTCGTCGTCGATCTCGCCGACCTGAGTAGCGCCCGACGAGCTGCGCTCGTTCTGGCCGGCCGGCTCGAGCGGCTCGACCTTCTGATCAACAACGCCGGCGTGATGTGTACGCCCGAGGGCCGAACCGTCGACGGCTTCGAGACGCAGTTCGGCACGAACCATCTCGGTCACATGGCATGGACGCTTCCGCTCATCGACCTGCTCGCCACCGCCGACGGTGGCCGGGTCATCAACCTGTCATCGGCTGGCCACCGCTTCGGCGACGTCGACCTGACCGACCCGAACTTCGAACAGCGTCCCTACGACCCGTGGGTCGCCTACGGAGCGAGCAAGACGGCGAACGTGTTGTTCTCGGTCGAGCTCGATCGGCGACATGGGTCGTCGGGCATCCGGTCGATCGCGGTGCATCCGGGCGGCATCCACACCGACCTCGGTCGTCACATGACACCCGAGGTTCGAGCGAACCTGCAGGAACGGATCAAGCAGAGCAATCCGCAGGAGTTCTCGTGGAAGTCGATTCCCCAAGGCGCCGCCACGACCGTCTGGGCCGCGACATCGGAGCAGTTCCGTGACTTCGGCGGCGTGTACTGCGAGGACTGCCACGTTGCCGAGGTCGTCGATCCAGCCGAGGGGAGCGACGGTGTGCTCGCCTACGCCGTCGATCCGCAGCGTGCCGAGGAGCTGTGGGAACTGTCGTTGGGCGTGCTCGACCGGTGAACGGATCTCACCCTCGCGGTGCCGAGCCGCAAACCGACTGACAACGCACGCGTCGATTCCGAACACTGCTCGGGACTCCGCGACGGTCGCGTTCGTCTCGGCCAAACGATCGAGTCGACGCTCGATACGTTGAGGTGATGAGGACGTTCCTCTCTCTCCATTGCGCCGGCAGCCGACTCGATCGGGCGCGCCACTTCTACGCCGACGTCTTGGGTTTGCCAGAGACGTTCTGTTCTCGCGAGGGAGACCTCGTGGGCTACCAGGTCGGGGAAACGCAGATCACGATCGAAGCTCATCCCGAGGCCGACGAGATCAGCGGGTGGGCGAAGCAACTCGGTTGGCCCGGTGGCTCCACAGCACGGAGCTCGACGCCCTCCACGATCGCCGCTCCGACGACTCAGGCGAGCGCTTGCTCGCGGGCCCACCGATAGTCGGCCTTGCCGTTCGGAGCGCGGTAGACCTCGTCGACGAACACCACGCGACGCGGTGCCTTGTAGTCGGCGATCAGATCCTTGATCGTGGCGATGACGTCGTCGGCGTTCGTCGGTTCCGACACCGAGCACACGAGCACCGCGGTCTCACCGAATCGTTCGTGCGGAACTCCGACCACGTTCGCATCGATGATCGTCTCGTGCTTTCGGGCCGCGACCTCGACCTCTTCGGGATAGATCTTCTCGCCACCCGAGTTGATGCAGACCGACCCGCGTCCGAGCAGCGTGACGGTGCCATCCACAGCGATCGTCGCGAAGTCGCCCGGCACGGTGTAGCGCACGCCATCGATCGTGCGGAATGTCTCAGCGGTCTTCGACTCGTCCTGCCAGTACCCGCGCGGCATCGGCCCGGACGCGGCCAGCATGCCAGGCGTCTCACTCCCCCACGGCAACGCCTGACCCGTCGCAGGGTCGATCGTGACGACGTTCGGCAGGGCGGTGAACACCGCGGTGTCCGGCGGGGCATCGCCCGGCATCGTCATCGAGATCGCATAGGGGCCGCCCTCCGACGCACCGATCATGTCGAAGATGACGGCGTTGGGCGCACCCCGCTGCAGCCCGCGCTTCTGCTCCGCCGACAGGGTCGCGCCCGTCGACATGATGCGAGTCACCGACGGCACCTCACGGCTCGTTCCAGGCGCGCGACCAGCGGTGAGCGCATCGTTGAGCGGACGGGCGAAGGCATCGCCGACGAGCGAGATCTGCGTGACCTGATGACGGTCGACCAGATCCCACAATTCGTTCGCGTCGAACGAGCGCTCCCCGAGGAGCACGACCGTTCCACCCATCACGAACGTACTGATCGCGAGAAAGAGCGCCGTGCCGTGCATCAGCGGTGGCGCACACAACATGACCGGGCTCTGTCCGCTCGATCGGAGCTCCGCTGCGATGCGACCGACATCTACAACCGTGGTGGGCACCTCGATGCCCGCTGACGCGTAGCCGGTGAACGCCAGCGCACCGAACAGGTCGACATGGCGCCACACAACACCCTTGGGATTGCCGGTCGTACCGCCCGTGTAGAGCATCAGAGCGTCGTCGCCGGACCGCTCGATACGCGCAGCCGGCTCCGCTGCGTCGACCACTTCGTGATACCACTCGGCACCGTCAACCAGCGGCGATCCGTCGTCGACCTGAAGAAGGAGCCGGACCGACGGCATCATCGGAGCGGCTTCCGTGACGCGTTCACCGAGCGACCC